>NZ_JBIAMJ010000002.1:46824-567436 GCF_042874035.1 Streptomyces sp. NPDC004284 | reverse complement strand
CGGGCGGACCGGGCGGACCGGGCGGACCGGGCGGACCGGGCGGACCGGGCGGACCGGGCGGACCGGGCGGACCGGGCGGACCGGGCGGACCGGGCGGACCGGGCGACCCAACCCGCTCGACCAGCCCGACCAGCCCGGGCGGCTCGGCCTGCTCGGGCGGATCGGCCGGTGAAGGGGCGGCGACGGGGCCTGGCCCCGTCACTCACCGTCCCGGAAGGGCGGGAAGGTCGGCGGGAACAGCTCCTCGGCGTCCCGGCGCAGGACGTCGCGTTCGCCGTACGCCGCCCGCATCTTCTCGAACAGGCCCTGCGCCCGCTCCTGGAGGGCGGCGAGATCGACTCCGGGGATGCCGCGGTCGACGAGGACGGGCCGGCCGGCGACGACGGAGTCCGTGGCCTGCCGCGCGGTGCCGCTGAGCAGGAACGTACGGACGGGGTCGTCCTGCACGCCGTCGCGGATGTCGCCGAGACCGAAGGCGACCAGGTCCGCCTGGGCGCCGACCTGGAGCCGGCCCAGGTCCCCGCGGCCCAGGGCGCGGGCTCCGCCGAGCGTGGCGGCCTCGACGTACCGCTCGACGGGTGCCGCGTCCATCCTGCCGTCGACGACCTTCGCGAGGTGGACGCCGAGGTCCATGCCGCGGATCAGGTCGGGTGGGAAGGAGTCGGTGCCGAGGCAGAGGTTGACGCCGGCCCGCCGGTAGGCGCCGAAGGAATGCAGCACGTCCCCGTACCGCAGGGAGGTCTGCGGGCAGTGCACGACGGACACGCCGGCGCGGGCCAGCGCGGCCAGATCGCCCCGGTCCTCGCCGTGCACATCGGGGTGCCGGTCCACGAGCACGGTGTGCGGTACGAGCAGTCGGGTGCCGAACAGGCCGGTGCTGCCGATCAGTTCGAGGGGGGTCATGCCGTGCCGCTCCCGGACAAGCTCCCGTTCCAGGGTGCCTTGGAGAGCGTGCAGCCGTACGAGGACGTCGCGTCGGCGGGCCGTGGCCGCGGTCTCGCGCAGCAGTTCCTCGGTGAGGGTCTCGATGCGGCAGGGCAGCAGCACACCGGTCAGCAGCGGATCGGCGAGCTTGTCGAGGTGGTCGAGGAACCGGACGGCGTCCCGCAGCCCGGCCCGGCCCCGCTCCTCGTCGAACGCCACCGTCCGCCCGCCGTCGGGCAGCGCCACGTTGACGCCGGAGCGGTAGGCCGGACCGAGGTAGCCGCGCAGCCCGAGCCGGCGCGAGGTCTCGGCCATCGCCACGAGTTCCTCGTACGGCTCGGCCCATGCGCTGTGCACTTCGGAGGCGATCGGCATGTAGGTGGTGATGCCGTGCAGGGCGAGCTGCACGAGGGCGTACTCGCGGACCGCGTGCCGCTCCTCGGGGGTGAACACGTCGCGGCGGCGGTGGGTGAAGTAGTCCATGGACCACTGCAGTCCGCGCCCGCGTTCGGGGTCGGACCACGAGTCGAGCACGAGGTGGTCGATGTCGGTGAGCGCGTCGAGGTCGATCAGCCCCGGCATGACGAGCGACTGCCCGAGGTCGCGGTCCTCGTCGACCGGACCGTCGTAGTGCGGCCCGACGTACACGATGACGTCGTCCTCCCACACCACCTCGCCGTCCCGCAGCAGTACGTGACCGCCGTCCTGATGGGCGAGTACGTGGCGGGCGCGCCAACGGGTGCGCATACGACCTCCTGAGGCTCATGACGGGGCAGCCATCGTAGACATTGGTATACAGAACAGGAAGTCCAGCCTTTCGAACGACGATGAACCCTGTTAACCCCCCACCCTCTCGGTATACCGTCCTGACTATCCCTTCCCCGGACGCCGAAGGACCGACGTGACGGATCCGCGTGAGCCGCCGAGCCGTACGCATCGCACCACGGCCGTGACGACCGGGCCGCCGCCCCGACCGTGGTGGGCCCGATCGTGCTGTTCGCGGCGGCGACCGACGGCCTCGCCCGCCACCGCCCCGAGGCCGTGGCGGCGACGCTCTGGTCCCCGTAGCGCTGCTGAAAGGTGACTCCCGTGTTGATCCGTGACGTCCGCCCGTGGGGCGGTGAGCGCAGCGACGTCGAACTGTCCGGCGCCCGTATCGCGGCGGTCCGCCCGCACGACCCGACGGCCCTGCCCGCCGTTCCGTCGGCCGGCGAGGTGGTCGAGGGCCGTGGCCGGCTGTTGCTGCCGTCGTTCAGCGACGTGCACGTCCACCTGGACTCGACCCGGATCGGCCTGCCGTTCCGGCCGCACACCGGCGGCCCGGGGGTGTGGACGATGATGCTCAACGACCGCCGGAACTGGCGCACCGCGGAGGTTCCGCTCCAGGAGCGCGTGGCCGGCACGTTGGAGCGGATGATCGCCCGCGGCACGACCCGCGTGCGCTCGTACGCCCAGGTCGACGTGGACTGCAAGCTGGAGAGGTTCGACGCCGTCCTGGCCGCGAAGGAGAGGTTCGCCGGTCTGGCCGACGTCCAGATCATGGCGTTCCCGCAGGCCGGCGTCCTCCGCGAGAAGGGCACCGCCGACCACTTGGAGGCCTCGTTGAAGGCGGGTGCCGAGGTGATCGGCGGGATCGATCCCTGCGCCCTCGACCGCGACCCCAAGGGACACCTGGACGTCGTCTTCGGGCTGGCGGAGAAGTACCAGGTCGAGGTGGACATCCATCTGCACGAGCCCGGGCATCTCGGCGTCTTCTCCACCGACCTGGTACTCGAACGCACCCGGGCCCTGGGCATGCGGGGCAAGGTCACGATGTCCCACGCGTACGAACTCGGCTCGATCTCCGAGTCGGTGAGCCGTCGCCTCATCGACGACTTCGCCGAACTCGACGTCGCGATGGCCACCGTGGCCCCGCCGGGCCGTGGGCAACTGTCCCTGGTGGCCCTGACGGAGGCGGGCGTACGGGTCGGCCTGGGCGAGGACGGCCAGCGGGACTACTGGAGCCCGTACGGCAACTGCGACATGCTCGACCGCACCTGGCAACTGGCCTTCACCAACGGCTTCCGCCGTGACGAACACATCGAGATGTCCCTGGCCGTCGCCACCATCGGCGGAGCCTCGATCATGAGCCACGACGTCGCCCGGCCCGCCGGCGTCGGCGACCGCCCCGGTCTGGCCGTCGGCGACCGGGCCGACCTCCTCCTCGTCGACGGCGAGACCCCGACCGGCACCGTGATGGACCGCGGCACCGACCGCACGGTCCTGCACGACGGAGCCGTCGTCGCCGACCGGATGGAACTGGTGAGCCGCCGCCCCTGAGCCGGCCGGAGGGACGCGGGCCGCCAGGGTCGTGCCCACGGGTTTCACCGAATCGACGGGAGCCGTCATGGGAGCCATCCGGACGGATCTGCTTCTCCGAGAGCCCGGGCGCCCCTCAGGCCGCCCTGTTCGACGGCGACGGAGCGGTCTCCGGTCCGGTCTTCCGGGGAATGCCGGGCGGCTGATCCCACCCCCAGGAGACTTCACCGACCGCTGCGGCGGCCGCCGGGACGGGAGTCCGGGCGGTCGCCGCAGGGATCGGTCCGGCCGTGCGGGTCGTCAGTCGACCGCGACGGTGTTCTGCGCGGCGCCGACGCGCCAGGCGCCGTCCTCCTTGACCAGGACGTAGAACGGGCGGCCCTCGGGCTGGTCGGCGATCCGGCTTCCGTCGTGGCGGACCGGCTGCTGGCGGACGTTCACCGCGGCGACGTCGGGCCGCAGGAACAGCACGCGCTCGACGTCGTAGACGGCGGTGGACTCGGCCATCGCACCGGGCAGCACCTTGTGGGTGAAGGCCGCGATCTCCTCGAAGCCCGACAGCCGCTTGCCGTGGCCGGTGGTCCACACCGGGTCCTCCCGGCGGAAGACGCTCAGGAACCGGTCGACCAGCTCGTTCTGCTGGGCGTGCTCGATCTCGGCGACCAGGCGGCGGATCGCGGCCACCTCGGCGTCGGTCTCCGGTCCTTCGGGGGCGCCGAACACCTCGACCGGCCGGTACGAGCCCGACACCAGCTCCGCCACCGCACCCGGCCCGGCCGGCTGCCAGCCGAGGGCGGCGCGGGCGGCGGCACCGCTGACGCTCTGGTCGAGGGCGAGCGCGTCCGCGAAGAGCGGACCGAACTCCTCGGCGGTCCGCTCCACCGACAGCACGTGCGGGGCGGCGAGCACTCCGGCCGCACGGCCGGCGGCGCGGGCCAGGTCACGGACAGGGGTGGCCGACTCGCCGACGCCGTGCCAGACGGTGCCGGCCCCGGCCCGCTCGACGGCGGCCACGAACAGCTCGGCCAGGTCGTCCACGTGGACGGTCGGCCAGCGGACCCCCTCCTCGCCGAAGTACTCGGGCACCCCCTGGCTGCGGGCCCGGTCGACGAGGATGGCGGGGATGCCGCCGCCCCGGCCGTACACGATGCCGGGCCGGACGACGACCGCGCGCACGCCCTCGGCGGTCTCGGCCAGCACCCGCTGCTCGATCCGCGGGCGGTACCCGACGATGCCGATCGGATCGGTCGGGGACTCCTCGTCGACCTCCTGGGCCTCGCCGGTGGCACCGAGGACCCAGACGCCGCTGGTGTAGACGAACGGGCGGCCGGTGCCGCGCAGCGGAGCGGCGAGCGCCTCGATCGCGGCGGTGTCGACGTCGACGTCACCGCTCGGGGGAGCCAGGTGGATCACCCCCTCGATGTCGGGGGTCACCACGCCCGCCAGCGAGGCCGGTTCGGCGGTGTCGCCGATCAGCCGGGCGTGCCAGGACGGGTGCGGCTCGCCCCCGCGGGTGAGCCCGACGACCTGGTGGCCGGCGGCGGCGAGGTGGTCGGAGACGGCGGAGCCGATGTAGCCGGTGGCACCGGTGAGCAGAACCTTCATGACGTTCCCGTCGTCAGGAACGAGACGTGACGCCTCGTTCGTCGGCATGGTGACATGCTTCTTCAGAGATCGGCCGTGTGTCCGGCGATCCCGTGGATCGCCTCCTTCACGGCCTCGCCCGGGGTGAGGTGGCCGTCAGGCCGCCCCGACACCCCACCGGTCGAGCACCGCGCAGGCGGGTTGCCATCGGTACGCGTACGCGTGGTGCGCGGATTCGGGCAGGCGCTGCGCCAGGACGGCGGCCACCGTCCTTCGGCGACGCCGTCGAGGAGCCACGGCAGGATCCGCGCCGCATCGGCCTCGATCCGCTGGGTGTGGACGCGCCCAAAGTGCTCCCGCTCCTCCTTGCTCAGGATGGCCTGGACGAGGGGGAAGACGGCTTCCTCCTCGTGGCGCAGGTGCCCGCGCGGACCGGTCACCAGCGAGCCGGTGAGCTCGCCGAACAGGTCGAGCCCGGCATCGGGGCCGGCCAGCGCCTGGTCGATCGCGTCGAGCGGCACGCCGGGTTCGCGGACCGTGTCGGCGAGAGCGCCGGTCAGCTCGTTCTCCGCCTCGGTCCGCCGGACCAGTGCGCAGGACAGGGCCGACAGGTCCGTGACGGGTATCCAGCGGATGTTCGGCATGCCCCCAGTGCAGGGTGACATGACCGGGGAAGCGGTGGACGATCTCCCCCATGCCGACCTGGCCGATCAGATCCCCCGCGTCGGTCACGAGGCGCCCGCGCTCGATCGGCCGGCCCCGAGGAGTGGGGAAGGGCAGGTAGCCGTCCTCCCAGTAGCCCGGCGTGCCGGGTGCGACGGCGTGCCGGAAGTCGGCAAAGTCCTCCAGCCGTACCGACGTTCGCCGGACCAGCACGCGATCATCGGCCACGGCGAGGATCCGGGGATCCGCGAACAGGACCGGGCCGACGGTGAAGTCCGGTTCCTCCACGGGCAGCCATGTCACGAGGACGCCCATGGCGTCGTGACGGAGCCGGCCGAACGGATCCACGATCGCCAACTGGCGTGTCTCCAGCTCCCCCTGCGGACACCGCGAGCGGAAGGCCTTCCCATGGGCGTGCAGGTCGACGACGTTGAACGGCATCATGCCGACACGAATCCTGCCGCCGACACCACGGGCGGCCATCCGGGCACGTTCCAGGGACTGGTGCAGACCCGCGTAGACCGGCTGCAGGTCGTCACGCAGCCGGCGCCCGACATCCGTCAGGCGCACCGTGCGGCTGGTGCGTTCGAACAGCGCCGCCCCGATGCGCCGTTCCTGCTTCCTGACGGCCTGACTGACCCGCACCGGGGAGACCCGGAGCCGCTCGGCACTCCGGCCGAAGTGCAACTCCTCGGCCAGGACCGGAAAGATCTCGATGTCCCGCAGCTCCATCACGCCCCGCGCTCTGCTCCGCCGACGCCCCCAGAGGCCGTCGAGCCGCAGAAGTACATGTCGGTCACACTTCCACGCGCCGGAGCAGCGTCCCGCCTCCACCTCGCTCGATCCGCTCGCGAGGCGGAGGCGGGACGGGGCCGCGATCAGAAGGTGCGATCAGGAGACGCGCTTGAGGGTCCAGGCGTTGTTGTTGAAGCCGGAGTTCGGGAAGGCGACACAGGAGCTGGAGTAGTACGAGCTGGTCTGGACCCAGCCGACGGGGTAGTACGTGGACCCGCAGGCCTGGACGACGGTGCCTATCGGCAGGCCGGTGAGCTGCTTGATCTGCTTGATGTTCGGGTCGAAGTTCTGGGTGCCGCAGCTGGCGCTGTAGCCCCAGCTGACGTCGACGTAGCCCGCCGGGGTGGCGGTGCTCGCGCAGGTGGTCGTCACGTCACCGGGGGCCGCCTGAGCGGGCGCGGCGGTGAGGGCGAGCATCGCGGCGGCGGCAAGGGTCATGGTGGTGGTGCGGAAACGGCTCATTGCGGGCTCCTTGGATCCGAAAACGATCAACGGAAAACGACAGCTCGTTTTTACGGTGTGCCAGCGAGCCGTAACAGCCTGTTTCCAGTCGCAGAGATCAGGCCATGACAACGGCCGATCCAGCCAGGAGTGCCCTATGCGGAGTGGTGGTTCCACAGGCGGGCGGGGCGGGAGAGCCTTGTGAGACGGCCTCCCTGAGGGCACCCGCCCCCCTGACCGGAACGCACCGCCCCACGCCTTCGACCGGATCGCGGGGACCCCGGGCACGTCCGGCCGGTCCCCGCTCCGCGGGTCAGAGGGCGCCGACGATGTCCTCGACCCGGGCCTTCGCGTCGCCGAAGAGCATCGACGTGTTCTCGCGGAAGAAGAGGGGGTTCTGGACGCCCGCGTAGCCGGATGCCATCGAACGCTTGAAGACGATGACCTGGTTCGCCTCCCAGACCGTGAGGACCGGCATGCCGGCGAGCGGGCTGGACGGGTCTTCGGCTCCGGCCGGGTTGACCGTGTCGTTGGCGCCGATGACGAGGACGACGTCGGTGTCGGCGAAGTCGTCGTTGATCTCGTCCATTTCGAGGACGATGTCGTACGGCACCTTGGCCTCGGCCAGGAGGACGTTCATGTGGCCGGGAAGGCGGCCGGCGACCGGGTGGATGCCGAAGCGCACGTCGACGCCCTTCGCCCGCAGCTTGGAGGTGAGCTCGGCGACCGGGTACTGCGCCTGGGCGACGGCCATGCCGTAGCCGGGTGTGATGACCACCGACCGGGCGGCGGCGAGGAGTTCGGCGACGCTCTCGGCGGTGATCTCGGTGTGCTCGCCGTAGTCGACGTCCGCGCCGGAGGGGGCTTCGATGCCGAAGCCGCCCGCGATGACGGAGACGAAGGAGCGGTTCATCGCCTTGCACATGATGTAGGAGAGGTAGGCGCCGGAGGAGCCGACGAGGGCACCGGTGATGATCAGCAGGTCGTTGCCGAGGAGGAAGCCGGAGGCCGCCGCGGCCCAGCCGGAGTAGCTGTTGAGCATCGAGACGACGACCGGCATGTCGCCGCCGCCGATCGAGGCGACCAGGTGCCAGCCGAGGGCGAGCGCCAGGGCGGTGACGGCGATCAGCAGCCACAGCGCCGGGTCGATGACGAACCACACGGTCAGGGCGACGAACAGGCCCAGCGCACCGAGGTTGAGGACGTTCTTGCCCGGCAGCATCAGCGGCTTGGAGTCGATCTTCGCGGAGAGCTTGAGGTTGGCGACGACGGAGCCGGTGAAGGTGACCGCGCCGATGAACACGCCGATGAACACCTCGGCGTGGTGGATGCCCAGCGTGCCGAGCGCGTCGAGGGCCCGGGCCTCGCGGCCCTCGGGGTCGTGCTCGACGTCGAAGTAGCCGTTCCAGCTGACCAGGACGGCCGCGAGTCCGACGAAGGAGTGCAGCAGCGCGATGAGTTCGGGCATCCCGGTCATCTCGACGCCCCAGGCGCGCTGCAGACCGATCAGCGCGCCGATCAGCATCGCGAGGACCATCAGGCCCAGGCCCGCGGTGCTGACGTCGCCGTCGAGGGCGAGGACGACCGTCGCGACGAGCGCGACGCCCATGCCCAGCATGCCGAAGGCGTTGCCGAGCCGGGCCGACTCGTGCTTGGAGAGTCCCGCCAGCGCCAGGATGAACAGCAGCGCGGCGACGAGGTAGGCCGCCTGCGCGGCGAGGGTCGCAGTCATGTCAGCTCCTGTTGAACATGGCGAGCATGCGACGCGTCACCGCGAAGCCGCCGAAGATGTTGATACTGGCCAGAAGGATCGCCACGGACGACAGCACCGTGACCGTCGTGCTCGCATGCCCGATCTGCAGCAGGGCACCGACGACGATGATCCCGGAGATGGCGTTCGTCACCGACATCAGCGGCGTGTGCAGGGCGTGGTGCACATGGCCGATCACGTAGTAGCCGATCACGATCGCGAGCACGAAGACCGTCACATGGGGCAGCAGCGCCGCCGGCGCGAACCCTGCGGCGAGGAACAGCGCCAGCGCGCCGACGGCCACCCCGCCGAACCTCTGCCTCGCCGTCATCGGCACCTTCACCGGCGAAGGCTTCGCCTCGGCCGCCGCCGCGGGGGCCGGGGCCGCCGAGACCTGGACCGGCGGGGGCGGCCACGCCGACTCGCCCTCCCGTACGACCGTGATCGAGCGCTGCACCGGGTCGTCCCAGTCCAGGACCAGGCAGCCGTCCTTGTCCGGCGTCATCAGCTTCAGCAGGTTCACCAG
Source organism: Streptomyces sp. NPDC004284 (assembly GCF_042874035.1). Lineage (NCBI taxonomy): Bacteria > Bacillati > Actinomycetota > Actinomycetes > Kitasatosporales > Streptomycetaceae > Streptomyces > Streptomyces sp. NPDC004284. The sequence continues at coordinate 558,455 of NZ_JBIAMJ010000002.1, read as the reverse complement.
GTTCGTGCCGTACAGCTGCGAGGCCTGCGCCGGCAGCCGGCCCGCGAGATCGGTGTAGCCGAGGATCGTCACACCGTTGTCCGTGACGACCTTCTCGCCCTTCACGGTGCCCACGACGTTGCCGCCGTTGGCGGCCGCCATGTCCACGATCACCGAACCGGGCTTCATGGCCGCCACCATCTCGGCGGTGATCAGCGTCGGCGCGGGACGGCCGGGGATCAGCGCGGTCGTGATGACGATGTCGACCTCACGGCACTGCGCGGCGTACAGCTCGGCCTCGCGCGCCTTGTAGTCGTCCCCCATCTCCTTGGCGTAACCCGTCTTGGAGACCTCGACCTCCGAGGACTCGATCGACAGGTACTCGCCACCCAACGACCTTACCTGATCGGCCACTTCGGGCCGGGGATCGGTCGCCCGTACGATCGCACCGAGCGAGCCCGCCGCGCCGATCGCCGCCAGGCCCGCGACACCCGCGCCCGCGACGAGCACCTTCGCCGGCGGCACCTTGCCCGCCGCGGTCACCTGGCCGGTGAAGAACCGGCCGAACGCGTGCGCCGCCTCGACCACGGCCCGGTAACCGGCGATGTTCGCCATCGACGACAGCACGTCCATCGACTGCGCCCGGCTGATGCGCGGCACCGCGTCCATCGACAACGCCGTGAACGGCCGGCGTCCCAGCTCCTCGACCATCGCGGAGTCGAACGCCGGAGAGAACAGCGCGATCACCGTCCCATCGGGCCGTACTCCGTCCAACTGCGCGGGACTCGGGGCGTTGACCCCCAGCACCACGTCGGCGGCCGCGGCGTCCCCGATGCGTGCCCCTGCTGCCTCGTACGCACCGTCGGTGAAGCCCGCGTCGACACCCGCCCCGGAGTCGACGACCACGTCGTACCCCAGTTTGCGAATCGGCTCTACCGTGGCCGGCGTGGCCGAGACCCGATGCTCACCTGCCCGCGCTTCCTTGAGGACTCCGACAATCACGAGTGTTCTCCGTTCGCTGGAGTTGCCGTCGATGGTCTGTAAACATCCCGACTGCGATTCGGGTTCTGAGTCCGACCAGAATCGGGCCGCCACCACCCCGATCGGAAGCGTGCGAGCGGTGGTCCCTCCCCCATCCCCCGACAGGACGATCAAGGCTGGCCACAGGGCACACACCCGGCGGCCGCGGTGTCACGAGCGCGGGCCGGAGGCCCGGTGCTACACCTGGAAGCCCGTCACCAGAAGGCAAAGCGCCTGGTCGATAAGGTGTTCCAGGTCGCCTTCCTCATCGCGCAACCACTCCTCGAAGGCGGCTCTGTCCGCGCCGAGGACGCTGTGGCCGAGGGCCTGGAGGGGGCCGGCTGCAGCAGGCCGTCGCCGACGGCGCCACCGCCGCGCCGGGCGGCAAACGGGACGGCGCCTTCTTCGAGCCGACCGCCCTCGTCGACACCGACCCGGCGGACGAGGCCGCCAAGGAAGAACCCTTCGGCCCGTTCGCGCACGTCTACCGCTTCTCCTCCGAGGACGAGGCGATCACGGTCACCGACGACACCCCGTTCGGCCTCGGTTCCTACGTCTTCACCACCGACCCTGAGCAGGCGCAGCGCATCGCCGACCAAATCCAGGCCGGCACGGTGTTCGTCAACGCCGTGGCCGCCGACGAGCCCGGCCTCTGCCCTTCGGCAGCGTCAAACGCTCCGGCTTCGGCCGGTGGCTCGGCCGCTACGGCGTCGACGCGTTCGTGAACCGCAAGCTCATCCGCATCGCCGGCTGAGCGCCGGTCCCCGCCCAGCGGCCCGCGTCACCAGCACCGGCACCGGCACCGGTGACGCGGGCCACGCGCAGGACCGGACGCCCCCCCATCGGACAGGGGAAGAAAACCCCGGTTCAGCGCACCCTCCCCCACGCCTTCAACTGCGTCACCGGGACCTCCGGGGCGTCCAGGCGGTCCCCGTCGTACCCCTTCACCTCGCCGAAGCGGTCGCCCGTCATCCACTGCTCGCGCGCGACGCGGATCTCCTCGTCCGTGCGGCCCACGAAGTTCCACCACAACACGCTTGATCACGGCGTCTCTGCAGACGAAAGCCGCATCGGCGCGGCCGAGGTCAGCAAAAGGTCAGCATCGTTCCCCGTGCCACCACTGCGGCGACCCATGGGGCGGAAGTCAGTCGGGCACGTCAGTCAGCGCCTGACGCCCTCCAAGGCCTACGGCGGGGACCAGGCTCGTCAGCCACTGCGCTCGTCCGACGCCAGGACCTCATGGGTCCCGAGGGCGCCGGTTGGAGGGTGTCGGCGACGGACCGACAGAGGAGCCCCCAAGGTTGAGCCGAACAGCAGGTCATAGAGCAGGCCTGCGGAGTACACACGGCCGGGAGCCGTCCAGCGCCGCCCAGCGGCCGATCGGGTTCCTCACTCGACGTGGGACCCCGGTTAGTGCTCCAGCTGTAGATCGTGATCTTCATCGTGGCTTGGGTGGCGACGACTTGATCAGTCACCTGTCAGCTACGGTGCAGGCCATGGACGGCCACGTGTACGTGCCCTGGTTCTCGGTCGGGGAAGCTGACGAGGACGCATTCGAGACGCTGGAGGGCGCATGGCGCAGGTTCGTGTCTGTACTACGCGAGCGAGCCGTCACCTGGCCGTGCGACCCCGAGGACACCCTCATCCTCCGCCCCGAGGAGACAGGATTCGCGCATCTGCTGGCCGTGCTCTATGAGGTGACGCCTGGAACCAATGCCATTTCTCATGTCTTCGGTGCGTTCTTCGACGGGCAGGGCGTGCTGGGCACCGAACTCCACGGCCAGATGTACATTCCCCTCCACGGGTCTGTGGTGGGGATACTCCGCGTGGCCGGTTCACCCGGTCGATGCGCGGAACTGACTGCAGACTGGTTCGAACGCATCCTGCGGGGCCGGGCCGGCAACCTGACTGTCCCAACGTCGTGATCTTCATGGCGGAGTTGCGGCTTGTCGCCGGTAATGACTGGTGCGTGATCGCTGCCGATGGCGGCGCCGCCAGTCGGACCAGCCGAGTCGATGAGCGCTGTCGTGGAGGGGCTGGACGACGAGTGTGATGAACAGGCGCTGGATCTCGTTGCAGGTCAGCGGGATCAGGCCGTCCGGGGCGGGGTTGCGGGCGTGTTCGTCGGCGCGGACGACGGCGAGGAAGGCATGGGCAAGCATGGCGAGGGTGACCCAGCCGGCCCAGGAGGGGTAGCGGCGGAGCTGGTGCTCATCGAGTCCGGCCAGCCCCTTCTCGGTCTGGAAGGTCTCTTCCACCCGCCATCTGGAGCCTGCGACCTTGCCCAGGGTGGCCAGGGATGCCGGCGTGGTGGAGTGACAGCGGTAGTAAGCGAGTTCGCCGGTGGTGGGATTGCGGCGGATCAGCAGCTGGCGCCGGCGCGGTCTCGGCGAGGTCGATGACGGCCCAGTCGTAGTACCGCTCCCCCTTCGCGCCGCGTCCGGCCGACAGCTTCTGCCAGGCCCGCTTCGGCACCTTCTTCACCAGGTCATCGGCGCGGAACGTGCCCGCACTGGTGGGCACTTCGGCCGAGCGGGCCACCGCGAGGACGTGGCCGGTGCCGCGTTCCTCCAAAGCCGTCCGCAGTTTCGGGTTGCCGCCGTAGACCTCATCCCCCCGTGACCCAGCCGATGCGGTGTCCAGCCGCCAGGAACCGTTCGATCCTCACCCGGGCCAGTTCCGGCTTGGTCGCGAAGACGGTGTCCTGGCTGAGCCCCGCGGCCCGGCAGCGGTCCAGGTCGCACGACCAGGAGCGCGGGATGTACAGCTCCCGGTCCACCGCCGCGTGCCCGCGCATCCCGGCGTAGACGAGGGAGACGGCGACCTGGGCGTTCTCGATCCGCCCGGCGGTGCCGGTGTACTGGCGCTGGACCCCGACGGTGTGGGTGCCCTTCTTCACGTCGCCGGTCTCGTCGACGACCAGCACCGCTGCCTCGTCCTGGAGGTGCTCGACGACGTATGCGCGCACGTCATCACGGACGGCCTCGGCGTCCCGGGCGGCCCGGCACAGCAGGTGCCGCATGCCGTGCGGGCCGGCCTCCCCGGCCCGCTCCGCGATCGTCCAGCAGTTCTCGCGCGGCAGGTCCGACAGCAGGTCCAGTACCAACCGGCTGGCCCGCAATCGGGGTTCGCCCCGCGCGAACCGGCCCGCGATACGGCTCATGGCGACCTCGAACGCCTCCCGCCAACGCGCGGGATCTATTCTGTGACCTGCGGCCACCGTCTGATCGTCCGTCTTCACACACCGATGATCAACGATGGCCGCACACATTCCCGGACCAGCCCCGACCAGCAGATGCAGGATCTGAGCCTGAGCACCAGTTCTGGAGTTGAACCGGCCGATGGACATGTCCTCCCGACAGATCCGCATGCCCCTCAACGAGGTCGTCGCAGTCCTGCAGGACCTGAACGAGTTCGTGGTCTCCCTCGACCGACTCGGATCCCGTCAGGCATCCGGAACCGCCGACGAGTACACCGTCGGCAAGTTCATCGCCGACTGGGATGTCGCTCGGCGACTGGCCCGCGCCCGACGCGTCATCAGCGTCGCGCTGGATGCGCAACTGAGCGAGGCAGACAACGCCGAGATCGACGCCCTGTGCGACCAGGGCCGCTTCTACGGCACGGACAGCGCCACCGGCCCCTCCCCTGACCAGTCCAGCTGAGACAGCAAGCGCATCGGACCGGACCAATCGAGAGGGGGATCGGTTTGACCCGCGACCTTGTACCCGACCAGCAAGGTCACGATCTACAGCTGGAGCATTAGGTTCGGCGGAGATCCTGAATCGCACCGCGTGCATTCTGATCCCTGGATTCGGCTGGGTTCGGGGTGATCTTTCGAGGCGCGGGCAGCACGGGGTATTCACGGCGGTTCTTGTACGGGGTGCGGACGGTGGCGCCGGCGCCCTGGTACCCGCGGTCCGTGAGCACAAGGACCTGCCTCGTGAGACAGCCTGGACGATGCCGTGGTCACACACGGCGGTCAGATGTCAACGTGCACATGAAAGTGCTCAATGAGGTACGGCGCTACGTACCCATCCCGCGCACTCCGGGCTGGCCTTTCAGGGCGCGTCGGAGAATCGCACGCGCACCGCGAGGAGGTCACCCGACGGATCCAGATCGGCGATCACCGGGAAGTAGCCGTCACCCCATGTCGTCATCGCGCACAGCACTCGGGCATCACCGAGGTCCACGGATCCGGCCTCGACGTGCGAAGCACGTACCTCGCGCATGATCTGCCAGTGATGGGAGTGAGGCCGGAAGTCCACCGCCATGCGCCGTCCGGTCTCGTCTTTCCATCTCAACAGAGCGCGCGCCCTATCCATGGCCTCCGCGATGGGCAGGCCAGTCCAGCCGCGAACACCATCCTCGCCAGGCTCGCCCAGTTCGGGTGCGGCAAACGTCGCGGCCGCCTCGTCTGCCGCGGCACCCCAGAACGCCACATCGGCCAGGCCGTCCACCGGCTCATCGTGCTGCCAGTTGTTCAGGGCGTCGACATCGCCGAAAAGCACCCGTGCCCAGTCCACGCCGATGTCACCCAGGGAAACCGATGACGTCACCTGGCCCTCACCCATGCGGATCGAGATCTCGGACCAGCGTTCCCCGACACCGTCGCCGTGGTCGACCCGTGTAGCCAGCACGGGCAGGTGCCGACCGCGGGGGACGCCGCCTACGGCAACGACGGGAACCCCGAACATCAAGAAGCTGCCGCCGCCCTCTTCGCCCGTCCGGCGGGCCCTTTGGGCATGGGACTCCCGATTCGGCAGGGACTCCAGCCGGGCGTCGAGGCCGGCAGACCGGCGGTGACTGTTGAACGTCGCCTCGAACTCGGCAGCCTTCGAGGCCGGGATGTCATGGAGCCTGGAGCCCGGCTGCCGGCCAAAGGTCCGGACGGCTTCGGAAGCGTCCGGCCCGGTGACCACGAAGTCAACGGCGGCTGTGACGTCGGCGGCCATGGCAGCGTCCTCGATACCCAAGGAAGCCGGATCGATGTCTGCCGGCGACCGGTCCCCGCTCCACAGTCCCAGGTGACCACCGTCAATGAGCACCAGGGTGCCGGACGGGCACATGATGGTCCCCAGCTCGAACGTCTCTTCCATGGCGCGCGAGTCTACGACCCGCCGGCAAGCCGTCCGCCGGCGGATGGCTCCGCTGCCGGACGGCCACTGGGACTCTGCATTGCACAGCACGAGGTGTGCACGTTTCCGCGTACCGCCCTGTGCACTTTCACGCGAACGCCGACATCAGATCGTGGGGGCGCGCCCTGGCGTGACCCGGGAGAGCCGGAGCTTCATGCAGACCTGGCGCCCAGGCCGCAAGGACGTCCAGAGTCTCGTCGACGTAGCGCCAGGCGGTGGCTGTCGAGCCGCCAAGACCGGCCGCCGACGTGGGCAGCGTCTCGAACGTGACACGACACGGGACCAGGCGAGGCTCCTCGGACGCGGCGCGGTGTGGAGAGAACACCACCGCGACGACCAGGAGCCTCGTCTCGTCACCCACCCCCGGCGACCTGCCACTTCACCCCACAGATACAGGATGAGAACGGCTCGCTCGGAGGTGTCTCACTGAGCTTGTTCCAGAGTGGCCGCTGATCGGGTGACGGGCCGGTGTCCCGCAACACACGGGGCTCCTGTTCCGTTGAGGGAGGTGTTCGACGTCTCAACTCATCAGCACAGGAGCCTCGTTGGTTCCCCGTCCTGCCGCACTCGACCTGCCCCACGCCCTGGTCGAATAGGTGTCGATGCTCATCGTCACCCGTGAGGGTGGCCGGCGCTGCAAACTCCCGCCCCCGCCAGCGGGCCCTCGTCGGCCCGGTCTGCCTCCGCCGCCACGACCCGCTCGCGCAGATCGCCGCCGGCTTCGGCGTATCCATCGGCACCGCCCACGCCTACGTCAAAGCCGTCGTCCAGCACCTGTCCCGAAGGGCGCCCGGCCTCCTGCGGGTCCTTCGCGAGACCGATCCCGAGCACGTCCTGCTCGACGGGACACTCGCCGAGTGCGACCGCGTCGGCGACAGCCGGACCGACTCCTCCCAGAAGCACCGCCATCACGGCGTGAACGTGCAGGTCGTGGCCGATCCCGCGGGCCAACTGCTGTGGATCTCGCCCGCACTGCCCGGCCGCACCCACGACCTGACCGCGGCCCGCACCCACCACATCATCCGGACCTGCGAACGCCAGGGCGTTCCCGTCCTCGCCGACCGCGCCTGCGTCGGCGCCGGCCCCTGAGTCACCACACCGATCAGACGGCTTCCCGGCCGGGACCTCACCACGACCCGGCAGATGATCAACCGGGCCCTGTCAGCGGCGCGGGCACCGGTCGAACGAAGCATCGCAAGGCTGAAGTCCTGGCGAATCTTCCGCAGAGCCCGCTGCAGCCCTAGGTGTTGCTGGCCATGAGGTTGGTGTCGCTGCTCGTCGGTGTTGACCTTCGACTTGGTTGAAGCTTGATGATGGCGCGGTGCCAAATGATGAGCTGATGCCGATCGGGGCCTTCGCCCAACGCAGTGGTCTGACCTCCAGCGCCTTGCGGTTCTATGCCGACTCCGGGCTGCTGCCCCCTGCCGAAGTCGACCCGGTCTCGGGCTACCGCCACTACAGCACCGACCAGGTGGCTCGGGCGACCGTGCTGCGTCAGCTTCGCGAGCTCGCTATGCCCCTGGCCGCTGTCGAGGTTGTACTTGGTTCCGGGGCCGACGAGGCTTCCCGGCTACTCGATGAGCATGTCGCAAAGGTCGTTGGGAATGCAGCGGCCGTGCAGCAGAAGGCTGCTGTCATCAAGTCTGCGCTCGGCAATGCGCCAGGTCTTCCCATTGCGGCGGTGAAGGGTCCCGTGCTGGCTGACGCGGTCGAGCAGGTCCTGACCGCGGCCGCGCATGAGCCCGGGATGCCAGCACTCGCCGGTCTGCGCATCGAGGCAAGTCCTGAGGCAGTCACCCTGACCGCGACGGACCGATACCGGCTCTCCACCCGCACCCTGGTGCCGGCTGAACCACCGAGCCAGACGTGGGCCGGCACGGTCAATGGCGACGAGCTGCGGGCTGCGGTCGCGGCGAGCCGCCGCAGCCCGCTGGTGCGACTGGAAGCGGTCTCGAACGGGATCTGGTTCCGCGTGGCCGACCGAGAGGACCGGCACTGCCGGTTGCTGCCCGAGGAGTTTCCCGACTATCGGCTGATGCTCGCGTCACTGGGCGAGGTCACGACTCGCGCGACGGTCTCGAAGGATCTGCTCCTGCGAGCCCTGGAAGAACACCCCGGCGAGCGCATCGGGCTGCATGTCGCTGACCACGGAGTGAGCGTCATGTCAGCGGACGACGGACACCCCGACACCCCGCTCCCGGCCACCGCGGCGGGCCAGGCCCTCCAGATCTGGTTCGAGCTGACCACGCTCTATCCCGCCGTGAGCACGGCGATCGGCCCCGACGTACTGCTCGACCTACGGGGACACGACCAGCCCGTCGCGATCCGATCCGCCGACCGCGGCGATCTCACCACCCTGGCCATGCCCATCAAGTCCGACCACTTCGCCTGAGAAAGACGACGAGGAACAGTCCATGACCACCGCACCCGCCAGCCCCGACCCGACCATGGAAGCAATAGGCCACGCCGTCGCCGAGGGCCGAGCCGGTAACAGCGCCTCCGCCCGCCGGAAACTGCTGGGCCTGTGGTCTGCGATCGGTGTCACCGGTGACCCGCTGCACCGCTGCTCGCTCGCCCACTACCTGGCAGATCTCTACGAAGATCCCGCCCAGGCCCTCGCCTGGGACATCCGGGCCCTGGACGCTGCCGACGCCGTGACCGAACAGCGCGTCCAGGAGCACCACGCCGGCCTCCACATCGCTGGTTTCTATCCCTCCCTGCACCTCAACCTCGCCGACAACTACCGCCGACTCGGCTCCTTCGAAGCCGCCACCGAGCACATCAACGCGGCCAAGACGCACGCCCCCAGCCTTCCTCAGGATCCCTACGGCAACCTTCTTCGTGGCGCCATCCAAGAGGTCGCTGAGGCTATCGCCGAGCGAGACCGGTCACAGCGAGCCTCTGCACCTGGTTCCGCTGCGTGACGCACAAGAATGCACCCCTCGCCATGGAGGGACGGCGTCGCCTCGTCGAGCGATGCCGTACGAGGCCCATCGCCCATGTTGCAGCCGAGATGGGGATCTCCCGGGCATGTGCATCGAAGTGGGTCAACCGATACCGGCGACACGGCGAACTCGGGCTTGAGGACCGCTCCTCCGCACCTCACCATCAGCCCACCGCGACATCGTCCGAGATCCTCAACCTCACAGAAGAACTGCGCCGCACCCACAAGTGGTCCGCAGCCAGGATCGCCTTCGAGCTGTCCCAGGCCGGCACGCCAATCGGCCGAAGAACCGTGAGCAGGCACCTGGCCGAGATCGGCCTCAACCGACGCCGATTCATCGACCCCGACGGTGAAGCCAACCGACAGCCGCGGAAAATCCACGCCCGACGGCCCGGCCACATGATCCACATCGATGTGAAGAAGGTAGGCCGCATCCCCGACGGCGGAGGCTGGCGTGCGCGCGGACGCGGCAGCGACCAGGCGAAAGCCGTGGACCGGCGGAAGAAGAAAACCGAGCGCGGGGCTATGTCTACCTGCACTCGGTCGTCGACGGGTACAGCCGGCTCGCCTACAGCGAAGCACTGCCCGACGAGAAGGCCACCACGGCGATTGTCTTCCTCCATCGTGCCCGGGCCTGGCTCTCAGCACATGGGATCACACGCATCGAACGCATCGTGACAGACAACGGCGCCTGCTACCGCGCCGAGAGCTTCTCCCGGGCTCTCCTCGGCGCCAGACACCAACGCATCGCCCCATACACCCCACGGCACAACGGCAAGGTCGAGCGATACAACCGCATCCTGGCCGAGGAGTTCCTCTACGCCCGGACCTGGACATCGGAGGCCCAACGCACCCGACTCCTGGGCCGATGGAATGTCCACTACAACTACCACCGACCCCACACCGCGATCGGAAGCCAACCACCGGCAGCACGGCTACCAGCCGGCGTCACCAACGTCATGACCTCCTACACCTAGGACTTGTCCGGGCGATCACCGTCTCGACTGTCCCGCATGCGTTGCCTGGCCCTGCCATCGCTTGCTGACCGGGCGATGGCAGGTCTTACGATCGGCTCGTGATGGATACTCCGACGCACTGGACCGTGCGCCATTTCTCGCAGGCCAACCCCGCCGGCCCCGGCTGCGACAGCGTTCCAGCCCTCTTGCGGCGGCTGGCGGATTCCATCGAGGCGCTGGGCCCCGCCGAGATCCAGGACGTGGTGATCGCGTCCGAGATGACCGAGCACGGCCCCTGGCGGTCGGGAACCGTCTACTTCCACCTGCCCGAGGATGAGGAGTGATCCTCGCCCTCACGAGCGGAGCCAGATGGTGAGGGCTGCGACGGTCGCGGTCCCGAGGAAGACGTAGCCGCGCTTGTCGTAGCGGGTGGCCACGGCTCTGGCGTGCTTGAGCCGGTTGATCGCCCGTTCGACGGTGTTGCGCTTCTTGTACCGCTCTTCGTCGAAGCCAGGTGGCCGTCCGCCGCGTGACCCTTTGCGCAGACGGGAGGCCTGGCTGCCGCTCTTCTCCGGAATCGTGTGCCGGATGCCCGGCGCCGCAGATACTCGCGGCATGGGCCGTTGCTGTAAGCCTTGTCCGCCGCGATGCTGTCCGGCTTCTCGCGCGGTCTGCCCGGCCCGATCCGCGGAACGCGAATCTTCTCCAGCACGGGCTTGAACTGCGTGCAGTCCGCGCGCTGTCCCGGTGTGACGATCAGGGAAAGCGGGCGGCAGCGGCCGTCCGCGCTCAGGTGGAGCTTGGTGGTGAACCCGCCCCGCGAGCGGCCCAGGCCCTCACCTCCCGCACCACCTCCACCAGGCGGGCGAGGAGGCTCTGCCACGGCGCTTCGCCCTGGTGTTCTGCCGCTGCGTCCCCCTTTGAGGCGGGAGCCGGCGGTGGTTCGGTGCGGGCGCCGGCGGCGTGCTGGTGTGCCCGCACGATGGTGGAGCCGACCGAGATGTCCCAGTCGATCTCTCCGGCCGCGTCGGCCTCGGCCTGGACCTGCTGGAGCAGACGTTCCCAGGTGCTGTTGGCCGACCGCAGGCGGTGGCGTTCGTAGACGGTCTTCCACGGCCCGAACCGTTCGGGCAGGTCACGGCACTGCACCCCGGTCCGCACCTGGTGCGGAATCCTGTCGATCACCTGCCGGTGGTTCCGCCACCTGCCGCAACGGCTGTTGCTGACCGGCAGGAACGGCCGCAGCCGTTCCCACTCGGCATCCGTCAAATCGCCCCGCCCCATGTCCACATCAACGACACGACTGCGGAGGAGTCACATGATCGGCCGGACAAGTGCTGACCGCATGACCGCCATCGCCGCGGCCGTCCTCACCCTGCAGCAGCAACGCCGATGAAGCTCATTGCCGTTCCGGGGTGAGGACGGAATGGCGATGGCCGTCATGCGGTGGGGAACCGTCTCACGACCAGACGAGCCGGCCCTCGACGACCCCACAGACCAGGTAGCTTCCATCGGCGATCTTCGTCAGCATCTCCGCTAGGGAGTCGAAATACTGGGCCATCGATTCGTACTCGCCCGTGACCGTGACCTCACCCACGAACCACCTGCCGACACGCCCGTCCCGCACATCGATGAACTTTCCCATCCAGCCGTCCTGGTCCGACAGGAACGGGATCCACTCATTGCGCCAGAACGGATTGTCCGGCTGGTCCGGAGGGTCGAATCCACCGGGCATGGAGCGGTTCGCGTAGAGCTTCTCCATCGCCCGGATGCCCAGAAAGAAGCTTCCCTCGTCGGGGAACCCGTCGAAGCCGCAACATTGCACTTCGTCGTCGACGTCTTCCTCAGGCAGATCCAGACTGTTCTGCAACAGCCACGTCCGCAGATCCCCGGGCAGGGAGATCCCCATCCGCTCCTCGGCGGCCGCGAGCATCTGCTCCGTCGCGGGCCCTGGCAGATCCGCGTGATCGGCCGGGGCGTGCTGCTGAAGAAGAGTCATCACGCGGGACCAACTCTCAGCCACACTCATTGCACTCTGTCCCCTCTACATGGATGCCTATGTCCGACTGCGCCACGACGGAGGTTGCGAAGTGCCGACCGGAGAACCTTCCAGGATGCTACTGCGAGCATGTCTCCCATCCCCTTCGCACGGCCATCTTGCGACCCCAGGCGCTGGGCCGGCTCCTCAGCGAGGTGACCGCCCACGACTTTCCACAGACAACCTCTACGCCCGGCGGGCCCAGCCGAGGAGCCTCCAGGACGGGGGGCCACGGCGTCCGGTAAGAGAAACCGCAACGGTCACATGCCGAGGCCGCCGAGTGCACAGACCGAGCCACCCTGCTCCTGTGCTTCCTTGCCCACCTCTTCTCGGCCCTCCGGGCCAGTCGGCCGGAGGGCCCGCTCACGCCCACCACACGACGTCAGCCGCCGGTGGTGACTTGCCGAGCTCCGCGAGGCCGTGTCCCCTACCTCCTGGAGCCCAGTCGCATGTGCGACGACGTTCACGGTTCGCTGCGCAGGTCCCATTGAGTGCACAAGCGCGTGAGCTGTTGCGTTCATCAGACCGCGGATGTTTTGCGCCATCCATCCGGACAGGTTGCTATAGCGGATTACATGTCGTCCAGACACCGCGGTAGGAGTGTTTGGCTGACTGGTCATCACCTGACGGGGGATTTCACGTCATGGCTGTCACGGTGCCGGACTGGGCGGAGACGCTGCTCGACTTGATGGGGGTGAACTGGCCCAACGTCGACGAGGGCGCCTACCGGGAGATGGCGGACGCGCTGCGGGGGTTCGCGGACGATCTCGCCGACGACGGTCGGCTCGCCAACAACCACATGGAGCGTCTGCTGTCGTCGGGTCACGGCGAGGCGATGGACGCGCTCGACGAACAGTGGACCAAGGGCAAGGGCAAACACCTGAAGGACAAGGGCATGGTCTCCGCGGCCCGTACGATCGCGGACGCGCTCGACATGGCGGCGGGCGCGATCGAACTCATGAAGGGGAAGGCGCTCGTCGAGCTGGGGGGGCTGGCCGGCCGGACCGGTCTCGCCATGGCGCTGATCCCGGTGACCGGTGGCCTGTCCGCGCTGCTCGGTGCCGGAGCGATCGCCTTCGCGAAGAAGCAGGTGCTGAAGCTCATCACGCAGGCGATGGAGGAGGCCGTCGACCACATCGTCTCGGTGATGACCGAGCCGGTCGTGGCAGCCCTCGAGAACATGGCGGCGGACCTGGTCGTCCAGGTGAGCAGGGACGCGCTGGGCGTCCAGAACGGCGTGGACCTCGACCAGACGAGACAGGCCGGCAAGGACGGCTTCGACGACGGGGGCAGGGCGCCGAGGAGGGGTTGAACCTCGCCTCCGCCGGAGGTGGGGGCGGCGGCGGTCGATCCGGGGGCAAGGGCTTCCACATCGAGCACGACGAGCACGGGCGTCCCTACGAGATGCGCGCGGTGATCACACGGAACATGCTCGACGAGGGCACGCACGCCCGGAACTCGATCATCCCTCCCGGGTACCAGTCGGGTAAGGGACAGGCCCGCGGGCACATGCTGGCGCGGCAGCTCGGCGGGGCCGGCGACATCGACGACAACCTGTTCACGATCTCTCAGAACCCGACGAACACGCCGGAGATGAGCGTGTTCGAGCAACGGGTGTACGACGCTGTCTACGACCACGACGTCGTCCACTACAACGTGTACCTGGAATACGCGGACGACGATCCCGATTCGCCTCCTGCGGTCATCCAGGTCGAGGCGTTCGGCACGAAGAAGGACCGCCACGGAAACCTTCTGTTCGACGAGGGGACCTTCTTCGACGACCCCGCCCACCTTGAGCCCCGCCCCAGACGCCGCCCCCGACCACCGAGGGAACCGATGATCTCTCTCGCCGCGCTGACCGCGCTGTGCCCGCCTCCTGCCGTCGTTCCCCCTGCTCCCGACTGGCCGCGGGTCGAAGACACGCTGGGCATGGGCCTGCCCCAGGACTACAAGGAGCTCATCACCACGTACGGACCGGGCCGGTTCTGTGGGTTCATCACCCTCTACCAGCCGCATGCCCCCAGCGAATGGGCCGATCTGACCGGCCCCATGCCGGCGCGTCTGCGGGGGCAGATCGAGGAGGTCCGGCAGGCCGCCCGGCACCCCTGGCAACTGCCGCACTCCCCGGAGGACCTCTTCGCCGTGGGAGTCACCGGCAACGGGGACTACCTCTTCTGGGTCACTCGGCCTGTCGGTACCCCGGACGAGTGGACCGTCGCCGTCAACGAAGCCCTGCGCGCGCCCTGGTTCACCTACAACGGTTCCTTGACCGAATTCCTCGTCAGCGTTCTCAGCGGGACCACAAGCGTCCCCATGTTCCCCAAAGATCTCCTCGACCTCGCTCCCGCCTTCACCCCGTCGCCCCTCGAAAGCGGCTCACCGGCCGCAGTCGCCCGGACGCCGGCCAGCACACGGGTCATCCGCGACTGGGCCAGCGCCAAGGGATACGACCTGCCCGAACGCGGACGCATCCCCATCGAAATCATCGAGGCATGGAAGCAAGAGAATCCCAACTGACACATGTCAGCCACGAGGAGGAAAGCCCAGGTCAGCGCACCCTCCCCCGCGCCTTCAACTGGGTCGCCGGGACCTCCGGGGCGTCCAGACGGTCCCCGTCGTACCCCTTGACCTCGCCGAAGCGGTCGCCCGTCATCCACTGCTCGCGCGCGACGCGGATCTCCTCGTCCGTGCGGCCCACGAAGTTCCACCACATGACGATCTCCTCCTCGAAGGGTTCGCCGCCGAGGAGCATCAGGCCCGCGTCGGAGAGGGCGCGGAGGGGGAGTCCGGTGCGGCCGCAGCCGAGGTAGAGCATGGAGCCGGGGAGGACGGGGACGCCGTCGACGTGGGCTTCGCCGGACATGGCGAGGACCGCGTACTCGAAGTCGGGGTCCAGGGGCAGGTCCGTCTCGGTGCCGGCGGTGAGGGAGAGGTCGGCGCCGACGAGGGGGGTGTAGGTGGTGCCCGGGGAGGAGGCGCCGTCGAGGGTGCCGAGGATCACCGTGGCGGTGAGGCCGGGCGCGGTGACCCGGGGGAGTTCGGCGTGGTGCTGGAAGTGCGGTTCCACGTGGCGGTGGGCGTCGGGGAGGGCGACCCAGAGCTGTGCGCCGTGGAGGAAGCGGGCGTGCGGCCGGGGACTCTCCTCCGAGTGGGAGATCGCCCGGCCGGAGGTCATGAGGCCCAGTTCGCGCGGGCGGATCGTCTGCAGGCTGCCGGTGGAGTCGCGGTGCAGCACCTCGCCCTCGTGGAGCCAGCTGACGGTCTGCAGTCCCATGTGCGGGTGCGGCGGGACCTGCATGCCGGGTTCGTCGGCGATGTCGTCGGGGCCGTAGTGGTCGACGAAGGCCCAGGCTCCGACCATGCGCCGGCCCAGGTTCGGGAGCAGCCTGCGGACCTCGGTCGACTCGCCGAGCTGGACGCGGCGGGGGCTGAGGAGCTCCCGCACCGGTTCGGCGACGACGAAGCCGCGGCCGCCGCACACGGTCAGCGCGGCCTGGCGATCGAGATTGCTCATGGTGCCCCATCCATCCTTGGTGGAATGTTCAACTGACCTGCGGTGTTGACCTGGTCGACCACCCCACAGGGTGACAGATCCGGAGCTCCGGAAAGGGAGAGCAAGTGAGCGACACGTACTACGAGTTCGGAACGGCCGGAGAGCGGTGGGACCGAGCGCAGCTGTTCTTCGAAGCCAAGGAGTACGGAACGGCCATCCGCATCCTGAACGGCCTCGTCGCCGAGCACCCGGAGCAGACGGCCCAGCGGCTCCTCCTCGCCCGGGCCTACTACCACTCCGCGCAGCTCTCCCGCGCCGAGACCGAGCTGCGCGCGATCCTGGAGCGCGACCCGGTCGAGCACTACGCCCGGCTGATGCTCGGGCGCACCCTGGAGCGCCAGGGCCGCCCGGACGAGGCCGCGCCGCACCTGCGGATGGCCGCCGCCATGACGGGCGAGACCCTGTCCTGACGCGCGACTGATACCCCCGCACGGTATATTCGCGGCCAGGAGGTCCTGGCTGTGCGTACACACCGAGCGGAACGCGGTGGGCGAGCAGGAGGTGCCGTGGCGCACCTCCTGCTCGTCGTCGTGCTCGCGCTCGGGGTGTTCCTGATGCACGCGGTGGGCCACCCCGAGGGCTCCGGCGGCGGCATGGACGCCGCTCCCGCCTCGCACCACAGCGCCCCGGCGCAGGCCGCCGCCGCCCCGCACCACGGCGACAGCTCCGACGCCCGGCACGAGCCGGGGACGGGGATGGACATGACCACCCTCTGCGTGGCCGTCCTCTGCGTCTGGCTGCTCGCGGCGCTCATCCGGGCCGCGCTCGCGCGCCGCCCCGACTGGCTCGCCGTCCTCCTCGCGCGGCTCACGCCCGCGCTCGGCCCGCACGCCCCGCCGCGCCGGCCCCCCGACCTCGCCCAGCTGTCCGTCCTGCGGATCTAGGCCGTACGCCACCGCGGGCGCGTCTCGCGCTGCCCGTGAACGTTTCGGCCTGCCCTTTTCCGTACGCGTACTCCGTACGTACGAACAGCACACGAGGTGTCACCCCCATGCGTGCCTTCACCCACCGCACCGCCCGTAAGTTCGCCCTCGCCGGAGCCGTCACCGCGGCCGGGCTCCTGCTCGCCGCCTGCGGCACGGAGGACGGCATGAGCGGGATGGACCACGGCGGCACGTCCGCTTCCGCGTCCGTCACCGTCTCCCCCTCCGCCACCGCGGCCGGTGGCGAGGCCGGCGCGCCCGGCGCCTTCAACGACGCGGACGTCATGTTCGCGCAGATGATGATCCCCCACCACCAGCAGGCCCTGGAGATGGCGAAGCTCGCCGACGGCCGGGCCGAGGACCCCGAGGTCAAGAAGCTGGTCGCCGCGATCGAGCAGGCCCAGGACCCGGAGATCCGGAAGATGAGGGCCTGGCTGAAGGGCTGGGGCAAGCCCGAGTCGCCCGCGATGAACCACGGCGGCATGGCCGGGATGATGTCCGAGCAGGACATGAAGGACCTGGCCGCCACCAAGGGCGAGGACTTCGACCGCAAGTTCGCGGAGCTGATGATCGCCCACCACGACGGCGCCGTCGCCATGGCGAAGGACGAGCAGCGGAGCGGCGGCAACGCCACGGCCAAGAAGCTCGCCGACGACGTCGTGCGGACCCAGTCCGCCGAGGTCGCCCAGCTGAAGAAGATCCTCGACCGGCTCTGATCCGGCCCGGCTCCCGGGCGGCCCGTCCCTTCCCGGACGGGCCGCCCCGCCGCCGCGCCCCCGCCCGTCCCGTACCTCCGTGCCCCACCCTGGCGAAAGAACCATGAAGACGTACTTCTCCGGCCGCCCGGCCACCACCCTCGGCGCCGTCCTCACCGCCGCGGCCCTCGCGCTGACCCTGACCGCCTGCTCCTCCGGGGACCCGGCCCCCGCCGACGGCTCCGGATCGGCCCTCAGCCACATCCACGGCCTCGGACTGCGCGGCGACACCCTCTACGTCGCCACCCATCAGGGCATCCACAGCCCGGACGCCGACGGCCGGCCCAGGCTCGTCGGCGACCGGCGCGACGACTTCATGGGGTTCACGGTCACCGCGAAGGGGGACTTCCTCGCCAGCGGGCACCCGGCGCCCGGCACCGACGGGCCCGCCGACCTCGGGCTCATCGCGTCGACGGACTCCGGCCGCACCTGGCGGGAGAAGTCCCTCGCGGGGGAGGTCGACTTCCACGCCCTCGACACCGGGTCCGACGCCACCGTCTACGGCTACGACAGCGCCAGGGGCGTGCTGCGGGTCAGCGCCGACGGCGTCGCCTGGGACGAGCGCGCCGAGCTGCGCGCCCTCGACATCGCCGTCTCCCCCACCGCCCCCGGCACCGTCCTCGCCACCACCGAGACCGGCGTGGTGCGGTCCACGGACGGCGGCCGGACCTTCGCGCCCGCCTCCGAGCGGGTCCTCGCGTACGTCTCCTGGGCCGCCCCCGACGCCCTCTACGGCATCGATCCCGACGGCGTCCTCTTCCGCGGGACGGACGGGGGCGCCTCCTGGACGCGGGTCGCCTCCGTGCCGGGCGGCGCCCCGCAGGCGCTCACCGCCGTGGACGTCCGCAGGCTGCTCGTCGCCACCCAGGACGGGGTGTACGAGTCGCGTGACGCGGGCCGCCGCTTCGAGCGGCGCATGGCGGTGGAGTCCGGCAACGGCGGTCACTGAGGGGCCGGGTCACCCGCGCGGTCCACGACCACCTCGCCGCCCACCACGACCGTCTCCGCCACCGTGCCCGGGATCTCCTCGGGGGCGATCCGGAGGATGTCGCGGGAGAGGACGACGAAGTCGGCCAGCTTGCCCACCGTCAGCGAGCCCCGCTCGTGCTCCAGGAAGTTGGCGTGGGCCGAGCCCATCGTGTAGCCCTCGACGGCGGTCGCGACGTCGATCGTCTCGCCCGCCGTCCAGGCCTCGCCGCCGCCGGGCGGGCGGCGGGTGACGGCGGCGTGGATGCCGACCATGGGGTCCATCTCGGCGACGTTCCAGTCGCTGGAGAGGGCGAGGACCGCGCCGGCCGCGTGCAGGCTGCGCAGCGGCCAGGCCTTGTGCCAGCGCTCGGGGCCGACGTTCTCGGCCCAGTCCTGGCCGGGTCCGGCGATGTCGGGGGCGGCGTGCCGGGGCTGCATGCAGGCGACGACGCCGAGCGCGGCGAAGCGCGGGGTGTCGGCCGGGTCGAGGCACTCGACGTGGACGACCTGGTGGCGGGCGTCGCGCGGCCCGTTGACCGCGCGGGCCCGCTCGACGGCGTCGAGGACCGTGCGGATGCCCCGGTCGCCGGTGGCGTGGACGAAGCACTGGAAGCCGCGCGCGTCGAGCCGGGTGAGCAGCTCGGCGAACTCCTCGGGCGGGTAGAAGGTGTCGCCGCGGTGGTGGGAGCAGCCGGCGTACGGCTCCAGGAGGGCGGCCGTGCGGGGTTCCACGACGTCGTCGATGTACAGCTTGAGCGGGCCGACCCGCAGCCGGTCGTCGGCGTACGCGCCGGCCGCCGCCTCGAAGGCGTCCAGGTCCGCGTCGGTGGTGCCGCGCGGGTGGAAGAGGGCGGCGACGATGCGGGAGCGCAGCCGGCCCTCGTCGCGGGCGCGCTCGAAGAGGGCGAGGTCGTCGAGGGAGTTCTGCGGTTCGACGACGGTGGTGATGCCGTAGCCGATGGCGTCGTCCAGGCTCTTGGCGAGCCGTCCGTACTGCCGGTCGGGCGAGGCCCAGGGGAGGCCGAGCTCGCGCAGGGCGCGGTGGCCGTCGCGGGAGAGGCCCTTGACGGCGAAGTCCTTGACGAATCCGGTGGGTTCGCCGCTGGCGGGGTCGGTGACGGCCCGCCCGAAGGGCAGCTCGGTGTGGTCGCGGTCGACGCCGAGCGCCCGGAGGGCGGCGGTGTTGAGCCAGGCGGTGTGGACGTCGTAGCTGAGGACGAAGGCGGGGGTGTCCCCGGTGGCCGGGTCGAGGTCGGCGGCGGTGGGCATCCGCCCGTCGGGGATCGCGGAGTAGTCGAAGGCCTCGGCCTCGATCCAGCGGGCGTCCGGGTGGGCCTCGTGCCAGGTGCGGACGCGTGCGTGGATCGCGTCGAGGGTGCGGGCCCCGGCGAGCTGGACGCAGGCGTCGTCGGAGCCGAGGCGGACGTGGTTGTGGGCGTCGACGAAGCCGGGCAGGACGAGCCGCCCGCCGGCTTCGAGGACGCGGGTGCCGGGACCCGTCCAGCCGGCCGCTTCGGCGTCGGAGCCGATCCAGACGATGCGGCCGTCGCGGACGGCGAGCGCCTGGGCCTCGGGGAGTGCCGGGTCGACGGTGTGGATGCGGGCCCCGGTGAGGACGAGGTCGGCGGGGGCGGTGCGGTTCATGGGGTGGGGCTCCGTGTCGTACGAGGGGAGTTACGGGAGGGGTTACGGGACGGGGACGGGGGCGACGGTGCGGCGGGCGAGGAGCACGTACACCAGGGCGGAGACGACCGAGCCGAGGAGCGTGAGGTCCGCGCCGCCGAGCGGGGCGACGAGGGGGCCGGTCCACAGCTCGGAGTCGCAGGTGAGCGCGGAGAAGAGGAGGCCGGCGAGGAGTGCGGTCATCCCGGCCGGGTGCCAGCCGGAGCGGTACCAGTAGGCGCCGCCGGTGTCCGCGTGCAGTCCTGCGGAGTCGTAGGTGCAGCGGCGGAGCACCATGTCGGCGAGGAAGACCCCGCCCCAGGGGGCGAAGACGATGATCAGGAGGGAGAGGAAGGAGAGCAGGGAGGTGGTGAAGTCGGTGAGGAAGAGGGCGCCGAGGGAGCCGACGGCGGTGACGGCCGCGCTGATGACGATGGCGCGGGCGCGGCTCCAGGGGATGCCGAGGACCTGGAGGTTCAGGCTCGACGAGTAGAGCGTGATGATCGAGTTGGTGACGGAGCCGCCGAGGACCAGGGCGAGGAAGAGGGGCTGGAACCAGCCGGGGAGGAGGCTCTCGGTGCCCGCGACGGCGTCGGTCATGTCGGTCTGGGTCGCGGCGGCCACCCCGGCGACGCCGAGGGCGACGGAGGAGACGAAACCGCCGAGGGCGCCGCTCCAGGTGACCGCCTTCAGGCTGGTGGTGCGGGGCAGGTAGCGGGTGTAGTCGGCGGGCATGGGGAGGTACGAGAAGGGGCCCGCGAGCATGACGACGAAGGCGAGGCTCCAGCCGGAGGCGCCGGGCGCGGCGGCGGGGGCGGAGGTGTCGGCGCCGGGCAGGACGAGGACGAGCAGGGCGGCGAAGCCGGCGGCGAGGACGTACGCCATCCAGCGTTCGGCGAACTGGACGGTGGCGTGGCCCCAGAGGGCGACGGCGAAGGTCAGCGCGAGGGTGACGGCGAGCGCGAGGGCGCGGGCGGTGGGTCCGCCGTTCCAGCCGAGGTCGGGGAAGAAGGCTTCGAGGGCGAGGGTGCCCACCACGGTGTTGACGATGGTGTAGCCGATGCTGACGATCCAGTTCAGCAGGCCGGCGGGCCAGTTGCCGCGCCGGCCGAAGGCCGCGCGGGAGATGACGAGGGTCGCGGTGCCGGTGCGCACGCCGCTGAGTCCGGCCGCGCCGATGGCGAGGAACGAGAGGCCGCCGAGCACGACGACGGCGGTGGCCTGCCAGAAGGAGAGCCCGAAGGCGACGGCGAGGGCGCCGTTGATGACGTAGGTGAAGGTGAGGTTCGAGCCGAACCAGAGCCAGAAGACGTCCTTGGCTCCGCCGTGCCGCTCGGCGTCGGGGATGGGGTCGATCCCGTGCTCCTCGACCTGGAAGACCTCGTCGGTCGCCGTCCGGCCCGTGGTGGTCACGGGCGCCGTCTCGTGTTCGAGCACATCGCACTCCTGTCGTGGATCGATCTTGAATGCCGTTCTAAGTCTTAGAACGGCATTCAAGATGTGCGATGGGTTCAGGCCACGTCAAGACCTCGGCAGGTTGCGGTTAAGGTCGGTTCCGGACACAGCGGAACGCACAGGGACACGGAACGGGGACGGCGGCGGTGGCAGGCGCGGCACGACGGCGGGACGGACACGTCACCCAGGAACGGATGCTGGAGGAGGCCATGGCGGCGATCGCCGAGGACGGCCTCGCCTCCCTCACCATGTCGGCGCTCGCCGAGCGGCTCGGCACGAGCGGCGGCCACATCCTGTACTACTTCGGCAGCAAGGACCTGCTGCTGCTCGCCGCCCTCCGGTGGAGCGAGGCCGCGCTCGCCGAGGAGCGGCGCGCGCTGCTCGCCCGCCGGATCACGGCCGAGCGCAAGCTCGACCTCTTCCTGCGGCTCTACCTCCCGCGCGGCCCGCGCGATCCGCGCTGGACCCTGTGGATCGAGCTCTGGGCCCGCACCCCCGGCAACGCCGCGCTCCGCGAGGCACAGGCCGAACTGGACGCGGGCTGGCAGGAGGACCTGGAGACCCTGCTCGCGGCGGGCGCGGCACGCCGGCGTTTCGCCCCGCTGGACGCCGGCGCCCGCGCCTCCGAACTCCTTGCCCTGCTCGACGGGTTGAGCACCAGGGTGGTCCTGGGCCAGGAACCGGGCCGGGACCCCCGGCCCGCCCTGGAGGCCGCACGCTCGGCAGCGCGCGCCATGATCCCCCTCGACACCGAGAGGAGCGAAGGGAAATGACGGGGCGTCAGCCCCGGTAGGCCTCGAGCAGGCGCAGCCACGCCTCGCTCAGCGTCGGGTACGCGGGGACTGCGTGCCACAGGCGGGCGATCGGCACCTCGCCCGCGACCGCGACCGTCGCCGAGTGGAGGAGCTCCCCGATGCCGGGCCCGACGAAGGCGGCGCCGAGGACCACCTCCCGGTCGAGGTCGACGACCATCCGGGCGTGCCCCCGGTACCCCTGGGCGTACAGACCGGCTCCGGCGACGGCCCGCATGTCGAGGTCCACGGCCCGGACCCGGTACCCGGCCCGCTCCGCCTCGGCGAGGCTGAGCCCGACGGCCGCCGCCTCGGGGTCGCTGAACACGACCTGCGGCACGGCGGCGTGGTCGGCGGTGGCCGTGTGCGCGCCCCACCGCCCGGTGTCCAGGGACGCGTCGCCGCCCTGCGCGCGGGCGGCGATCGCCGCGCCCGCGATCCGGGCCTGGTACTTGCCCTGGTGGGTCATCAGGGCGCGGTGGTTGACGTCCCCGACGGCGTAGAGCCAGTCGCTTCCGGTGACCCGGAGGCTGTCGTCGACGTCGAGCCAGGAGCCCGGCGTCAGGCCGACCGTCCCCAGGCCGATGTCCTCGGTGCGCGGCTTCCGTCCCGTCGCGAAGAGCACCTCGTCGCCCTCGACGTGGTCGCCGCCCTCCAGGACCACGGTGACCGGGCCGGTGCCCCCGTCGCGCACCACCGCGCTCACCGCCACGCCGGTCCGGACGTCCGCGCCGCGCGAGGCGAGCGCGGCGGCCACGTGTTCCCCGAGGAACGGTTCCATGCGCGGCAGCAGCCCCCCGCCCCGTACGAGCAGGGTCACCTTCGCGCCGAGGGCCTGCCAGGCGGTGGCCATCTCCACGCCCACCACTCCCCCGCCGACCACGACGAGCCGCTCGGGGACCCGGTCGGAGCTGGTCGCCTCACGGCTGGTCCAGGGATGCGCCGCGGGCAGTCCCGGCAGCTCCGGGAGGAGCGGGCGGGTGCCGGTGCAGACGGCGACCGCGTGCCGGGCGGTGAGCACGTGGCGCTCGCCCTCGGGGCTCGTGACCTCGACCCGGCGCGGCCCCTGGAGCCGGCCGTGCCCCCGGAAGGCCCGTACGCCGATCGAGTCCAGCCAGTCGATCTGGCCGTCGTCCTTCCAGTGGCCGACGACCCTGTCCCGGTGGGCGAAGACCTCCATCGCGTCCAGCGGGCCGTAGACCGACTCGCGCAGGCCGGCGACCTTCCGCGCGTCCGAGCGGGCGATCGCGGGGCGGAGCAGTGCCTTGCTGGGCATGCACGCCCAGTACGAGCACTCGCCGCCGATCAGCTCGCTCTCGACGATCGCCGCGGTGAGGCCGCCCGCCCGCACCCGGTCGACGACGTTCTCTCCGACCGGGCCCGCGCCGATCACCACCACGTCGTAGGCGTGCTCGTCTTCCACCGTTCGTGTCATGGGTCCCAGTCTGGTGGCCGCGGTGCGGAATAGCGCGGCTCGATACGCCGTTGTGCCGGGCGAGTCCCCAGGGGAACGTGAGGACCACGCCAGGACCCGAAAGGCAGGCAGCATGAGCACCGTAGAGCTCACCAAGGACAACTTCGACGAGATCGTGGGCGGAGGGGACTTCGTTCTGATCGACTTCTGGGCTTCCTGGTGCGGTCCCTGCCGTCAGTTCGGCCCGGTCTTCGAGGCGGCCTCCGAGCGCCACCAGGACCTCGTCTTCGCCAAGGTGGACACCGAGGCGCAGCAGGAGCTGGCGGCGGCGTTCGAGATCCGCTCGATCCCGACCCTGATGATCGTCCGGGACAACGTGGCCGTGTTCGCGCAGCCCGGAGCGCTGCCGGAGGCCGCCCTCGAGGACGTCATCGGGCAGGCGCGCAAGCTGGACATGGACGAGGTGCGCAAGTCCATCGCGGAGGCGCAGGCGAAGTGACCCGCGGCGAGGGGGGTACGGGAGAGCCTCCCGTACCCCCCTCGCGTCATGTCCGTACGCCTGGGGCCTAGCGCTCCAGGACCAGCGCGATGCCCTGGCCGACGCCGATGCACAGCGCCGCGAGGCCCGTGCCGGAGCCGGCCGCCGCGAGCTGGTGCGCCACCGAGCCGGCCAGCCGGGCACCGGACGCGCCCAGCGGGTGCCCCAGGGCGACCGCCCCGCCCCGCGGGTTCACGATCTCGGGGTCCAGTTCCGGCCATTCCGCGAGGCAGCCGAGCGCCTGGGCCGCGAAGGCCTCGTTGAGCTCGAAGGTCGTCAGGTCGGCGAAGGAACGCCCGGCCTTCCCCAGGGCCCGGCGGACCGCCTCGACCGGGCCGAGGCCGAAGAGCTGCGGCTCGATCCCGGTGACCGCGGAGGTACGGATCCGGGCGAGGGGCTCGCGGCCGGTCTCGCGCAGTCCGTCCTCGTCGACGAGGAGCAGGGCGGCGGCGCCGTCGTTGAGCGGCGAGGAGTTGCCCGGGGTGACGGTGCCGCCCTCGGCGCGGAAGGCGGGCTTGAGCTTGGCGAGGGCCTCCATCGACGTGGAGTCGCGGATGCACTCGTCGCGGGTGAGCTCCACCCCGGGGTACGGGACGACCTCGTCGTCGTAGAGCCCCTTCGCCCAGGCCTCGGCCGCCTTGCGGTGGCTGGCGAGGGCGAAGGCGTCCTGCTGCTCGCGGGTCAGGCCGTGCTTGTCGGCGACGAGCTCGGCGCCCTCGCCGAGCGCGACCGTCCACTCGGCGGGCATCTTCGGGTTCGTCATGCGCCAGCCGAGGGTCGTGGAGTGGAGCTGCTGGTGGCCGGCGGGGAAGGCCCGCTCGGGCTTCTGCAGGACCCAGGGGGCACGGGACATCGACTCGACGCCGCCCGCGATCGCCACGGAGGCGTCGCCGAGGGCGATGGCGCGGGCCGCCTGGACGACGGCTTCGAGGCCGGAGCCGCAGAGGCGGTTGACGGTGACGCCGGGGACGCTGACGGGCAGCCCGGCGAGCAGGACGGCCATCCGCGCGACGTCGCGGTTGTCCTCGCCCGCGCCGTTGGCGTCGCCGAAGTAGACGTCGTCCACGCGCGCGGGGTCGAGCGCCGGCGAGCGGTCGACGAGCGCGCGGACGACATGGGCCGCGAGGTCGTCGGGACGGACGGAGGCGAGGGCGCCCCCGAACTTCCCGATCGGGGTGCGGACGGCGTCGACGATGTAGACGTCGCGGATGCTCATCGGTTCTCTCCCACGTGACCTGCGGAACGACTCTGTTCGCCTGGTGAAGCAATCTTCGCCCCATCGGGCGCGCAGAGTCTCTGCCGGACGGCCCGCCGTGTCAACGGGCCCCTTCGGGACACCGGGGAGGGAGGGGGATCAGTGGGTCGCCGCGGGGCGGACGAGGGCCGTGAGGCCGTAGTCGAGTTCGCGGCCGTCGACGAGCAGCGCCTCGACCGTGAGCGTCCCGAGGTCGATGTCGGCACGGATCCCGTGTCCCTCGTAGATCGGGTAGCCCGTCTCGCCGTGCCGCCCGGTGGCCTCGACGACGGCCGTGCGGACCGCGCTGTCCACGACCGAGGCGCCGCCCCGGTCCTCGACGTGCTCGGGCACCAGCAGGATCTCGAACCGCTTCGGAACTGTGCTCATGCACCGAAGCTAAGCGCTCGACCGAAGCCCCGCCCGCCCGAACCCGACCCCCGGCCGGACTCCCGCCGGACCACGGCCCCGGCCGCCGTCACCGCTCCCCGGACCCCCACCCGGCAGCGGTCCCGCCGATCAGCCGGACTCCCGCCGGACGACGACCCCGGCCACTGCCACCGCTCCCCGGACCCCCGCCCGGCAGCGGTCCCGCCGATCAGCCGGACTGCCGCCGGACGACGACCCCGGCCTATCCCGCCGCCCGGCCGGGCTCCCGCCGGACGGCACCCCGGCCGTCGTCACCGCTCAGCCGGCCCGCCGGGCGGCACTCCGGCCGTTCCCGCCGTTCAGCTGGACTCCCGTCGGACGACCCGCGAGTCGAGCAGGTCGCGGGAGAGGGGCACGGTGTCCGGTTCCCGTACGGCGCGGTCGACCAGCTCCGCCAGCTCGTGGCCGGGCACCATGTCGATCCGTACGGTGCTGAGGCGGGGCCGGAGGAGCCGGCCGAGGAGCAGGTCGTCGGCGCCGATCACGGCGGTCTGCTCGGGGACGGAGATCCCGACGTCCTGGAGCGCCCGCATCAGGAGCATCGCGTACTCGTCGTTGTACGCGAAGACGCCGTCGAGCCCCAGCTCGCGCCACCGCGCGGCGAGCGCCTCCGCCGACTCCTCCTCGTACCGCAGCGGCAGGGGTACGACGGTGGCGCCGGTGCCCTCGGCGGCGCGGCGCGCCCCGTCGAGGCGGGGGCCGGAGAACAGGCTGAGGCCCGGCTCCTCGGGCACGACGACGCCGATCCGACGCCGGCCGGTCTCCACGAGGTGCCGGGTGGCGACCTCGCCGACCCGCCCCTGGTCCATGACGAGGGCGTGGGCGCCCTCCACGCGCTGGGTGCCGAGGGTGATCACGGCCCGGGCCCCGGACCGCTTGAGGATCTCGACGCCCGGCCCGGTGAGCTCGACCTCGCCGACGGAGACCACGGCCACCGGCCGCAGCTCGGCCCAGGCACGGGCGGCCTCCTCGGGCTCCAGGCCGACGCTGCCGTACTGCACGACCGTGTAGTCGAGGCGGCGCAGCGCCCACTGGAAGTCGTTGAAGAACTGGCTGTACAGCGGCCCGACCGCGACGTGGGGGGTCGGGAGCAGCACCATGCGGCTGTGGCCCGCGCGCAGGCTGCGGGCCGCGGCGTGCGGCACGTAGCCCAGCTCCTCGGCGGCCTCGCGCACCCGCTGCCGGGTCGGCTCGCTGATGCGGACGGCCGCGGTGTTGTTCAGGACGTACGAGACGGTGGCCCGGGACACGCCCGCGAGGCGCGCGACATCGGCGCTGGTCGGGACCGCGCGCCCGGAGGGGCGTTCGGGGGACTGTTCGGTTGGCTGGCTCATCGATCCGGCATCTTTCCAGACCAATCCGGCCCCGGGTCTGGCGGATGGCCGGAAATGAGTGCTACACAATGTTCACACGTGTCAGTGACACGTGTAACCATATCGTTCAATCCGCTCCTCGCCCCCGCATCGGGCGATCTCCTCAGGAGGGCAAAGTGGCCCTTTCCTCCCCCGGGACCGGCTCCGACACGGGCGCCCCCGACTCCGCCACCGCCACCGGCTCCCCCGCGCCCCCCCGGCCGACGCGCGGCCTGCTGCCCCTGCTGCTCGCCGGGAACACCGCGATGTACGCCCTGTACATCGGCGTCCCCGGCATGCTCCTCGCGCTCCAGATCGAGGACATCGACCCCGCCGACAAGGTGGCGAACTTCGGCCTCGTCTCCGGCATATCCGCGATCTTCGCCACGGTCTTCAACCCGGTCGCGGGCGCCCTCTCCGACCGCTCGGGCCGCCGCAACCCGTGGATCCTCGCCGGCGGCCTGCTCGCCCTCCCCGTGATGCTGCTCCTCGGCAGCGTGCACACGATCCTGCTCGTCACCATCGCCTGGTGTCTGGGCCAGGCCGTCATGAACATCTACCAGGCGGCCATCACCTCCGTGGTCCCCGACCGGATCCCCATGGCCTCGCGCGGCAAGGCCTCGGCCGCCGTCGGACTCGGCCTCCCCATCGGCTCCACGATCGGCGCCCTCGTCGGCGCGGCCTTCTCCGAGCACTACCGCACCGGCTACCTCGTCTTCGGCGCGATCGTCGCCGCCACCGCCGTGCTGTTCACCACCTGCGCCCGCGAGGAGCGCATGCCCCCGAAGGCGCCGCTGCCGGTCAAGGAGCAGATCGCGGCCTTCGGCAGCGCCCTCAGGAACCACGACTTCCGCTGGGCCTTCATCGGCCGCGCCCTGCTCATCCTCGGCTACTTCGCGGTGGCCGGGTTCCAGCTGTACATCCTCAAGGACCACACCGACCTGCCCGCCGGGCTGAGCCCCGAGGAGGCCGTGGCGATCCTCATGCCGGTCAACTCGGTCGCCATGGTGGTCTCCACCGTCCTCGGCGGCTGGCTCTCGGACCGCTTCGCCCGCCGCAAGCTCTTCGTCGGCGCCTCCGCCGTCCTCGCCGCCGTCGCGCTGGTCATCCCGGCCGTCTCCAGCAGCTGGGCCGCGATGCTGGCCTTCTCCGTCGTCAACGGCCTCGGCTTCGGCTGCTACATGGCCGTCGACACCGCCCTGGTGACCATGGTGCTGCCCAAGGCCGAGGACGCGGCCCGGGACATGGGCGTCCTCAACGTCGCCAACGCCGGCCCGCAGATCGTCGCCCCCTTCGTGGCCTCGCTCATCGTCTCGCTGAGTGGCGGATACACGGCGCTCTTCCTGATCGCGGCCGTACTGTCGGTACTCGGCGCGCTGGCCGTGCGCCCCATCCGCAGCGTGCGCTGACCCCGTCGGCACCCGCCGAGCACCGAGCACCGAGCACCGAGCACCGAGCACCGAAGGAAAGGTGGCGCCATGCGACTGCACACCACCACATGGGGATCCGGTGACCGGACCGCCCTGCTCGTCCACGGCATCATGGCCGACCACCGCACCTGGCGCCGGGTCGGGCCGGCGCTCGCGGAGCGCGGCTACCGGGTGATCGCCGTGGACCTGCGGGGACACGGGGCGAGCGGCCGGGCCGCGGGCCCGGAGGCGTACCGCCCGGAGGACCACGCCGACGACCTCGTCGAGACCCTCCCCGCCGGCGCGGAGCTGGCGATCGGCCACTCGCTCGGCGGGCTCGTCCTCGCGCAGGCGGTGGAGCGCCTCGCGCCGGCCAGGGCGGTGTACTCCGACCCGGCCTGGCACCTGTCGGCCGGCCCCTGCGGCTACCGGGCCGAGCTCTTCGTCCGGGGCAAGTCGATGACCCGGGAGCAGATCAGGGGCTTCAACCCGCACTGGCCGGAGGAGGACGTCGACATCGAGATGGCCTCGGTACGGGACTGGGACGAGCGGACGGCCCACGGCCTCACGCCGTTCGTGGGCGCCGACCTGTGGCCGGCCCGGCCCGTGGTGCCCTCCCTCGTCACCCTCGCCGATCCGAGCGTGCTGGTCCGGCCGGAGCACGCCGGGATGCTCGCCGACCGCGGATTCGAACTCCGTACGGTGGAGGGAGCGGGGCACACGATCCACCGGGACGACTTCGACGGGTTCATCTCCGCCCTGGAGGGCTGGATCTGACGTACCGTTCAGCCATGGACGACGAGTCGATGGACAGCTCGATGGTGGGACTGCTCGGCCGGGTGACCGGCACCGTCGGCCCCGGCCTCGTCGGCGAGGTGATCGTCCGGATCCGCGGTGGTGCCGAGCACTTCCTCGCGCATCCCGCCTCGCCGAAGGAGCGGATCGAGGTCGGAACGGTCGTGATGGTCATGGAACATCTCCCTCCACGCACCGTCTATGTCACAGCCGCGTACGACAGTTGACCGAACCGTTGAGTGTGCGCCCGTCACGGGCGCACACTCCCTTCACCGGGTCCGCTCGGCTCCGGTGAAGGGGGACCTTGTCCATGAGCATCGGCATTCTGGCGGGCGTCGTCGTCGGCGCGCTCGTCGTTCTGATCGGTGTGTTCAAAATGATGTGGCGCGTCGCGGAACCCAACGAGGCGCTGATCATCTCCGGTTCCAACCACAAGATGGAGGGCCTCGGCACGGGCATGGGGTTCCGCATCGTCACCGGTCGGGGCACCCTCGTGCTCCCCGGTGTGCAGGCGGTGCGGAAGCTCTCGCTGGACCTCAACGAGACGCAGCTGTCCGTCGAGTGCGTCACCCACCAGGGCATTCCGCTGAAGGTCCGCGGTGTGGTGATCTTCAAGGTCGGTGACGACTTCGTGTCGATCGCCAACGCCGCCCGCCGCTTCCTCGACCAGCAGAAGCTGATGTCGGAGCGGGTGCACATCGTCTTCGCCGGTCATCTCCGCGCCATCGTCGGCGGGTTGACGGTCGAGGACATGATCCGTGACCGGGAGAAGCTGACCGGGCAGGCGCGGTCGGCCTGTGGCACGGAGATGGAGAAGCTCGGTCTGATCGTCGACTCGCTGCAGATCCACGAGATCGAGGACCCGACCGGGTACATCAAGAACCTGGCCGCCCCGCACGCGGCCGCCGTCCAGCGGGACGCGCGGATCGCTCAGGCGGAGGCGAACCGGCGGGCGACCGAGGCCGAGCAGCAGGCCGCGGCGCGCATGTCGGAGGCGACCCGCGACAGCGAGATCCTCCAGGCGGGCTACCAGGCCGAGCGGGACCAGGCGTCCGCCCGGGCCCGGCAGGCCGGCCCGCTCGCCGACGCGGCCTCGCGCCAGGAGGTCGTCGTCCAGGAGACCCGGGTCGCCGAGCTGGAGGGCCTCCGCAAGGAGCAGCAGCTCCAGGCGGAGGTCCGCAAGCCGGCCGACGCGATGGCGTACGAGACCCGGACGCTGGCCGCGGCCGAGCGTGACGCCCGGATCTCGGCCGCCGAGGCCGAGGCGAAGGAGACGGAGCTGGCGAGCGCGGCGAAGGCCACGGCGACCCGGCTCACCGGTGAGGCCGAGGCGGCGGCGCAGCACGCCAAGGGCCTCGCGGTCGCCGAGGCCACGCGCGCGAAGGGTCTGGCGGAGGCCGAGGCGATCAAGGCACGGGCGGCGGCGCTCGCGGAGAACCAGGAGGCCGTGGTCGCCCAGCAGCTGGCCGAGAAATGGCCGGAGATCGTCTCCGCGGGCGCGTCCGCCTTCGGGAACGTCGACCAGATGGTCCTGCTCAACGGCGCCGACGGCATGGCGGACGTCTTCGCCAAGGCGCTGACCATGGGCGGAACGGGCCTCGGCCTGGCCCGCCAGCTCCTGGCCACGATGAACCCGGCGGCGCAGGAGAAGCTGGGCGGAGCGGTTCTGCCGGCACCACGGGCCGAGGAGACCGTGGAGATCCCGGTCGGCGACGAGCGGTAGGCGCGTACGAAGGGCCCGGTGCCGTCACGGCACCGGGCCCTTTCGTGTGATCCGCTCGGCCTAGTTGTGGCCGAACTTCCGCTCCTTGCGGTGGGACGCGTGCTCGACGAGGGGCATCGACGTCTCTCTCGCGGGGGCCGGCGCGCTCTTCTCCTTCGCGACCGCGTCGGTGCGGTGCTCATGGCCGCCGGTACGGGCTCCCCGGTTCGTCCGGGTCTGTTTCTTGCCCACGATCGTGCCTCCCGTGACGGGTGTCGGACGGTGGTCCGCCTGCCCTCAGCCTGGCACGGGGGTACGAGACCCGCACGTCAGGCCGGTCGTGTGCATCGCGTACGGAGAGAGGCCCCGGAACCGTCCCGGCAGGCCCTACGGTGGCCCTCATGACGACGTACCCGCACTCCACGACCGAGGCCGATCCGCAGCTGATCGGGCCCGTCCGCACCTCCTACGCGCCGGACTGCGACGGGGCGCCCGACCCCGGGGAGATCGTCTGGACCTGGGTGCCGTTCGAGGAGAACGACGGCAGGGGCAAGGACCGGCCGGTGCTCGTCGTGGCGCGGGAGGAGTCCGGCACCCTGCTCGCCGTCCAGCTGTCCAGCAAGCGGCACGATCACGACCGGGAGTGGGTGCCGATCGGAACGGGTTCCTGGGACGCCGACCGGCGCGAGTCCTGGGTGGACCTGGACCGGGTGCTGCGGGTGCACGAGTCGGGCATGCGCCGCGAGGCCTGCGCCCTGGACCGGCCCCGGTTCGACCTGGTGGCGGACCGGCTCGTGGAGCGGTACGGCTGGTCCTGACGGTCCCGGTCAGCCGCCCTCGCCGAGCACCCGCCGGAACGCGGCGAGGGTCGGGGTGCCGGTGGAGCGGTCCAGGACGGCGAAGGTGATCTCCTCGAAGTGACCGGCGAAGCGGCCCTCGCCGGTGAGGAGGGCCTTGAAGGCGCCCGCGACCTCCGCCGGGTCGTTCTGGAAGACGCCGCAGCCCCAGGCGCCGAGGACGAGCCGCCGGTATCCGGCCGCGGCGGCCGTCTCCAGGACGCGTTCCGCGCGGGAGGCGAGGGCGGCGGGCAGGCGGTCGGCGCGTTCGGGGGTCCGGCGGCGGACGACGCCCGCGTTGGGTGCGGGCGAGGTGAGGAAGCCGACCGTGAAGGGCTCGGGGAGCAGGGCGCCGCGGTCGTCGCGGAAGACGGGGACGCGGGGCGAGTGGATGACCCGGTCCGTGTAGAAGGCCTCCCGTTCGGCCCGGTGGTGGGCGTAGTAGGCGGGGGCGCGCAGCAGGGTGGAGTGGAGGGCGGAGGCCCGGCAGAGGGCCTCTTCCTGGGCCTGGGCGCCGTTGAGGTAGCCGCCGCCCGGGTTGCGGGCCGAGGCGAAGTTCAGGACGGCGACCGGGCGGGTGGGGTCCGCCGTGGTCATGCGGCGGGCCGCCGCGAGGCTGCTCTCGGGGGTGACCGTGAGGGTGGGCACGCGGTCGGTGTCGGGGGTGACCGGGACGGGTTCGGGACCGTGGAGACGGGTTCCGGCCAGGGCGGCGGCCAGGTCCTCGGCCAGGGAGACCGTCCGGCCGTCGGGGGCGCGGTAGTGGCCCGCCGCGACGATCTCCTCGGTCTGCCGCGCGATCGCGCGCAGTCGTGCACTCATGCTCCTCAGCTTGATCGTTTCGTTCCGGTGGGGACAACGGGTTTTACGGGGCTGCGGGGAATTTTGGACAAGTGGGGGCACAGGGGGCGCGCGGGGGACGACCGGGGCGCTCTTGCACGCCGTCCGACGGTGGCTTTAGGTGGAAGCAGCAGCTCGACCCCGAGGACCAGGAGGTGCACGGATGTCGCCCAGCGGCATACCGCGTGGCGGCCCCCCTCTGACCGAGGCGGAGGCGGAGGACCTGCTGCGATGTATCTGTTTCAAGACGGGTCCGCCCCGCACGGTGGGGGTGGAGCTGGAGTGGCTCGTGCACGAGCTGCGCGACCCCCGTCTTCCCGTACGGCCGCCGAGGCTCGCGGCCGCGCTCGACACCGTACGGGCCGTGCCCCTGGTGTCGGCCCTCACGTTCGAACCCGGCGGGCAGCTGGAGCTCAGCTCGCGCCCGGCCGGCTCCCTCATGGAGTGCCTCGACTCGCTCGCCGCCGATCTGCGCGCGGTGCGGGCCGCGCTCGGGCCGCTCGGTCTGACCCTCAGCGGTTACGGGGTGGACCCCTGGCACGCGCCGCGCGACCGGGTCCTGCACGAGCCGCGGTACGACGCGATGGAGACCGTGCTCGGCCGGACCGGGCCGTCCGGGCGGGCGATGATGTGCGACTCGGCCTCGGTGCAGATCTGCCTGGACGCCGGTCTGGAGGAGCCGGGTCCGCTCGGCTACCACCGGCGCTGGCAGCTCGCCCATCTGCTCGGCGCGGTGCTGGTGGCCGCGTTCGCCAACTCCCCGGTCCACGGCGGGCGCCGCACCGGCTGGCGCTCGACGCGGCAGGCCCTGTGGACGGACCTCGACCCCCGGCGGGCGCTCGCGCCGCCGCCGGACGGGGAGCCGCGCGCGGAGTGGGCGGCGCACGTCCTGGACACGCCGGTGATGTGCGTGCGGGCCGAGGAGGGGCCGTGGGCGGTGCCGGAGGGGCTGACCTTCCGGGAGTGGCTGCGGACGGGACTTCCGCGCCCGGCCGACGCCGACGATCTGCGGTATCACATGACGACGCTGTTCCCGCCGGTGCGGCCGCGCGGCCATCTGGAGCTGCGGATGGTGGACGCGCAGTCGGGCCCGGACGGCTGGATGGTGCCGGTGGCGGTGACGACGGCCGTGTTCGAGGACCCGGAGGCGGCGGAGGCCGTGTACCGGGCGGTGAAGCCCCTCGCGGAGCAGGCGGGTCCCGGGCCCGCCCCGCGCAATCCGCTGTGGCTGGCGGCGGCCCGTGACGGTCTCGCCGATCCCGGGCTGCACGCCGCCGCCCGTGCGGTGTTCTCCGCCGCGCTCGACGCGCTGCCCCGGATCGGGGCGAGCGAGGAGGTGCGGCGGGCGGTCGCCGCCTTCCAGGAACGGTACGTGATCCCCGGGAGCTGCCCGGCCGACGACTTCGAGGTGGTGACGTCATGACCGCGACCGGGACGGGAGCGGATCCCGAGGTCCTGCGGAGGCGGGCCCTCGACGCCCTCACCGCCGCGCGGGACCGCACCGCGCTCCTCACCTCCTGCGTGGAGGACGGCGAACTCACCGCGCAGCACTCGCCGTTGATGTCCCCGCTGGTCTGGGACCTGGCGCACGTCGGGAACCAGGAGGAGCAGTGGCTGTGGCGGGCCGTCGCGGGGCGCGAGGCTCTGCGGCCCGAGATCGACTCGCTGTACGACGCCTTCCAGCATCCGCGCGCGACCCGCCCGTCGCTGCCGCTGCTCTCGCCGGGCGAGGCCCGCGTCTACGTGGCGGACGTCCGGCTCCGGGTCCTCGACGTGCTGGAGCGGACCCCGCTGGAGGGGCGGCCACTGCTCGACGCGGGCTTCGCGTTCGGCATGATCGCCCAGCACGAGCAGCAGCACGACGAGACGATGCTGATCACCCATCAGCTGCGGAAGGGGCCGGTCGCGCTGACCGCTCCCCCGCCGCCGGACCTGCGGTCCGGCCCGCTGCCCACCGAAGTCCTCGTCCCCGGCGGTCCGTTCACCATGGGAACCTCGGACGAGCCCTGGGCCCTGGACAACGAACGGCCGGCGCACCACCGCGTCGTCCCCGCCTTCCACATCGACACGACCCCCGTCACGAACGGCGCCTACCTCGCCTTCATCGCCGACGGCGGCTACACCGACCGCCGCTGGTGGCGGCCGGAGGGCTGGGCGCAGATCCGGGAGCACGGCATCGGGGCCCCGCTGTTCTGGCGCAAGGACGGCGGGCAGTGGCTGCGCCGCCGTTTCGGGGTGACGGAGCCGGTGCCCGAGGAGGAACCGGTCCTGCACGTCAGCTGGTACGAGGCGGACGCCTACGCGCGCTGGGCGGGGCGGCGGCTGCCGACCGAGGCGGAGTGGGAGAAGGCGGCCCGCCACGACCCGGCGTCCGGGCGCTCCCGCCGCTATCCGTGGGGCGACGCGGATCCGGGTCCGGAGCACGCGAACCTCGGGCAGCGGCACCTGCGGCCCGCGCCGGCGGGCAGCTATCCGGCGGGGGCCTCGCCCCTCGGCGTACGGCAGCTGATCGGTGACGTGTGGGAGTGGACGGCGAGCGACTTCCTGCCGTATCCGGGGTTCACGGCCTTCCCGTACAAGGAGTACTCGGAGGTTTTCTTCGGCCCGGAGCACAAGGTGCTGCGGGGCGGTTCGTTCGCGGTGGACCCGGTCGCCTGCCGGGGCACCTTCCGCAACTGGGACCTCCCGGTCCGGCGCCAGATCTTCTCCGGCTTCCGGACGGCGCGCAGCGCGGAGCTCGACTGATGTGCCGTCATCTCGCCTACGTGGGCGGGCCGGTGGCGTTGGGAGACCTCCTCGTCCGGCCGGCGCACGCCCTGCTGCGCCAGTCCTGGGAGCCCCGTACGCAGGACAGCGGCGTGGTGAACGCCGACGGGTTCGGCGTGGGCTGGTACGCCGAGGGGGATCCGGTACCCGCGCGGTACCGGCGGGCCGGCCCGATCTGGGGCGACCTGTCCTTCGCGGACCTCGCCCGGGTGGTGCGCTCCGGGGCGTTCCTCGGGGCGGTCCGGGGGGCCACGCTCCCCGGCGCCGACGGGGAGGCCGCGGCGGCTCCGTTCACCGCCGGGCCCTGGCTGTTCAGCCACAACGGCGCCGTCGGGGGCTGGCCGGACTCCCTCGCGGCGCTCGCCGGGGCACTGCCGGCCGAAGAGCTGCTGCGCCTGGAGGCGCGCACCGACTCGGCGCTGCTCTGGGCGCTCGTGCTGCACCGGCTGCGGGCCGGGGACGCGCCGGGGACGGCCCTCGGCGACACGGTGCGGGAGGTCGCGGCCGCGGCCCCCGGTTCCCGGCTGAACCTGCTGCTGACCGACGGGGAGCGGATCGCCGCGACGTCCTGGCGGAACAGCCTCTGGTGCCTGTCGGGCCCCGACCGGACGGTCGTGGCCTCCGAACCGTACGACGACGATCCGCGCTGGCGGGAGGTGCCCGAGCACACGCTCGTCACCGCCGACCGCGCGGACGTCACCCTCACCCCGCTCAAGGAGCCCTCCGCGTGAGCCCGTTCCAGCTGACCCGCACCCTCGCCGCGGACGCCGCCGGCGCCGATCTCCGCGCCGACGTCCTCCACGGCCTGACCCGCTCCCCCAAGGAGCTGCCGCCCAAGTGGTTCTACGACGCCCGGGGCAGCGAGCTCTTCGAGGAGATCACCCGGCTGCCCGAGTACTACCCCACGCGAGCGGAGCGGGAGATCCTGATCGAGCGGGCGCCGGAGATCGCCGCAGCGACCGGGGCCCGGACCCTGGTGGAGCTGGGCTCCGGCTCCTCCGAGAAGACGCGGTTCCTGATCGACGCGCTGCTTCCGGGTCTGGACGCGTACGTGCCCGTGGACGTGAGCGAGTCCGCCCTCGTCGGAGCGGCCGAGACGCTGCTCGCGGACCGGCCGGACCTGTGGGTGCACGCGCTCGTCGCCGACTTCACCCGGGGGCTCGCGCTGCCGGGGATGCCGGGGCCGCGCCTGGTGGCCTTCCTCGGCGGCACCATCGGCAATCTGCTCCCCGCCGAGCGGCGGACCTTCCTGCGCTCGGTCCGCGCGATGCTCACGCCGGGCGACGCCCTGCTGCTCGGCACGGACCTGGTGAAGGACGAGGCCACGCTCGTGGCCGCCTATGACGACGCGGCCGGGGTGACGGCCGAGTTCAACAAGAACGTCCTGTCCGTGATCGACCGCGAGCTGGGCGCCGACGCCGATCCGGCCGCCTTCGAGCACGTGGCGGTGTGGGACGCCGAGCGGGAGTGGATCGAGATGCGGCTGCGCGCCCGCCGCGCGCTGACCGTGAAGATCCCGGAACTGGATCTCGTGGTGCCGTTCGCGGCGGGCGAGGAGATGCGGACGGAGGTGTCGGCGAAGTTCCGTCAGGCGGGTGTACGGGAGGAGCTGGCGGCGGCGGACCTCGAACTGGCCCGCTGGTGGACGGACGCCGAGGGCAGGTTCGCGCTGTCCTTGTCGACGGCGGCCTGAGGGGAAGCGGGCTGAGGGACGGCCCGCTGGGAGAGGGCCTGCGGGGAGACGGCCTGCTGGGCTGCCGCGGCGAGGGCGCGGCGGTCCGGATACTGAATGCTGGATATCGGATCCAATATTCGAATATTGGCGACAATCTCCCGTGCGGTGACGACCCGCCACAGCGACGCGCCGAGCGGATCGTCCCCGACGTACGCCGCCGCTCCGGTGGGCCGGTAGTCGATCCGTACCGGCAGCACGGCGCAACCACTGTCCAGGGCGGCCTGGAAGGCGGCCGGGCGGAAGCGCCCCGAGGCCCGTCCGCACCAGGTCGACCCCTCGGGGAAGACGACGACCCTGCCCCCGCCGGCGAGCACCCCGGCCATCGCCCGCACGGCGCCGGGCAGGGCCCTGAGCCGGTCGCGGTCGAGGAAGAGGGTCCCGCCGAATGCGGCGAGCGTGCCGAGGACGGGCCAGCGGCGGACCTCCGTCTTGGCCACCATCCGGCCGGGCAGCACGGACGCCACGAGGGGGATGTCCAGCCAGGAGACGTGGTTGGCGACGACGAGGAGCGGGCCGGTGACCGCGCCGGCCGTCCCCTCGTACCGGACGCGCACGCCGAAGGCGCGGACCACCGCCCGCACCCAGCTCCGGACGAGGGCGAGGCGGGCGGCGGCCGGGAGGAGCGCCGCGGCCGGGGCGAGCAGGACGCCGAGGAGGACGGCGCCGGTCCCGGCGGCCAGCCGGGCCGCGGCGAGGACGGCACCGGCCCGTTCGGCGAGGTCGTCATGGCCGGTGTCCGGGTGGGCGGCGCAGTGGCCCGGGGTGCAGGGCGCCGTGGGGAGCCACGGCGACAGGGCCGTGGTCCCGGTCACCGCGCCGGGACGAGCGAGAGGAAGTGGTTGAGGTAGCGCGGGTTGGTGCGGCGCAGCGAGAGCAGGACGTAGAGGTCGGCGGTGCCGAAGTCGGGGTCGTGCGCGGGGGCGCCGCAGACCCAGGCGCCGAGCCGCAGGTAGCCGCGGAGCAGCGGCGGGAGTTCGGTGCGGCCCTCGGGGCGGGTGACGCCGGCGGGGCTCCACAGCTTGTGCGGGGTGACCCAGTACTCCTCGGGGGCGAGGTGCTTGTCCTTGACGGTGTCCCAGGTGGCGGCGGCGAGGGTGCCGCCGTCGGCGAGCGGGATCGAGCAGCAGCCGGCGAGCCAGTTGTGGCCGGTGCGGGTCATGTAGCGGGCGAGTCCGGCCCAGATGAGGGCGATCACGGCGCCGTTGCGGTGGGCGGGGTGGACGCAGGAGCGGCCGACCTCCACCAGGTCGTGCCGGACGGGGGCGAGGCGGGTGAGGTCGAACTCGCTCTCGGAGTAGAGGCGTCCGGCGACGGCTGCCCGGTCGGGCGGCAGGATCCGGTAGGTGCCGACGACCTCGCCGGTGCTCTCCTCCCGTACCAGGAGGTGGTCGCAGTACGCGTCGAAGGCGTCGCCGTCCAGGCCGGGCTCGGGCCCGTCGAGCAGGGCGCCCATCTCCCCGGCGAAGACCTGGTGGCGCAGCCGCTGGGCGGCCCGTACGTCCTCCTGGTCCCGGGCGAGACCGACGACGTACCGGGGGGTGGGCTGCTCGGCCGGGCCCTGGGGCTGCCCGGGGACGGCCAGGGGCGGTGCGGAGACGGCCTGGGGCTGTGCGGGGACGGCGAGCGTGCGCGTCGGTGCGGACATGGCGGGCTCCTCCGGCGGACGGAAGGGGAAGGGGCGGGGCCGGGCCTCGTGCGCGGTGGCCCGGCTCCCTACTTCTCCCGTCGCCGGCTGGATTCGACATGACGGCCCGGGGGCTCGTGGGTGTGCGAACGCTGAATGCTATTCGGCGAGGGTGTCCGTGATCGCGGCCGAGGCCTTCTCGGCGGCCTTGACGGGGTCCTTGCCCTGGAGGACGGCCGTCATGTACGGCTTGATGGGGTTGTCGGCCTCGACGTCCGCCCACTGCGGGGAGTTCGGGGTGGCGCGGCCGCGTGCGGCGGCCTTCGCCATGACGGCGGTGGCCTCCTGGCCGGCGACGACGGAGGCGAGGCTCTTCTTGTTGGGCACGTAGCCCATGGTGCGGGCGAGTTCGGACTGCCACTTCTCGCCGGCGAGCGCCTTGACGACGTCGAGGGCCGCGCCGCGGTCGGGGGCGTTCTCAGGGATGATGAGGTCGGAGCCGCCGGTGAAGACGACGCAGGGCTGATCGGCCTTCTTGCCGGGTATCGGGAAGTAGCCGAGCCCGTCCTTGAGGTCCGGGTTGGCCTTGAGGATGGCGGCGACGGCGCTGGGCGTGGCGATGAGCTGGGCGACATCGCCCTTGGCGAAGACGTCGGCCTGCGGCGGGGTCTGCTCGTCGGCGTTCTTGGGGCCGCGGCCGAGGGCCTGGAGCTTCTTGTAGAAGGCCATGCCGCGCTGGGCGGCCGGGCTGTCGAGCGCGCCGGTCCACTGGCCGCCCCTGTCGACGGCGAGTTCGCCGCCCTCGTCCCAGACGAAGCCGGCGAGGGTGTACCAGTCCTGTCCGGCGAGGTAGATGCCCTGGGAGCCGTCCTTGTCGAGCTTCTCGGTGTCGTCGAGCCACTCGTCGCGGGTGGCCGGCGGCTTGTCGATGCCGGCTTCCTCGAACAGGTCCTTGTTGTAGATGACGATGCGGTTGGCCGCGTACCAGGGGATGCCGTACTGGGATCCGGAGATGCTGCCGGGCTCGGCGAGACCGGGCAGCCAGTCCTCGCGGCCGAGGTCGCGGACCGACTCCAGGGTGAGGTCGAACAGCTTGTCGGTGTCGGCGTACTGGGCGACCTGGGTGTTGCCGACCTCGATGACGTCGGGGCCGCCGGAGCCCTGGATCGCCTCGGTGACCTTCTTCCCGATGCCGGTCCACTCCTGGATGGTGAACTCGAGCTCGACGCCGTCGTGCTCCTTCTCGTACTCCTCGGTGAAGCGCGAGAGGAAGTCCTCGCTGACGCTGTCCCGCATGAGCCAGATGTTCACGGTCTTCGTCCCGCCGTCGCCACCGGGGAGCAGTCCGCAGCCCGCGAGGGCGAGCGCGGTGGCGGCGGCCAGGGGGCCGGCGAGATGACGGTTCTTCACGGAGGTCACCTTCTGCGGTTCAGCACAGAGTCGTGCGCATGGGGGGGCTGACCCGACATGGGGGGACCGAACGGGGTGTTCGCGCGGGTATGTGGCCTGGATTCTGGTCTGGACCAACGGGATGGTCAAGTCCTTGACGAATCCGTTCCGCGCCCGAGGGGACGCCCCTCGTCCTTACCGTCGGTAGTTACTCGCGGGTCGCCCGGCCCCCGTCGTGTCGCGCGCCGACGCGCCCTGGGGCACCGTGGAGGGAACGCACCGAGAGGAGTCCGGCCCCCATGTCGAATCACACCTACCGCGTCACCGAGATCGTCGGCACCTCCACGGAGGGCATCGACCAGGCCATCCGCAACGGCATCGAGCGCGCCTCACAGACCCTGCGGGGACTGGACTGGTTCGAGGTGACGCAGATGCGCGGCCACCTCGTCGACGGCGCGATCGAGCACTACCAGGTCGGTCTGAAGGTCGGCTTCCGGCTGGAGGACGGAGACTGACCCGGACGGCGCGGACCGACCCGGTCCGGTCGGCGTCAGGTGCGGCCCTCCTTCTCCTGAGCCTCCCTCAGCGCCTCGGAGGGCTCCGCCCAGCGGGCCCGTACGACGTGGAAGCCCGCCGCCTCCGCCGCGTCGCACACCGCCGGGTCGTCGTCGACCAGCATCCTGACCGCCCGGTCGGCGGCGAGCCGGCGCAGGATCTCCACCTTGGTCACCCGGGCCGGCCGGAAGTCGCGGTGGCGACGCATGTGGACGGGCCCCTCCGGGAGCCCCTGCCCGGCCAGCCACTCCACGGTCGAACGGCGGCAGCGCTCGGGCCGCCCGGTGAGGTAGACCACCTCGCACTCCTCGGCCGCCTCGCGGCACAGCGCGACGCCCTCCTCCAACGGCGGATCGTCGGGCGCCGCCGCGAAGAACGCGTCCCAGTCCTTGGGCCTGCGCTCCAGGAAGTGCTGGCGGTGCGCGGTGGCGGCCAGCGTGTTGTCGAGGTCGAAGACGGCCAGGGGCCTGTTGTCCGATGTCACGCGCCCCAGCCTAGGAGGAGCCCCCGGCCCCCTCTCCGGGAATCCCCTACGGCCCCACCCGTTGAAGTCACCGTGAGCACCTTCCCCGACGGCATCCGCTTCTCCGTCCTCGACCGCTCCCGCACCCGGGAGGGCGAGGACACCTCGCAGGCGCTGCGCGCCACCGTGCGCCTCGCCCGGGAGGCGGAGGCCCTCGGCTACCACCGCTTCTGGGTGTCGGAGCACCACGGCGTGCCCGGGGTCGCCGGTTCGGCGCCCACGGTGCTCGCGGCAGCCGTCGCCGCCGCGACCTCCACGATCCGGGTCGGTACGGGAGGGGTGATGCTCCCGAACCACCGGCCGCTGGTCGTGGCCGAGCAGTTCGGTGTGCTCGAATCCCTCTTCCCCGGCCGGATCGACATGGGGGTCGGCCGTTCGGTGGGCTTCACGGACGGCGTCCGCCGGGCCCTCGGCGGGGCCGAAGAGGACGCCGACCGGTTCGGGGAGCAGCTCGCCGAGCTCCTCGGATGGTTCACCGGCGATCAGACGGCCCACCCGCAGGTGCACGCCCGTCCCGCCGAGGGGCTGAGGGTGCCGCCCTTCGTCCTGGCGACCGGGGAGGGCGCCGGGATCGCCGCGGCGGCGGGGCTGCCCCTGGTCATCGGCGACCTGCGCGGCCGGGACCGGCTGCTGAAGGCCGTCGACGCGTACCGCACGGCCTTCCGCCCGTCCCCGTGGGCCGCCGAGCCGTACGTGGCCGTCGCCGGGACGGTCGTGGTGGCCGCCACCGGGGCGGAGGCGCGACGGCTGCTGATGCCGGAGGCCTGGTCCCTCGCGTACTCGCGCACCCGCGGCGTCTTCCCGCCGCTCGCCGCGCCCGAGCGGATCGAGGGGCTGCCGATGACGGAGAAGCAGCGCGGCTTCTACGAGTCGGGGCTCGCCGGGCATGTGCACGGCACGGAGGAGCAGGTGGCCGAGGCGCTGGAGCGGGCGGTGAAGGAGACCGGGGCGCAGGAGGTCCTGGTCACCACGAGCACGTACGACCGGGCGGCGCTGAGCGAGTCGTACCGTCGTCTCGCCCGGGCGGTCGGCCTCACGGCGCCCGCCTCCTGACGGCCGGGGAGCGAACGGGGGCAAACAGGGAGCATTCGATAGGGTCGCCCCATGCACGACACCCCTCATGATCCCTATGTCCGCGTCCGAGGCGCCCGTGAGCACAATCTCGCCGGAGTCGACGTCGACATCCCGCGCGACGCGCTCGTCGTGTTCACCGGGGTCTCCGGGTCCGGCAAGTCGTCGCTGGCGTTCGGGACGATCTACGCCGAGGCCCAGCGCCGCTACTTCGAGTCGGTGGCCCCGTACGCGCGGCGGCTCATCCACCAGGTGGGGGCGCCCGCGGTCGGGGAGATCACCGGGCTGCCGCCGGCGGTCTCCCTGGAGCAGCGCAGGTCCTCGCCGAACGCCCGCTCCTCCGTCGGTACGGTGACCACCCTCTCCAACTCCCTGCGGATGCTGTTCTCGCGGGCAGGGGACTATCCGGAGGGGGCGGAGCGGCTCGACTCCGACGCCTTCTCCCCCAACACGGCGGCGGGCGCGTGCCCTTCGTGCCACGGCCTCGGGTTGATCCACGACACGAGCGAGGAACTCCTCGTGCCCGACGCGGACCTGTCGATCCGTGAGGGCGCGATCGCCGCCTGGCCGGGTGCCTGGCAGGGGAAGAACCTGCGGGACGTCCTCGACACCCTGGGGTACGACGTCGACCGGCCGTGGCGGGAGCTCGCCGCGAAGGACCGCGAGTGGATCCTGTTCACGGACGAGCAGCCGGTCGTGACCGTGCACCCGGTGCGGGAGGCGAACCGCATCCAACGCCCGTACCAGGGAACGTACATGAGCGCGCGCCGCCATGTGCTGCGCACCTTCTCCGACTCGAAGAGCCCGACCCTGCGGGCGAAGGCGGAGCGCTTCCTCACCAGCGCGCCCTGTCCGGCCTGCGGCGGCGGCCGGCTGCGGCCCGAGGCGCTCGCGGTCACCTTCGCCGGCCGGAACGTCGCCGAGCTCGCCGCGCTGCCGCTCACGGCGCTGTCCGGTCTCCTGGCGACCGCGGCGGCGACGGCGGACGTCTCGGAGGCGGCGCGGGTCCTCACCGAGGACCTCGTCGCCCGGATCGCCACGGTCACCGAGCTGGGCCTCGGCTATCTCGCTCTGGACCGGGCCACCCCCACGCTCTCCAACGGCGAGCTCCAGCGGCTGCGGCTCGCCACCCAGCTGCGCTCCGGTCTCTTCGGCGTGGTGTACGTCCTCGACGAGCCGTCCGCCGGGCTGCACCCGGCCGACACCGAGGCCCTGCTCGTGGTCCTCGACCGGCTCAAGGCCGCCGGGAACTCGGTCTTCGTCGTCGAGCACCACCTCGACGTCGTCCGGCACGCCGACTGGCTCGTGGACGTCGGCCCGCGCGCCGGTGTGCACGGCGGGCGGGTGCTGCACAGCGGACCGCCCGACGAACTGGCCGGCGTCGAGGCGTCCGCGACCCGGCGCTTCCTCTTCGACCGGGCGCCCGCGCCCGCGCGGGCGGTGCGGGAACCGGCGGGCTGGCTGCGGCCGGGGCCGGTCACCCGGCACAACCTGCGGGCGGTGGACACGGCCTTCCCGGTCGGCGTCCTCACGGCCGTGACGGGTGTGTCGGGCTCCGGCAAGTCGACGCTCGTCGATGCGCTGACCGATGAAATCCCCGGAGTGGGGCGGATGGTGACGGTGGATCAGCGTCCGATCGGCCGTACGCCGCGCTCCAACCTGGCCACGTACACCGGTCTGTTCGACGTCGTGCGCAAGCTCTTCACGGAGACCGAGGAGGCCGGGGCCCGCGGGTACAAGGCCGGCCGGTTCTCCTTCAACGTGCCCGGCGGCCGCTGCGAGACCTGCCAGGGCGAGGGCTTCGTCTCGGTGGAACTCCTCTTCCTGCCCAGCACGTACGCCCCCTGCCCCGACTGCCACGGCGCCCGCTACAACCCGGAGACCCTCCAGGTGCGGCTGCGCGGCCTCACCATCGCCGAGGTCCTCGACCTGACCGTCGAATCCGCCGCCGCGTTCTTCGCCGACACCCCCGCCGCCGCCCGGAGCCTGCGCACCCTCCTGGACGTGGGCCTCGGCTATCTGCGGCTCGGTCAGCCCGCCACCGAGCTCTCCGGCGGGGAGGCGCAGCGCATCAAGCTCGCCTCGGAGCTCCAGCGGCCGCGCGGCGCCCACACCCTCTACGTCCTGGACGAGCCGACGACCGGGCTGCACCCGGCCGACGTGGAGGTCCTGATGCGCCAGCTCCACGGCCTCGTGGACGCCGGGCACTCGGTGGTCGTCGTCGAGCACGACATGGACGTCGTCGCCACTGCCGACTGGGTCGTCGACCTCGGCCCCGGCGGCGGCGACCAGGGCGGCCGCGTGGTGGCGGCGGGTCCCCCGGACCAGGTGGCGCGGGCGGCGGAGAGCCGCACCGCGCCGTATCTGGCCCGGGCCCTGGGGTCCGGCGAGCCGCGCTGAGCCCCGGGGCCCGGGGTCAGGCGGCCGTGTCGAAGGTGTAGTGGCGGGTGTGGTCCAGCATGTCCGCCGGGGTCACGTCGTTCCACGGCCGCATGGTGTCGCCG
The DNA here is from genome assembly GCF_042874035.1 of Streptomyces sp. NPDC004284. Lineage (NCBI taxonomy): Bacteria > Bacillati > Actinomycetota > Actinomycetes > Kitasatosporales > Streptomycetaceae > Streptomyces > Streptomyces sp. NPDC004284. Next base: position 513,559 of record NZ_JBIAMJ010000002.1, on the reverse strand, counting down.
AGGTCGACGACGTTCGCGGTGCCGGCGGTCGGCAGATACGTCGACCGGGGGTGGCGGGCCTGCCAGTCGGCCCACAGCTTGTCCACGAAGGCGTGGTGCAGCCAGAACACGGGGTCGTTCGGGGAGACCCCGGTGGCCATCTGGCCGCCGACCCAGACGTGGACGCGGTTGTGGAGGTTCACTCCGCGCCAGCCCTCCAGATGGTTGCGGAAGCCGTCCGACGAGCTGTTCCAGGGGGCCGTGTCGTAGGTCTCCATGGCGAGCACGGAGTCCACCTCGGCGCGGGTGGGCAGCTGGCGGCCGCCGGCGCCCAGGTCGCGCCGGAGGTAGTCGCGCCCGTCGACGCGGACGTTGACCGTCCAGCGGTTCCCGGAGCGGGCGAACGGGCCGTCCGTCACCTGGCCGTCCCGGACCCGGCCGGTGCCGCCGAGGAAGTCGGGTGCCCAGAGCGAGGCGCGGGAGGTGCGGTCGGCCGTCCAGTCCCAGTACGAGAGGGTGACGGCCGGGTCCACGGACTGCAGCGCCTCCTCGAACTGTATGAGGAAGCGGCGGTGCCAGGGCAGGAACGAGGGCGAGCGGTGGCCGACCCGGTCGCCGCCGTCCGTGTCGCTCATGATGAAGGCGTTGTGCGTGGTGACGAAGGCGTCGTACCGCCCGGAGCGCTTGAGCTCCAGGAGGGCGTTCACGAAGCGCCGCTTCTCGTCGGCGGTGAGGGTGGCCTGGTTCTTGCGTACGGTCATGGTGGTGCGCTCCTGGATCGGTCAGGCGGGGGTGAGCGGAACGAGCGGGGCGCCCTGGAGTTCGCGGACGGCCGCGCGGGCCACCGCCCTGGGCGTGGCGACGGGCTCGTAGTGGTTGATCACGCTGATCCAGGTGCCGTCGGCGTTCTGCATGACGTGCAGTTCCTCGCCGTCGATCGTGACGGAGTAGCCGCCCGCGTGGTGGCCGCCATGATGGCCGCCGTGCGACGGGCCGCCCTTGATGCGGCGGCCCTGGTAGACCTCGTCGAACGAGACGGGGCCGGCCGTGGGAACGGCGGGCCCGGGAGCGGCGGCGGCCTGGCCGGCCAGGGCGAGGCCCGCGGCGACGCCTGCCGCGCCGGCCGCGACGCCGAGGGCCCGGCGGCGGGTGATGCTGGACATGAGTCCCCCAGTGGTCGATGCGACCGGGGGGTCGGTCATGTCCCCCCGGCGGTTCCCATCAGTACCCGGGGGTGTCGGCGCGCCAGAAATTCCCGGCGGCGGGTTGGCCGCGAAGTGGACAAGTTGCCACGGTAAGTACAGGTTTGAACGGAGTTGATCTTGCTGTCTCGGCGCACAGGAGCACCCCGGAGCGAAGATCCTACGGAGAGGGTGATCGTTCCGTGAAGGATCTTCGGTCGCGGGGTGCGCGGAGTGGCGGAGCCCACGCCGCCAGACTGTCCGGAATCCGGTCAGCCGCGGGGAGCCTTCCTCCGGGCCCGCAGCCACTCCCTGTTCATCGCCGTGATCGACGGGAGCGGGATGCCCTTCGGGCAGGCGGTCGCGCACTCGCCCGTCAGGGTGCAGCCTCCGAAGCCCTCGGCGTCCATCTGGGCCACCATGTCCAGGACCCGGGTCTCGCGCTCCGGGGAGCCCTGGGGCAGGACGTTCAGGTGGTTGACCTTGGCGGAGGTGAAGAGCATCGCCGAGCCGTTCGGGCAGGCCGCCACGCACGCCCCGCAGCCGATGCACTCGGCGTGCTCGAAGGCCGAGTCCGCGTCGGCCTTCGGGACGGGCGTCGCGTGGGCCTCGGGGGCGGCGCCCGTGGGCGCGGTGATGTAGCCGCCGGCCTGGATGACCCGGTCGAAGGCGGAGCGGTCGACCACCAGGTCCTTGACGACGGGGAACGCGGACGCGCGCCACGGTTCGACGTCGATCGTGTCGCCGTCGCGGAAGGACCGCATGTGGAGCTGGCAGGTCGTGGTGCGCTCCGGCCCGTGCGCGTCGCCGTTGATGACGAGGCTGCACGCGCCGCAGATGCCCTCGCGGCAGTCGTGGTCGAAGGCCACGGGGTCCTCGCCGCGCAGGATGAGCTCTTCGTTGAGGGTGTCGAGCATCTCCAGGAACGACATGTCGGCGGAGATGCCGCCCACGTCGTAGGTGGACATGGCGCCGGGTGCGTCGGCGTTCTGCTGGCGCCAGACGCGCAGGGTGAGCCTCATGCGTAGCTCCGCTGGGTGGGGTGGACGTACTCGAAGGTGAGGTCCTCCTTGTGGAGGACGGGGGCGGCCCCGGTGAACTCCCAGGCCGCGGCGTACGCGAACTCCTCGTCGTGGCGGGCCGCTTCGCCGTCGGGGGTCTGGGACTCCTCGCGGAAGTGGCCGCCGCAGGACTCGGCGCGGTGGAGGGCGTCGAGGCACATGAGCTCGGCGAGCTCCAGGTAGTCGACGATCCGGTTGGCCTTCTCCAGGGACTGGTTGAACTCCTCGCCGGTGCCGGGGACCTTGATGCGTCGCCAGAACTCCTCGCGGATCTCGGGGATGCGGCGCAGGGCCTCGGTCAGGCCCTCCTCGGTGCGGGCCATGCCGCAGTACTCCCACATGAGTTCGCCGAGTTCGCGGTGGAAGGAGTCGGGGGTGCGGTCGCCGTCGACGGAGAGCAGGAGGTTCAGGCGGTCCTCGGTCTCGGCGAGGACCTCGCGGACCGCCGGGTGGTCGTCGGTGACGGGTTCGCCGGCCGGATGGCGGGCCAGGTAGTCGTTGACGGTGGCCGGCAGGACGAAGTAGCCGTCGGCGAGACCCTGCATGAGGGCGGAGGCACCGAGCCGATTGGCCCCGTGGTCGGAGAAGTTGGCCTCGCCGATGGCGAAGAGGCCGGGGACGGTGGTCTGGAGGTCGTAGTCGACCCAGAGGCCGCCCATCGTGTAGTGGACGGCGGGGTAGATCCGCATGGGGACCTCGTACGGGTTCTCGGCGGTGATCCGCGCGTACATGTCGAAGAGGTTGCCGTACTTCTCCTCGACGGCCTTGCGGCCCATCCGCCGGATGGCGTCGGCGAAGTCCAGGTAGACCCCCTGCCCGCCGGGCCCGACGCCCCGCCCCTCGTCGCAGACGTTCTTCGCCGCGCGGGAGGCGATGTCGCGGGGGACGAGGTTGCCGAAGGAGGGGTAGATCCGCTCCAGGTAGTAGTCGCGCTCGTCCTCGGGGATCTCGGCGGCGGGCCGCGCGTCGCCCTTCGCCTTCGGGACCCAGATGCGGCCGTCGTTGCGCAGCGACTCGCTCATCAGGGTCAGCTTGGACTGGTGGTCGCCGGTGCGCGGGATGCAGGTGGGGTGGATCTGGGTGAAGCAGGGGTTGGCGAAGTACGCGCCGCGCCGGTGGGCCCGCCAGACGGCCGTGGCGTTGGAGTTCATGGCGTTCGTCGACAGGTAGAAGACGTTGCCGTAGCCGCCGCTGGCGAGGACGACCGCGTCGGCGTAGTGGGGGGAGATCTCGCCCGTGATCAGGTCGCGGGCGACGATGCCGCGGGCCCGCCCGTCGACGACGATCAGGTCGAGCATCTCCGTACGGGCGTGCATCTCGACGTTGCCGGCGGCGATCTGCCGGGACAGCGCCTGGTAGGCGCCGAGGAGGAGCTGCTGGCCGGTCTGGCCGCGGGCGTAGAAGGTGCGGGAGACCTGGACGCCGCCGAAGGAGCGGGTGTCGAGGAGGCCGCCGTACTCGCGGGCGAAGGGGACGCCCTGGGCGACGCACTGGTCGATGATCTCGACGGAGATCTGGGCGAGGCGGTGGACGTTGGACTCGCGGGCCCGGAAGTCGCCGCCCTTGACGGTGTCGTAGAAGAGGCGGTGGATGGAGTCGCCGTCGTTGCGGTAGTTCTTGGCGGCGTTGATGCCGCCCTGGGCGGCGATGGAGTGGGCGCGGCGCGGGGAGTCCTGGAAGCAGAACTGGACGACGTGGTAGCCCTGTTCGGCGAGGGTGGCGCCGGCGGAGCCGCCGGCGAGGCCGGTGCCGACGACGATGATCCGGTGCTTGCGCCGGTTGGCGGGGTTGACCAGCTTCGCCTGGAAGCGGCGGGTGTCCCAGCGCTCGGCGATGGGCCCGGCGGGCGCCTTGGTGTCGGCGATCGGCTCACCGACGGCGTATTCGAGATGGCTCATGTCAGCTCACCACTCCGGTCATGACGGCGACGGGGACGGAGACGAAGCCCGCGGTCAGGACGAGCGCGAGGGCGTTGGCGAGGACCTTCAGGAGGCGCTCGCGGCGGGCGTTGCCGACGCCCAGGGTCTGGGCGGCGCTCCAGAAGCCGTGCCGGACGTGGAGGCCGAGGGCGAGCATGGCGGTGATGTAGACGACGTCGCCGTACCAGGTGGAGAAGGTGTCGACGACGTTCTGGTAGGGCTTGCCCTCCTCGAAGCCGCCGGGGTGGACGGTGCCGGTGGTCAGGTCGAGGACGTGCCAGACGATGAAGAGGCCGAGGATGATCCCGCCCCAGCGCATGGTGCGGGTGGCGTACGAGGAGCGCTTGCGGCGGTGGACGTACGCGGTGGGGCGGGCCTTCAGATCGCGCCGGCTGAGCTGGTACGCGGAGACCGCGTGGGCGACGACGGCGGCGAGGAGCACGATCCGGACGATCCAGAGGGCCCAGTGGTGGTGCAGGACGGGGGCGCCCATGACGCGCAGCCAGTGGCCGTAGGCGTTGAACTCCTCGGGGCCGAAGAAGACCTTGAGGTTGCCCGCGACGTGGGCGACGAGGTAGCCGAGCATGATGAGCCCGCTGACGGCCATGACCGTCTTCTTGCCGAGGGTCGACGACCAGAATCCGCGGGAGGGTGTGGGGGACGGCGGGCGGGCGGCCGTCCGGTCCCTCGTGGGTGCCAGAGCCATGTCCTCGACGCTAGGGCCGAAGGCCCCGAGAGGTCCAAGACATGGTCCGGCTGATCTCGATAGGACGTCTCTATCGATGTCCTCTACGCTGGGAGCATGCAGTTCCAGCAGCTCCTCTACTTCGTCGCCGTGGCCGAGACCCGGCACTTCACCCGGGCCGCCGAGCGCGTCCACGTCTCGCAGCCCTCGCTCTCCCAGCAGATCAAGGCCCTGGAACAGGAGTTGGGCGCGGAGCTGTTCAGCCGCGCCCGGGGGAACATCACCCTCACCGACGCGGGCGAGGCCCTGCTGCCGCTCGCGCGCCGGATCCTCGCCGACACGGAGACGGCCCGCCTGGAGGTGCAGGAGCTGGCCCAGCTCAAGCGGGGCCGGGTGCGGCTCGGCGCGACGCCGAGCCTGTGCACGGGGCTCCTCCCGGACGTGCTGCGGTCCTTCCACGACCTGCACCCGGGGATCGAGCTCCTGATCGAGGAGGGCGGCTCGCACGATCTCGTACGGGAACTGGCGCGCGGCGCGCTCGACCTCGCCCTGGTCGTCCTCCCCCTCCCCACCCCCTCCCCCGCCCTGACCACGGTCGAGCTGCTCCGGGAGGACCTGGTGGTGGTCTCCGCCGCCTCGGAGCCGGCCCCCCGCCGGCCGGTGCGGATCAAGGACCTCCGGGACCAGCCCCTCGTCATGTTCCGGCACGGCTACGACCTGCGGGAACTGACCGTGGCGGCCTGCCGCGCCGAGGGCTTCGAGCCCACCTTCACCGTCGAGGGCGGAGAGCTCGACGCGGTGCTCGGTTTCGTACGGGCCGGGCTCGGGCTCGCGGTCGTACCCGCGATGGTCGCGGCCCGCGCCGGCCGCGACCTGCGGGTGACCGCCCTGGCCCGGCCGGGCCTGCGCCGCACCATCGCCCTGGCCCACCGCAGCGACGTGGCGCCACCGCGAGCGGCCCGCGAACTCCAGCGCCTGCTGCTGCGCCGCACCTGACCCGCCCCTCGTCGCGGGCGATCGGCCGCACGGCGGGACGATCGCCCGCACGGGCGGTGGGTGGGCGCTACACCGCGTCCGCCAGGACCAGGGAGTGGATGCGGTCCGGGGCACCGGGGCGGGCGTAGTACCAGCCTTGGGCCGTGTCGCAGCCGAGGTCGCGGAGTTGGCGGGCCTGGGCGGCGGTTTCGACGCCTTCGACGGTGACGGCGAGTTCGAGGCTGTGGGCCAGGGAGACGATCCCCTCGACGATCTTGAGGTCGACCGGGTCCACCGGGTGCTGCTGCATGCCCCGGGTGAAGGAGCGGTCGAGCTTGAGGACGCTCACCGGCAGCCGCCGCAGGTTGGCCAGGTTCGAGTAGCCGGTGCCGAAGTCGTCGAGGGCGATGTCCACGCCCATCTCGGCGAGCTGCCGGAGCGGCTTCAGCAGGTCCTCGTCGGCGCCTATCAGGGCCGATTCGGTCACCTCCAGGCACAGTGCGCCCGGTTCGAGGCCGGAGCGCTCCAGGACGTCGACCGTGTCGGCGACCAGGCGGGGGTGGTGGAGCTGTGTCGGGGAGAGGTTGACGTTGATCCGCAGGGGGCCGCCGTCGGAGTGCCGGGTCTGCCAGAAGCGGGCCTGGCGCACGGCCTCCTGGAGCACCCAGCGGCCGAGCGGGACGATGAGGCCGGTGTCCTCGGCGAGCGGGATGAAGCGGTCCGGGCCGAGCACGCCGTGCTGCGGGTGGCACCACCGGACGAGGGCCTCCGCGCCGTGCACGCTGCCGTCGTCGAGGTGGACGAGCGGCTGGTACTCGATGAAGAACTCGCCGCGCTCCAGGGCGGTCGGCAGGGCGGTGGTGAGCCCGTGCCGGGTGATGGCGCGGGCGTCGGCCTCCGGGTCGGCGAGCTCGAAGCGGTTGCCACCCGCCGACTTGGCCCGGTACATGGTGATGTCCGCGCTGCGGAGCACCTCGGCCGGGGTCCGCTCCCCCGCCGGGCCCTCGACCAGGCCGAGGCTGCCGCGGACGGTGAGTTCGCGGCCGTCGATGCGCAGCGGCGTGGCGAGGGCGGCGAGGATCCGGTCGGCGAGCTCGGTGACGTCCCGCTCGCCGCCGGGGGCGGTGGTGAGGGCGACGAACTCGTCGCCGCCGAGCCGGGCCACCATCTCGCCCGCCCCGGTGACGCAGCTCTGGAGCCGGTCGGCGACCTCGACGAGCAGCCGGTCGCCTGCGGAGTGGCCGAGGCTGTCGTTGATGACCTTGAAGCCGTCGAGGTCGAGGTAGCAGAGGCCGAAGCGGGCGTTCTCGCCGGGGGCGAGCGCCTTCTCCAGGCGTTCGAAGAACAGGGTCCGGTTGGGGAGTCCGGTGAGCGCGTCGTGGGTGGCCTCGTACCGCAGGCGCAGATGGAGCAGGCGCCGTTCGGTGGTGTCCTCCATGAGGGCCAGCTGGTACTGGGGGCGGCCTTCGGCGTCGCGGAGGAGCGAGACGGTGAGGTTGGTCCACAGAACCGTTCCGTCGCCCCGGTAGTACGGCTTCTCGACGCGGTAGTGCTCGCGCTCGCCCCGGACCAGCTCCTCGTACAGCTTCCAGACGTGCGGCCCGTCCTCCGGGTGCACCCACTCGCTGACCTTCCGGCTGCGCAGCGGCCCCTCCATCCCGCCGAACATGCGGGTGAGGGTGTCGTTGACCTCCAGGACGTTGCCGTCGAGGTCGGCGATGCCGATGCCGATCGCCGCCCCGTCGAAGACCGCGCGGAAGCGGCTCTCGGTGGCGTGCAGGGCGATCTCGGCGGCGGTGCGGGCGGCGAGCGCGGAGCGGGCGATGGCCTCCTGCTCGGTGAGGGTCCGCTCGCGCAGCGCCTGCGCGTAGCCGGTGGCCATGGCGTGCTGGAGCCGGGCGCAGCGGGCGCGCAGCTCCTCGGCCGCGAGGTCGGACTCCGTACCGCAGTAGAGGACCAGGTACGAGTCGACGACGCCGAGGCTGCGGCCGAGCGCGTCCGGGTCGGTGCAGTGGGCGGCGACGAGGGCCGCTCCGGTGCGCTGGGCCGGTGCCGTGTCGAAGGGGCGGGCGTGCAGGGCGTCGCACAGGGTGCGGGCCAGCGGCAGCAGATGCCCCTCGAACTCGGAACGGGTCAGCGAGGTGGCGGTCACCGGGAAGATCGCGCGGCTCCAGATGGTGACGAACCGCCTGAGTCTGTCCTCCGGGCCGTCGGCTTCGGCGAGGGCGCCGGACGGCTGCGACGGGACCTTCACGCCTTGCGCCCCACCCCTGCGAACCCGGAGAAGGCGTACGGATCCTCCTCCTCGGCCGGATTGTCCGGGCGCCAGAGCGGCATCGGGACGAGTCCGGGCTCGACCAGTTCGGTGCCCTCGAAGAAGCGGGCGATCTCGTCGCCCGACCGCATCACCAGGGGGTTGCGGATGGTGCGGTAGACCCCGACGGCGCCTCCGGCCCGCTCCTCGGGGAGCGGGATGCCCTCGTACGAGGCGTGGGTGAGGATGACGAGGCTGCCGGGGGCGAGGGCGTCGATCAGTTCGGCGACGGCTTCGTGCGGCCGGTCCTGGTCCTCCAGGAAGTGCAGCACGGCGACGAGGAGCAGGGCGACCGGCCGCTCCAGGTCGAGGAGCCGGGTCACCTCGGGGCTGTACAGGATGTCGGCCGGCTTGCGCAGGTCGGCGGCGAGGACGGCCGCGCCGTCGTCGCCCTCCAGGACGGCGCGGCTGTGGGCCACGGCGACGGGGTCGTGGTCGACGTAGACGACCCGGGCGGCGGGGTCCGCGGCCCGGGCGACCTCGTGCACGTTGCCGAAGGTGGGTATGCCGGAGCCGATGTCGAGGAACTGGGTGACGTCGTTGTCGACGGCGTGGCGGACGGCGCGCCGCATGAAGGCACGGTTCGCCTGCATGACCTTGGGCAGGCCAGGCATGAACTCCATGGCCTTGCGCGCCGCTTCCCGGTCCACTTCGAAATTGTGCGAGCCGCCCAGATAGAAGTCATACATACGGGACACGCTCGGTACCGAGATGTCGATACCGGGCGGGGCCCAGGCGGGACGCTCCATCGATGTCTCCAACAAGTCGCCATGGGGGATGCGGCCATGCGTGCGCGGCCGGTGTTCGAGGTGAGGCTACTGATCGCCCGCCGAGAGGGCGAGTAGAAACGGAAATTCGCGGTCCGTTCTTGGTCACACGCCATTGGCACGTGCTCTTGGAACGCAGAGTTCACGCCTTCAGGCTGTGCAAATTCACGTGCATATGATCGTGCGTCGGTTCCCGGACCGGTGCCGCTCGCGCCCGGTGGAGCCCCAGGGGCCCTTCCGTACCTCGGCTGTTGCCGTTGCCGGGGCCCCGTCGCCGGTGCAGGATGCCCTGCCGGCCGTTCTCTCCGACAGGGCGACAACCGGACAGATCTCGCCCCGGAGGCCTGAACGGGTCGTCTCGGCCACCCTTCGGGAAATCAGCGGTCCCGGCAATACCGGGCATTGCGCCGAATCCGCCTCACACGCCTGGCGAAACGTCAAGTCCCTACCCCCGGAGATGCGCTCCATCCGGCGAATCCCAAGCGATTCCGCCCCGGCGCGCCGCCGATGTGATCAAGCTCGACGGCGTGTCTCTGTACGGATCACTCCTCGCGCGGCCGCTGGCGGCCCTCGGACTCGTGTGGCTGCTCGCCGCACCGGTGCCCGCCGCCGCCGACGCCTGCGCCTATGCCTCGACCGATTCGGACGGTTCGCTGATCGCGGTGGCGGTCGCCGGCGGCGGCCACCACGACGACGACCGGAGGGACGGGAACGGCGAAGGAAAGGACAAGGGCAAGGACCACCCCGGCCACGGCCACGGCAAGGGCCACGAGCCCCACGGCGAGGGGAAGGGCAAGGGCCACGAGCACCACCACCACCCGAAGCCCTGTCACCCCGAGCCGCCCCCGCCCTGCCCGTCACCCACGCCCACTCCCACGCCGACGCCCACGCCGTCCCCGACGCCGACGCCCCGGCCCCCGAAGCCCACACCGTCCCCCACACCGCCGCCGAAGCCGAGGCCGGAGCCGCCCAGGCCCCGGCCCACGCCGAAGCCGCCGACCACCCGGCCCGTACCCCGCCCGGAGCCGCCGTCCCCCGCGCCTCCGACCACGAGGCCGCCGGAGCCCGCGCCCGCTCCGCCGCCTCCCCCGCCCCCGACGCCGCCGCCCACGGTGCGGCCCCACCCGGCGCCTCCCGCTCCCGTGGCGCTGCCCAGCTACCGCCCGGCGACGCACACCAAGAAGCAGGGGGGCACCTCCGTCGTCACGGCGACGCTGATGATCACCGCCCCCGCCGTGCTCGCGACGGCGATCCTGCGCCCCCGGTCCAAGTGACCCGCCGTCCCACCCGTCCACCGACCCTCTGAATCCCGCCGGAGGAATCCATGTCCGAATGGCTTGTTCTCTCCCTCGCGATGGCCGCCGCCTGCGCCGTCGTGCTCACCATCGTCGTCATCAACAACCGCCGGATCCCCGAGGACGACGACCCCAGCGAGACCCCGGACGTCATCGAGTACATGACGATGATGATCGGCGTGATCTACGCGATCGTCCTCGGTCTGGCCATCGCCGGCGTCTGGGAGGCCCGCGGGGCCGCTCAGGAGACCGTGCGGCAGGAGGCCCAGGCGATGCACGAGATCTCGGCGCGCGCCGAGGTGTACCCGCCGGCGGTCCGCGCCCGGATCCGCGCCGACGTCGACGCCTACGTCTCGTACGTGGTCAACGACGAGTGGACGCACATGTCCGAGACGGGCGAGCTCAGCGACGAGGGCACCGCGCTCCTGGAGAAGGTGCGGCGCAGCGTCACCGACTACCAGCCGGCCAACGACTTCGAGGGCCAGGCGTACCAGCCGCTCGTGGACCAGGTGGCCGCCGCCGACGACGCCCGGGGGGCCCGCGGGCAGAGCGCGGGCGAGACGATGCCGGGGGTGGTCTGGTTCGGCCTGATCATCGGGGCCCTGGTGACGGTCGGCCTGATCTTCACGCTGCAGATCCGCAGGACCGGCCGGGAGTTGCTGCTCGCCGGCCTCTTCAGCGTCCTGATCGCCTTCCTGCTGTTCCTCATCTGGGACTTCGACGCGCCGTTCGGCCGGGGCATCTCGGCCACCGCCGCGCCGTTCACCGATCTGTTCCCGCAGCTCACGCGGTGAACCGGCGCGTGCGAGTGGGCCACCCGGGGGACATCGGTGCCCCATTCGCACGTCTGGGATCGCGGCTGTGGTAGGGCGCTCCTAGCGTTTCGGGCAGCGAGGTGCACGGTCCTTCGCGGGAACCCCCTTCCGCGGCTGCCCCTCGGGACCCGGAGGATTCACCATGCGCGCGATACGTGCCGCATCCACTGCCCTGTCGGTGGCGGCCGCCCTCGCCCTGGCCGCCCCCGCCGCCCTCGCGGCGGACGGTGCTCCCGCGGCCGGCCCGCGAGCGCCCGGGGCCAAGGCACCGGGCGATTTCGTCGTGTCGCCGTCGGTCGTCGCCCCGGGCGGCCGGGTGACGCTGAGCGCCCCCGGCTGCGCGAGTACGGCGACGGCCTCGGCCGGCATCTTCGACACCGCCACGATCGCACCGGGTGCGACGGTGACCGCCACGGTGGACGCGGACGCCAAGCGCGGTGCCGTCTACACGGTGCTGTTCAACTGCACCGGCGGCGTGCAGGACACCGTCGCCCTCACGATCAGCGGCACCCCCACCGCCACCCCGACCATCAGCGCCACGATCCTCACTCCCCCGCGCGGGGTGCAGGGCGGTCTCGGCGGCTCCATGGCCCCCAGCTCCACCGAACTCGCCGCCGGCGGGGCGCTGGTCCTGGCCGCGGCGGCCGGCGCCGTGTACGTGGTCCGCCGCCGCTCCGGTGCCGGCCGGCGCCACTGAGGACGCCCGGACCGGCGCGGTGCGCGGCGTCCCCGGACGCCCGTCGCCCCCGGGCCCTGGCAGGGACTCGGGGGCGACGGGCACCGCGGGCCGACCGGGAGGTTCGGCCGGTCAGACTCCCGCGCCGGTCACGCGGCGGCGACGGGCGATGAAGAGTCCGCCGCCGAGCGCGGCGGCGGCGACGAGGCTGCCGCCGACGGCCATCTCGGTGGAGCTGGGGGCCATGGAGCCGCCGAGACCGCCCTGCGCGCCCTGGCCGGCCAGGACCCGGAACGACTGGGTGAGCGTACGGCCGCCGCACTGGACGGCCAGGTTGTACTGGCCGGGCGTGGCGTTGTCGAAGATGCGCGCGGTGGCGGTGGACACCCCGTTGACGGCGGCGGGGAGCGTGACCGTCGCGAAGGCGTTGGACGTGACCGTGCCACCGGAGCAGCCCCGGACGGTGATCGTGAGGAGCGCGCCCTGGTGGACCGCGAAGGGGGACACGGTGACGCCGTTGGAGTTGTCTCCGCCCCGCGCGGTCTGGAAGGGGCTGACCGTCACGCTGCTGGGCCCGTTGGTGGCGGTGGCGAGGGGGGCCGCGAGTCCGAGCGCCGCGATCGCGGTCGCCGTCACCGCCAGAGTGCGTGCAGCACGCATGGTTGAACCTCCAGTGGAAAGCGCCCCGAAGCGGTGCTCCGGAAGTTTCGACGAGTACGCCTTCCATGACGAACCATCACAAGCCGGTGCGGGCCGTGCATGTCGGCACTGGGCCACCCCGGTGAGGCGACACGCCGGGGACGGGACCTCCTGAAGCGACGGAACCGCAGGTCACAGCTTCCCAGGGTGCTTATCTGACGATTACTCGGATGGGTCAGCAGGTCTGTCACCCGCCTGCCTCGGAGACGCGCACCGCGCCCCCGCTCCCCCGTCGCCCGCCGTCGCACGACGGCGCGCCGGGCCCCGGGCACCCGTCCGGCGGCGGCCCCCACCCGTTCGCACCGTCCGGGGCGACGGCCCGTGCGGCCGCCCTTACCGTTCTGACGACGCCGAGAAGGGAGAACCATGCCCCCGAAGGACTTCCGCGTCTTCGAGCGCAGGAGACGCCAACCCTGGGGCGTCCTGGCCCTCGCCATGCTGTCCGGACTCGCGATGATGCGCAACGGGGTGGACATCCCCCACGGGCCGCCGCAACCCGCCGCGGCGGCCCGGCCGCTGGCGCGCCCGGTCGCCCCGCCGCCCGCCGCGAGCACCGGTCTGGAGCCGCTGCCCTACGCCCCGGCGTCCCGGGTCAAGATCCCGGCGATCCAGGTGGCCGCCCCCATCATGGACGTGGGCCTGGACGAGAACGGCTGGGTGGCGGCCCCGCCCCCGGAGGACCCCAACCTCGCCGGCTGGTACCAGAACGGCATCGCCCCCGGCCAGCGCGGCACCTCCGTCCTCGTCGGCCACGTCGACAACACGAAGGGACCGGCGGTCTTCTACGGCCTGGGCTCCCTCCAGAAGGGCCAGCACATCGAGGTCGAGCGGTACGACGGCCGGGTCGCGGTCTTCGAGATCTACGGCGTCGAGGTGTACGCCAAGGACAACTTCCCCGGCGTGCAGGTCTACGCCGACAACGGCGAGCCGGAGCTGCGGGTGATCACCTGCGGCGGCGGGTACACGCGCGCGCACGGCTACGACGGGAACGTCGTCGTCTACGCGCGCATGGTCGGCTCGCGATAGCCGCGCCCACGCGCGCGTAGGGCCCCGGCACCCGAGGTGCCGGGGCCCCGCCTCCGCATCCGGGCGGTCAGCGCCTGGGGACGGTGATGCGGTAGCCGGCGTCGAGGAGTTGGGGCAGATAGCGGCGGAGGGCGGCCACGCTCTGGGAGCGGTTGCCGCCGGCGTCGTGGGAGAGGACGACGACGCCGGGTGCGGCTCCGTCGAGGACGCGGCGGACGATGGTGCCGGTGCCGGGTTCCGTCCAGTCCAGGGTGTCGACGGTCCAGGCGAGCGGCTCCATGCCGAGTTCGGCGCCGATCTCGAAGGAGACCCGGTTCCAGGCCCCGTAGGGCGCCCGGTACCAGAGCGGGGGCGCCCCGAGGGCCCGTTCGATGACCTCGCTGGTGGAGCCGAGCTCCTCGCGGATGCGGGAGGGCCTCAGCTTGGGGACGAGGGGGTGGGACCAGGTGTGGTTGCCGACGACGTGGCCGTCCGCCTCCATCTCCCGCAGCAGGTCCTGGTTGTCCACCGCCATCTCGCCGCAGACGAAGAACATCGCGCGGCAGTCGTACTGGCGCAGGGTCTCCAGGATGCCGGGGGTGTACCGGGGGTCGGGTCCGTCGTCGAAGGTCAGCACCATGGAGCGGCCGACCCCGGACATGCTGAGGAAGGGCCGCTGCCGGACCGGCGGCAGCGCGCGGCGGAAGGCCGGGGGCGCGTACGCGGTCATGGGCTGGAGCCGGTACGCGGAGGGGCTCAGCCGGGCGGCCTGTGTCTGCGGCCCCGCGGCGGGGCCCGCGTGTCCGGCGCCGGGCGCCGCCCGGGGGGTGGCGGGCGCCTCGGGCGAGGCGAAGCGGTCCGCCGCGAGCACTCCGACGGTGGCGGTGGCCCCGAGGGCGGCGGCGAGGCGCAGCACCGCACGACGCCCGATGAGCATCTCATCCTTTTTCATGACCAATGGTTCGTACGGGCGAGGGTCGGCGCGGCTCAGCGACACCGGCCGCCCGCTCGAAAGCACCCGATGAGCCGATAGCCTCGGAGGGTGAGCGAACAGCAGTCCGACCGGTTCGAACGCGGGACCGACGGCCCGAAAGTGATCATGGCGGGGATCGACGGCTCCGCCTCCTCCCTGCGCGCCGCGGCGTACGCGGCGGGGCTCGCCCGGCGGCAGAACGCCCTGCTCGCGCTCGTCTACGTGCAGCCGGTGATCCCTGCGGGCGTCGCGCTCGGCGCGCCCGTGACCGGGACGACCGAGGAGATCGCCGAGGAGATCGTCGCGGAGATCCGGGCGTCCGCGGAGCGGGTCAAGGACCTGTGGCGCATGCGCTGGGAGTTCCACACCTTCCGGGGCGACGCCTACGCGGGCCTGGTGCAGGCCGCGGAGGAGCTGACGGCGGACGCCGTGGTGGTGGGCGCCTCGGAGTCGGCGGGCCACCGCTTCGTCGGCTCGGTGGCCGTCCGTCTGGTGAAGGCGGGCCGCTGGCCGGTCACGGTCGTGCCGTGACCGGCCGGGCGTAGCCCCTCCGCCTACTTCCCCATCACCAGGCCGTCCCCGGCCGCGCCCCGGCCGAGGACCACCTGCCGGATCGTGTCGCGGATCCCGGCCTCGTGCGCGTCCAGGCCCTCCGCCGCGGCGAGGTTCACCACGCGTCCGTGCGCGGTGTCGAACCACTGCGGGAGGAACTCCGCCCTGGTGACCTCCCAGCGCCCGCCGGCGGTCCTGGGCGGGGCGAAGGTGAAGCGGCCGATGCTGCTCATGTTTCCGCGCGGGTCGTAGGAGCCCTCGTGGTTGATCATGTCGCCGGCGATCTGGTCGCCCATCCCGTAGACGATCCAGGTCCCGTTGACCTTCTCGTACGCCTGCGGCACGTGCGCGTGGGTGCCGATGATCAGGTCGATGTCCGGGCGGCCGCCGCTCCGCGAGGCGGTCAGCGCCCGGCCGAGGGAGAGCTGTCGTCCGTCGGGTTCGGTCTGCCACTCGGTGCCCCAGTGGACGCTGACCACGACCACGTCGGCGCCGGCCGCGCGGGCGGCGCGCGCGTCGGCGATCACCTTGTTCTCGTCGAGCAGCTTCACCGCCCAGGGCTGCCCCTCGGGCAGCGGGTAGCCGTTGGTGTCGTAGGTGTAGGCGAGTTGGGCGATCTTGGCGCCGCCGGCCTCGAGGAGGGTGGGCCGGGCCGCCTCCTCGGCCGTACGGGCGGAGCCGGCGTGCCGGACGCCGGCCTTGTCGAGCGCGTCGAGGGTGCGGCGGAGGCCGGCCGGCCCGTCGTCGAGGGTGTGGTTGGAGGCGGTGGAGCAGGAGTCGTAGCCGGTGGCCCCGAGCGCGGCGGCGATCTCGGGCGGCGACTTGAAGGCGGGGTAGCCGGTGTAGGGCCCGCCCTCCTCCCCGTACACGGTCTCCATGTGGCAGATGGCCAGATCGGCGCGGGAGACGACGGGCTTGGCGCCGGCGAGCATGGGGCCGAAGTCGTAGCCGGCCTCGTCCGCGTCCTCGGCGGCCCGCTGGATGACCGAGTCGTGCGGGAGGACGTCGCCGGAGGCGACGAGGGTGAAGCCGGTGGGCGCGGAGGCCCCGCCGGGGGCGGCGGACGGGGCTCCCGTACCCGCGGTCCCGGTCCGCCCGGTCGTGGCACCCGGGGTGGCGCCGCTCCCCCCGGCACAGCCGGTCGCCGCCGCGAGCAGGAGCGCGGCCAGCGCGGCCGCCTCCGCGGATCTGGTGCGTGAGGTCATGTGCGGCCCTCCACCCGAATCATGCGATGAACATCTGTTCTGATGAATTGATCTCCCGGGAAAGCCGCAGTCAAGGGTCGAGGCCGCTCGGGGCGACGAACCCCGCTGAAACGGACGCACCGACTCCGTCCGACCGTTCGCCGTGCCATTCGTCGCTCGGTGCGACCGTTCGTCGCAGACCGCTGTCCGTTCCCTGTCCCCCGCCGTCCGGATGCGCTCGTATACGCCCCGGACGACGAGCCGCGGGAGAGGCGGGCAGCATGACGACGGCGACGACGACGAGGACCGACGAGCGGACCCTGGAGGAGCTCCAGCGGGACCACGGTCCGGCCCTGCTCACCTTCCTGCTCGGCCTGACCCACGGGGACCGGCAGCGGGCCGAGGACCTCGTCCAGGAGACCCTGGTACGGGCCTGGCTCCACCCCGAGGCCTTCGACGGCCCCTACGCCTCGATGCGCCCCTGGCTCTTCACCGTGGCCCGCCGCCTCGCCATCGACGCCCGCCGCTCACGCCTCGCCCGGCCCGCCGAGATCGGCGACGGCGTCCTCGCCGTGACCCCGGACCCCGCCGACGCCACCGCCTCGGCCGAGGCCGCGCTCGACGTACGGGCGGCCGTACGGGAGTTGAGCCCCGAGCACCGCGCGGTGCTGGTCCGGCTCTACTTCCACGGCCTCACCGTCAACGAGGCCGCCGTCGAACTCGGCATCCCCGCCGGGACCGTCAAGTCCCGTTCGCACTACGCGCTCCGGCAGCTCGGCCGCTCCCTGCCCGGCTACCGGCCGCGCCGCCCGGCCGTCGCATGAGCCCACCCCCGGAAGGCCGTTGCCCGGGCCCGTGCCGGAGCCCCACAATGACGCCGTGACACTGACACTCACCGCCGCCGAACAGGTCCTCGCCGACAACTTCGCCCCCTGGGTGCTCGATCTGGGACTCACCGTCGAATCCGTCGAGTCGGTCGACGGACACGAGGCCGTGCTCCGGCTCCCCTGGTCGGACCGGCTCGCCCGGGAGGGCGGCGGCCTCTCCGGCCAGGCCCTGATGGCGGCCGCCGACACCGCGACGGTGATCGCGGTCGCCGCGGCCCGGGGCGGCTTCGTGCCGATGACCACCGTCCAGCAGTCGATCAGCTTCCAGCGCGCGGTGATCGGCGCCGACGTCCTCGTACGGGCCCGGCTCACCAAGGCGGGCAAGCGGATGGCCTTCGCCGACATCACCATGACGGCCGAGGGCACGGAGGAGACCGCGGCCCACGCGACCGCCGTCTACGCGCTGCTCGGCTGACCCGGCCCGGACTCCCCGCCCCTCCCGTCGCCTTCGCCCCGCCCGACACCAGGAACCTCACCCGTACCGATCCGGCCGGGAAACGTATCCGAAACCGCACGGGCGAGTTGAGCAAAGCGGGCCCGCGGGGGCCCTTCACGGAGGAGGCTCTCCCCCGGGCCCCTGACGTCCGGGGCCCTCCACGTCCGGGAGAAGGTGGGAGCGTTGCTGCCCGAGAGCACGAACGGCGCCGGCGGGACCAGCGGCGGCGGCCTCGCCGTCCCGATGGCCTGGCTGTGCGCCGAGTACCTGGCCGACGAGGTGCTGAGGGCCGCCGCGCTCGTGGCCCCCGGCTCACTGGAGTACCGGGCCGGCCTCCAGGCCCTGGCCCTCACCGTCCACCTCGCCGAGGATCCGGAGGGGCGGGCCGGCGCGCGGGGCTCCTACCGCGTCGACGAGTGGCTGCGGCACACCGCGTACGACCGGCCCTGGCCGCCCTGGGTCGAGGAGCGGCTCGCCGCACGGCGGGCGGCCGGTGACGACGGCCCCGACCTGGCGCTCGCGCGGACCGCCTGGCGGCAGCTGCGGGACACCTGGATCCGCGCCACCGACCTCGACGGCCGGAGCGACCCCGAGAGCCCGGTCGACGAGTCCGAGCAGATCTGGCTCCCCGCCTGGAAGCTGGGCCTGCCGCTCGCCCATCTGTCGCTGCACCTGCGCTGACGCCCGCTACGGCGCCGAGGGATGCACCCCCGGACGGTACTTGGGGACGCGTACCGTCACCTTCATCCCGGCACCGGCCCCGGTCTCGATGACGAGGCCGTGCTCCGCCCCGTACACCTGGCGCAGCCGCTCGTCCACGTTGGACAGGCCGATGCCGGAGCCCGCCGGGTGCTCGCCGCGCAGGACGGCGCGCAGCCGCTCCGGGTCCATGCCGATGCCGTCGTCCTCGATCGTCACCACCGCCTCGGCGCCCGCGTCCCGGGCGGCGATCGTGACCCGGCAGCCCCGCTCCCGGTCCTGGAGGCCGTGCTTGACGGCGTTCTCCACGAGCGGCTGGAGGCAGAGGAACGGCAGGGTCACCGGCAGCACCTCGGGGGCGATCTGCAGGGTCACCTTCAGCCGGTCCCCGAACCGGGCCCCCGCGAGCGCCAAGTACTGCTCGATCGCGCGCAGTTCGTCGGCGAGCTGGGCGAACTCTCCGTGCTTGCGGAAGGAGTAGCGGGTGAAGTCGGCGAACTCCAGGAGGAGTTCCCGCGCCCGCTCGGGGTCGGTGCGGACGAACGAGGCTATGGCCGCGAGGGAGTTGAAGATGAAGTGCGGGGAGATCTGGGCGCGCAGCGCGCGGATCTCGGCCTCCACGATCCGGGTGCGCGAGCGGTCCAGTTCGGCCAGCTCCAGCTGGACGGAGACCCAGCGGGCCACCTCGGTCGCGGCCCGCACGAGGACGGCCGACTCCCGCGAGCCGTAGGCGACGAGCGCGCCGAGGACCCCGTCCTCCCCGGTGAGCGGGGCGATCACCGCCCAGCGCAGCGGGCACGACGGGTCGTCGCAGCCGCTGTGCGCCGAACGGCTGCGGCCGGTCTCCAGGGTCTCGGCGGCCTGGCCGGGGACGTGCGCGCGGTGGTGGTCCTCGCCCGGCCCGTCCCAGGCGAGGACCGCGCCGCGGTCGGTGAGGCAGAGCGCCTCGGTGCCGAGCAGCGAGCGGAGCGTGCGGGCCGCCTTGCGGGCGGTGTCCTCGGTGAGTCCGGCGCGCAGCGGGGGCGCGGCGAGCGAGGCGGTGTGCAGGGTGTGGAAGGTGGCCCGTTCGACGGGGGTGCCGAGGTCGGGATCGGCGGCGCGGCCGCCGCGCCGGGCGGAGAACCGGCCGAGGACGAAGCCCGCGGCGAGCAGCACGGCCCCGGCGGCGGCCGCGGCGGCGAGGGCGATACCGCTCATCGGCGGGCCTCCTGGGCGGGGACGGGGACCGCGCCGGTGATCTCCTCCGGGAGGTGGAGCCGGGCGAGGATCGCGGGGGTGCCGGGTGGGATCCGGCGGGGGGTGGCGAGCGAGACGAGCACCATCGACAGGAAGCCGAGCGGGACCGACCAGACCGCCGGCCAGGCCATCAGGGTGTGCGGCCAGCCCTCGGGGGCGAGCCCGGACCGGGTCGCCATCACGGCCGCGAGGGCGGAGCCGCCGCCGAGCAGGAGCCCGGCCATGGCGCCGGGCGGGGTGAGCCGCCGCCACCAGATGCCGAGGACGAGCAACGGGCAGAAGGAGGAGGCGGAGACGGCGAAGGCGAGGCCGACGGCGTCGGCGACGGGGACCTTGGAGGCGACCACCCCGACGGCGAGCGGGACGGCGGTGGCGAGCAGGGTCGCGAGCCGGAAGTGCCGTACGCCGCGGGAGGACGCCCGTGAGGGCAGGACGTCCTGGGTGAGGACCCCGGCGACCGACATGGTGAGCCCGGAGGCGGTGGAGAGGAAGGCGGCGAAGGCACCGGCCGCGAGGAGCGCCCCGAGGAGGTCGCCGAGGACTCCGCCGAGGATCCGGTCGGGCAGGACGAGGACGGCGGCGTCGGCCGAGCCGGTGAGGGCGAGTTCGGGGGCGTAGATGCGGCCGAGGGCTCCGTACAGGGGCGGCAGCAGGTAGAAGGCGCCGACGAGGCCGAGGACGACGAGGGTGGTGCGGCGGGCGGCGCGGCCGTGCGGGCTGGTGTAGAAGCGGACGGCGACGTGCGGCAGCCCCATGGTGCCGAGGAAGGTCGCGAGGATCAGTCCGTACGTGGCGTACAGCTGGTGTCCGTCGCGTCCCCCGGCCAGCGGCTGGGACCAGCCGAGGGGGTCGGAACCGGTGGCGGCCCGCTCGGGCAGACGGGCGCCCGGCGCGAAGCCGAGCGAGGTGCCGCCCCGGACGTGGTGGGTACCGGGGGCGAGGGTGACGGTCCGGCCGGTGTACGCGACGGAGTCGACGCTGCCGGTGACGGTGACCGTCAGCGGGGCGTCGAGCCCGATCCGCACCGTGTCGGCGATCTCGACGACGGTGTGTTCGCGCAGCACGGCGGGGGCGTCGAAGCGGGCGCGGGGCGCCCCGTCCCCGTACCAGGCGGCGAGCAGGAAGAGGGCGGGGACGAGCAGGGCGGTGAGCTTCAGCCAGTACTGGAAGGCCTGCACGAAGGTGATGCTGCGCATCCCGCCCGCGGCGACGGTGCCGGTGACGACGAGCGCGACGAGCAGTCCGCCGACCCAGTCGGGGGCGCCGGTCAGGATCTCCAGGGTGAGCCCGGCGCCCTGGAGCTGCGGCAGCAGGTACAGCCAGCCGATGCCGACGACGAAGAGGCTGGCGAGCCGCCGGGCCTGCGGGGATTCGAGGCGGGCCTCGGCGAAGTCGGAGAGCGTGTACGCCCCGGAGCGGCGCAGAGGGGCGGCGACGAGGACGAGCAGGACGAGGTAGCCGGCGGTGTAGCCGACCGGGTACCAGAGCATGGCGGGGCCCTGGACGAGGACGAGTCCGGCGATGCCGAGGAAGGAGGCGGCGGAGAGGTACTCCCCGCTGATGGCGGCGGCGTTGAGGCCCGGCCGGACGGTTCGCGAGGCGACGTAGAAGTCGGAGGTGGTGCGGGAGATCCGCAGGCCGAGGGCGCCGATGAGGACGGTGGCGAGGACGACGGCGGTGACGGCGGCGACGGCATGGGTCTGGTTCACGCGGGGCACTTCACCGTTCGCCGAAGCCGGTTTCGACGAGGCCCGTGAAGTCGCGCTCGTTGCGCTCGGCCCGGCGGACGTACCGGTGGGCGATGACCCAGACCACCGGGTACACCCCGCAGCCGAGCGCGGCCCAGACGAGCGCCTCGGGCGCGGGCAGCGCGAGCAGCAGCGGCAGCGGGCCGACGAGCAGGGCCAGGGCCCCGAGGGCGGTGAGGGCGGCGCGGAGCTGACTGCGCATCAGGGAGCGGACGTAGGTGTGGCCGAGGGTGGTCTGCTCGTCGATCTCGGACCGTGCGGGCGGGTGCGCGGGGCGCCGCCCGGCGGGTGCGGGCACGGCACCCGGGCCGTGGGCGGAGGCGTACGTGACGGTCTCGCGCCGGGGCCTGCGCGGGGGGTGGGGCTCCGGCATCAACGTCCGCTCTCTGGCTGTCTCCTCGGCTCGTGGAGTGTACGGGGCCGGGGCGCGGCGCCGGTAGGGGTGCCGGTCAGCCGCCGGCCCGGCGCATCAGCAGGTCGCGGAGGTTGCGGGCGTGGCGGCGGCTGACGGCGAGGTCGGTGTCGCCGATCCGCACGGACGTGGCGCCGGCGTCGAGCCGCAGCTCGTCGATCCGGCCCAGGGCGACGAGATGGCTGCGGTGGATGCGGACGAAGCCCCGGGCGGCCCACCGCTCTTCGAGCGTGGAGATCGGGATGCGGACGAGGTGGCTGCCGTGGTCGGTGTGGAGGCGGGCGTAGTCGCCGTGGGCCTCGACGTACGCGATGTCGTCGACGGGGACGAAGCGGGTGACGCCGCCGAGCTCGACGGGGATCTGCTCGGACGCGGCGGGGGCGGCGGTGGCGTGGACCAGCTCGTGGACGCGGCGGACGGCCTCGGCGAGGCGCTCGCGGCGGACGGGCTTGAGGACGTAGTCGACCGCCTTCAGGTCGAAGGCCTGGAGGGCGAAGCCCTCGTGGGCGGTGACGAAGACGATGTGCGGGGGCCGGGCGAAGCCGGCGAGCAGCCGGGCGACGTCGAGGCCGGTCGGTCCGGGCATGTGGATGTCGAGGAAGACGACGTCGATGCCGTCGTCGCCGTCGGGTCCGGTCTCCAGGGCGCGCCCGATCCTGCGCAGGGCCGAGGTGGCGTCGCCGGCGCCCTCGGCGGTCCGCACCCGGGGGTCGGCGCGCAGCAGGTAGAGCAGCTCTCCGAGGGCGGGTCCCTCGTCGTCGACGGCCAGTACGCGCAGCATGCGGCGGAGTCTATGTGAGCGGTTCCGGCGTCCTCCGGCCGGCGAGGATCCCGCCATCGCCCCGCGGGCCGCCGGGCCCGCCGTACGACGAGACGGTGAGCCCGGTGCGGCGGTTCCCCCGCGTTACGTGCGCGCCGTGACGACCGGCGGGTCGAGCAGGTCGAGTTCGGCGGTGAGCGCGGCGGCCAGGGCGTCGAGGTCGGGGACGGCCTCGCCGTCGGCGACGAGGCCGATGTGGACCCGGCCGCCGTACGGGGACATGGCGACGGCGAGGGACTGGCCGCGGGCGAGCGGGGCCATCGGGAAGAGCGCGCGGAGCGGGGCGCCGCCGAGGGAGAGCGCGGAGCGGGGCAGCGGCACCTGGGTGACGAGGAGGTCGAAGAGGAGCCGGGCGGCGCCGGCGGCGAGGGGCGCGCCGAAGCGGTGGGCGAGCGGGTGCAGTTGGTCGGCGAGGAGGGCGACGGCGCCCGCGCCCCGGAAGGGTCCGGCGGCCTTGTTGCGGTCCATGGCGTCCCGGACGGCGGCCAGCCGGGCGGCCGGGTCGGGTTCGGTGACGGGCAGGTCGAGGAGGTAGCCGGAGAGGCTGTTGCCGGGGCCCGCCGGGGCGCCGGGGCGGCGGCGGGAGACCGGGACGAGGGCCCGGGGGTCGGCGGCGGGGAGGGGCAGGCCGCGCCCGTCGAACCAGCGGCGCAGGGCGCCGGCGACGAGGGTGAGGAGGACGTCGTTGGCGGTGCCGCCGATGGTGCGGCGGATCCGGTGGACACGGTCGAGGGGCAGGGTGGCGGTGGCGACCCGGCGCGTGCCGCTGGAGTCGGCGGCGAGCGGGCCGGTGGGGCGCGGGTCGAGGTGGCCGGCGCGGGCGACGGAGGAGCCGACGACCGAGGCGCCGACCTCGACGGCCCGGCCGAGGTCGCCGAGGCGGTCGCGGGCGATGCCGAGGAGGCGGCCGGGGCCGGGGAGCCAGGAGCGCGGGGGGACGGGGCGGGCGCGGCCCGCCGGGCGGCGGCCGACGGCGATCTCGTCGAAGATCCCGGCGCCGATGGCGACGGCCCGCATGCCGTCGGCGAGGGCGTGGTGGAGTTTGACGAGGACGGCGAAGGAGCCGTCGGGAGCGCCGCTGAGCAGGTACATCTCCCAGGGCGGCAGGCCCCGGGCGACGGGGCGTTCCATGAGTTCGGCGGCGAGCCGGGCGGTCTCGGCGGGGAAGTCGGTGCCGGGGAGGGTGATCTCGCGGACGTGCCGGCGGACGTCGAAGTCGGGGTCGGCGCTCCAGGCGGCGCCGCCGACGGGGAACAGGACGTCGCGGACGCGCATCCGGAGCCGGGGGACGGCGGCGGCGCGTCGGGCGAGCAGTTCCAGGATGTCGGCCGGCTCGCGCCCGGCGGTGACGGGCGGGGGGCCGAAGTGGGCGAGGGCCCCGAGGTGCAGGGGGTGGTCGGTGGATTCCAGGTGCCAGAAGGCCAGGTCCAGGGGTGCCAGAAGCTCGCTGCTCACGATGTCCTCTTGTCCTGCGGTTCGTCCTGCGGTTTGCCCTGCGATGTCCTGCGGTGCTCTCCACTGAGGGGGCGGGTGAGCGAAGTCAATCCCGTACCGTCAGTTACGGTCAAGTACGATCAGTTCACGCTCAGTTAACGAGTGGTGAATTCACACCACACGCACTTGCCGCCACCCCTCGACTCCACGCCCCACGCGTCGGAGAGCTGGTCGACCAGGAGCAGCCCCCGTCCGGACACCCCCGCCTCCCCCGCCTCGCGGCGCCGGGGCAGGGCGCTGGACCGGTCCTCCACCTCGACCCGCAGCCGCCGCGGGGGCCCGGCGAGGATCCGCAGGGTCACGATCGCCCCGCCGTCGGTGTGCATCAGGGCGTTCGTCATCAGCTCGTCGGCGGCCAGTTCGATCTCGTCGGCGCGCTCCTCCGCCCCCCAGGCCCGGACGGCGGCGCGGATCATGTGCCGGGCCGAGCTCAGCGCCTCGGGGTCGCTCTGCGCCACGTGCTGCTGGAACCGGCCGGTGCCCCGCAGGTGGTACGTGTCGTGGCGGCGCAGCAGCAGGATCGCGACGTCGTCCTCGCCGCCCCGGTCGGCGACCACGTCGCACAGGTGGTCGGCGAGCTGCTGGAGGTCGGCGGGGCCGCGCCGGACGAGCGAGGAGAGCCACTGGAGGCCCTCGTCGAGGTCGGCCCCGGGCTTCTCCACGAGGCCGTCGGTGTAGAGCAGCAGTGTCTGGCCGGGGTCCAGTTCCAGGGTGGTGACGGGATAGCCGAGCCGCCCGAACTCGGCGGAGAGCCCGAGCGGCAGCCCGCCCTCGACCGGGATCCTGCGGCAGCGGCCGTCGATGTCCCTGATCAGCGGGTCGACATGGCCGGCGCGCACCACCTGGACGACTCCGGTGACGGGGTCGACCTCCGCGTAGGTGCAGGTGGCGAAGCGTTCGGTGTCGAGTTCGTGGAGGAAGACGGAGGCCCGGGCCATGACCGTGGCCGGGGGGTGGCCCTCGGCGGCGTAGGCGCGCAGCACGATCCGCAGCTGGCCCATGACGGCCGACGCGTGGGTGTCGTGGCCCTGCACGTCCCCGATGACGGCGCCGACCCGGTCGCCGGGCAGCGCGATGACGTCGTACCAGTCGCCGCCGATGTCGCGGCCGAGGCGGGCGGAGCGGTAGCGGACGGCCGTCTGGGCGCCGGGGATCTCGGGGATCCGGCGCGGCAGCATCGCCTGCTGGAGCCCTTCGGCGAGGTCGTGCTCCTGCTCGTAGAGCATGGCGCGCTGGAGGCTCTGGGCGATGCTGCTGCCGATGGCGACGAGCAGGGTCCGCTCGTCCTCGCTGAAGCCGGTCCTGTCGCTGTAGAGCAGGCCGAGGGCGCCGATGGGCTTGGCCTGGGCGATGAGCGGCAGATAGGCGGCGGTGGTGATGCCGAGTCCGCTGATGTGGGGCCAGAGCACGGGGAAGGAGTCGGCGAAGTCCCGGGCCGAGTCGATGAAGCGAGGGCGCAGGGTGCGGATGACCTCGCTCATCGGGTACGGCTCGTCCACCCGGGTGAACCGGGTGCCCGGCACGAAGGCGCCGTCGGGTCCCTCGGCGACCAGGCGGATCCGGCCGCCGTCGAGGAGGCCCATGACGAGGCTGGCCGCGCCGAATTGTTCGAGGGCGTGCGAGTCGTTGAGCAGGTCGACGACGTCCTGCACGGTCCGGGCGTAGGCGAGGGCCGCCGTGGTGCCCTCGACGACGTCGGCGCGCCGTCGGCGCCCCTCGTCGAGGCCGAGCCGGGCCGCGGACTCGGTGAGTTCGTGGGTGGCGTCGCGCAGGATGCCGATGATGCGGACGGGCCGGCCGGTCTCGTCGCGGTGGACGAGGCCCTGGGTGTGGGTCCACTGGTGGCTGCCGTCGCGGCGGCGGATGCGGAAGTAGGCGCCGTACTGGTCGCTGCCGTCCTTGAGCGCCTGGGCCACGAGGGCGTCGAGCTGGCGGCCCTCGTCCGGCAGCACCCGCGGGCTCAGGCACTCGGGCCTGCCGTCGTAGTCGGCGCGGTCCATGTCGAAGACGTCGAGGGCGGCGTCGTCCATGGTCATGACCCCGGTGAGCAGGTCCCAGTCGAAGCCGCCCATGCGGAAGGCGGAGCCGTAGCCGGCCAGGATCCGGGTCCCGGCCCCCGGTTCCTCCGGCGCGCGGTCCTGCCGCGCGATCGCCTCCTCGCCTCCGCTGCCCGCGTTCATGGGGCCACGCTAGGCGCAGCCCCGGCCCTGCGCACCAGGAAGATCCGTTTCACCCCTGAAAGGTCTCCGGCCGGTCGGGCGGCGGACCGGCCGGGAAGAGCTCGTCGGGGGGCAGCTGTCCGTCCGGGACGGTGGGCGGCTCGCCGGAGGGGTCCGCGAACGGGTCGAGGAAGGGGTCGCTGTACGGGTCGGGGTACGGCTCCGTGTACGGATCGGGGGCCGGCGGCGTCGGCGCGGTGTCCGTGCCACCGGTCCCGGACGGGTCGGGGACGTCGGGGAGCGGGGTCGAGGGGCCGGGCCCGACGGGGTCCGGCGAGGTGGGCGCCGGCGGGACGGGGGCCGGGGAGGAGGGGCGGCCGGGGTCGGTCGGGTCGGGCGTGCCGGAGCCGGTGAGGGCGCAGGTGTCGGGGTCGCAGGCGGGCTCCACGTCGGGCTTCCGGTCCTCGTCCCCGTCGGTGCCGGTCCGCCGCTCGATCCAGGTGCTGTCGGTGGTGTTGACGATGACCAGGCTGGTGACGACGGAGCCGGCGGGCCGGACGGTGATCACGCGGTCGGGGTCGAAGCCGTCCCAGGGCTCGCCCTGGTGGACGCCGCTCCGGTCGGCGGCGGGGCTGCGGAGCGGGTTGCCGCAGGCGCAGCGGACGCGGGGGGAGCCGTACTGGTCGACGAGGACCGACGTGCCGGTCTGCAGGACGGCCTGGAAGGCGCTGGCCCGGCCCTCGCGGTAGCCGTGGTCGGTGACGCGGGTGTCGGCGCGCAGGGCGACCGGGGTGAGCCCGCGGAGCCAGTCGGCGACGCCGGTCTCGGGGATGCCGGCGGCCTCGGCGAAGGCGCGCGCCTTGGTGCGGTCCGCGGCGAGGAGGGCGATCTGCCGTTCGACGTCGCAGCTGCCGATCGCGCGCGTGCCGCCGTAGAGGCCGGGGGCGGAGCCGATGATCTCGCGGGCCTGCCGGGTGTCGTCGTCGGGCTGCCGGTGCGGGGCGGAGGGCGGTGCGGTGTTCCGGACGGTGGAGTCGGTGAAGGGGTCGGGCCCGCGGGCGCCGAGCGGCTGGAGGAAGACGTCCGTGACGGGGGTCGCGGCGGGTTCGCCGCCGGCGCCCTCCCCCACGGAGGAGCAGCCCGTGAGCAGCAGGGCCGAGACGAGCGTCGCGGCCGCGGGGCCGGTTCGGCGCGTCCGGCGGAGGGGTGAGCGCACCTGGTTCTCGACTTTCTCTCCCCCGGGCCCGGCGCCCGGTGTGCGGCCAGTCCCTCATGTCTGTCGCAGTGCGCGAGGGGCCGCAAGCGGAGCGCGTCCGGCCGAGTGGACCGGCCAGGGACTTGAACACGTTCAAGAGAGGCCCTACGCTCGACCCGTCAGTTGAACGCGTTCAAGTGGGGGGTGCTGACGCATGGCCGCGCTGCCGGTCCTGGTGAATCCGATCGTGATGATCGGCATGTTCTGGGTCGTACCGACCGGGCTCGCGCTCCTCGACGGCCCCCGGCCGCCCGGCTGGGACCCGCTCCGCCGCGCCTGGCCGCTGCTCGCCGTCCCGGGAGCCCTGGCCCTCTGGCTGCCCCGCTCCGGAGCCGCCGCCGCGCTCGCAGCGGTCTACGCCCTCGCCACCCTGGCGCTCGCGCTCCAGGCCCCGGCCCGGCTGATGCTGACGCGCTCGTTCCGGCCGAGCGAGATCGCCGTCCTCACCGCCCTGGCGGCGCCCTCCGTCGCCGGGCTCGCGCTCGTCGCCGAGCGGGCCTCGTACCCGCTGTTCGGCTTCGACCTGGACGTCCTCGCGCTGACCGTCCCGCACTTCCACTTCGCGGGCTTCGCCGCCGCCCTGGTCGCCGGGCTCGTCAGCCGCGCCTCCGACGGTCCCGCGGCCCGCCTCGCCGCGCTCAGCGTCCCCGCCGGCACCCTGCTCGTCCTGCTCGGCTACTTCGTCGACGACTGGGCCGAGCTCGTGGGGGCCGTCGTCCTGACGGCCGGCATGGCCGCGGTCTCCGTGCTGACCCTGCGGGAGCGCCGCGAGCTCGCCGCCGACCCGCTCACCCGGGGCCTCCTCGCCGTCTCGGCCCTGGTCCTCGTCGCCACCATGGCGCTCGCCCTCAGCTGGGCGCTCGGCGAGGCGACCGGGCTGCCGCACCTCTCCCTGACCTGGACGGCCGCCACGCACGGCCTGGGCAACGCCCTCGGCTTCGCCGTCTGCGCGCTCCTCGCCCGGCGCCGCCTCCGGGCGGACCACACCCCTCCGGCCCTTCTCGCCCGAACGGAGCTCCCGGCATGACCCGCCTGCTGAACGACCTCTCCCAGCCCGACCGCCGCCCCGCCCTCACCTACCGCGAGGTCGGCGCCACCCGCACCCCGGAGGCCCTCCCCGAGGGCTACCACCACCTGCGGCACAGCACGGTCGTCGGCCGCGGCAGGGCCGCCTTCGAGACCGCCGGCGCGGCCGTCACCACCTGGCGGATGCACCGCGCCTCCGGGGCGCGCGTCCGGGCCGACGCCGACCGCGCGGAGCCCGGCGCGCACCTGACGGTGGCGCTGGGCGCGGGCCCGCTCCACCTCGGCGTCCCCTGCGAGGTGATCTGGACGGCGTACGAGGAGGACCGCGTCGGCTTCGCCTACGGCACCCTGACCGGGCACGCGGAGTGCGGCGAGGAGTCCTTCGTCGTGACGCTGGAGCCCGACGGCACGGTCCGCTTCACGGTCACCGCCTTCAGCCGTCCCGCCGCCTGGTACACCCGGCTCGGCGGACCCCTGATCCCGGTGCTCCAGCACGCCTACGCGCGCCGCCTCGGCCGGACCCTCGGACGTCTCGTCAGGGCGTGACCCCGGGCCGATACTGGTGGTGATGGAGTGGTTCACCGCACCCGACCAGTGGCTGAGCCGGATCGTCTTCCAGCGGGGCCTCGCCGGGCTGTACTGCGTGGCGTTCCTTTCGGCAGCCCTCCAGTTCCGGGCGCTGATCGGCGAGCGCGGCATGCTCCCCGTACCGGAGTACGTGCGCAGGACCCGGCCGCGCCACACGCCCTCGCTCTTCCACTGGCGCTACTCCGACCGCCTCTTCGCGGCCGTCGCCTGGTCCGGCTCCGCCCTCGCGCTCGCGCTCGTCGCGGGCGCCGGGGACGCCGTGCCGCTGCCGGTCTCGATGCTGCTGTGGCTGGTGCTCTGGGGGCTGTACCTGTCGATCGTGAACGTGGGACAGACCTGGTACGCCTTCGGCTGGGAGTCGCTGCTCCTGGAGACCGGACTCCTCGCCGTCTTCCTCGGCAACGACGACACCGGCCCGCCGGTCCTCGTCCTGTTCCTGCTGCGCTGGCTGCTCTTCCGCGTCGAGTTCGGCGCCGGGCTCATCAAGATCCGCGGCGACCCCTGCTGGCGGAACCTGACCTGCCTCTACCACCACCACGAGACCCAGCCGATGCCCGGCCCGCTGAGCTGGTTCTTCCACCATCTGCCGCGCCCGCTGCACCGGGTGGAGGTCGCGGCCAACCACGTCGTCCAGCTGCTCGTGCCGTTCCTGCTCTTCACCCCGCAGCCGGTGGCCACGGTGGCGGCCTGCCTGATGGTGGCGACCCAGCTCTGGCTGGTGCTCTCCGGGAACTTCGCCTGGCTGAACTGGCTCACGATCGTGCTCGCGCTCTCCGCCGTGGACGCCTCCCCGCTCGTCGGCGAGCACCCCCAGCCGGATCCGCCGCCCTGGTACGTGGTCGCGGTGGTCGCGATGACCGCCTTCGTCCTCGTACGGAGCTACCGCCCGGCGCGCAACCTGCTCTCCAAGCACCAGGCGATGAACCGCTCGTACGACCCGTACCACCTGGTCAACAGCTACGGGGCCTTCGGAACCGTCGGGAGGATCCGGGACGAGATCGTCATCGAGGGCACCGACGATCCGGTGCCGCGTCCGGGCACGGTGTGGCGGGAGTACGGCTTCAAGGGCAAGCCGGGCGACCCGCGCCGGCTGCCCCGGCAGTTCGCCCCGTACCATCTGCGGCTCGACTGGCTGATGTGGTTCGCCGCGCTCTCCCCGGGGTACGCGCGCGAGTGGTTCGGCCCCTTCGTCGAGCGGCTCCTCGACGGCGACCGGGACACCCTGCGGCTGCTCGCCCGCAATCCCTTCCCGGACGCGCCGCCGGTCCTCGTCCGCGCCCGGCTCTACCGCTACCGGTACACGACCTGGCGCGAGCTCCGGGAGACCGGGGCCTGGTGGCACCGGACGCTGGTGCGGGAGTACATGCCGCCGATCCGCCTGCGGGCGCCCACCGGCACCTCCCGCTGAACACGCCGGTGCCCCCGGGCCGTGAACGGCCGGGGGCACCCGGGGTGAAAGCGGAACGATCAGTCGATGCCCGGCAGGATGTGGGGCTCGGCGAGGTCCTCCTCGTAGCCCGCGAGCCTGATGGGGGCCGCGTGGGCCCACACGTCGAGGCTGCCCAGTTCGCCCTTGCGGCGGGGCCGCTCGGTGCGTTCGGCCGGTCGCGGTTCCTGCTTCGTCAGTTCGGGTGTCACCGCGCACTCCTTTGTGTCGCGTCGGTATGGGGACAAGTGCCGGTCGGTCGCGGTGGCGCCGTTCGTGGCGGGACCGCGGCCTTGGTGGCAGGCCTGTCCCAGGACGGCCGTGAGGAAGGTGTGTCTCCTCGGTGGCCGACCGTGTGCATCAGACTAACCAAATGAGCGCGCCCGCGCTCTACCGGGCTCCAAAGTGTGACGCAATCGGGTGACACAAGACGGAAAAGCGCCCCACCAGGCCGGTGGGGCGCTCTCGTCGGGACCGCGGGACCGCCGTAGCGGGGGCGGCCTACCAGTTGGCGGGGGCGTAGTCCTTCAGGAAGCAGCCGTAGAGGTCCTCGCCCGCCTCGCCGCGCACGACGGGGTCGTACACCCGGGCCGCGCCGTCGACGAGGTCCAGCGGGGCGTGGAAACCGGCCTCGGCGAGGCGCAGCTTGTCGAAGTGGGGACGCTCGTCGGTGATCCAGCCGGTGTCGACCGAGGTCATGAGGATGCCGTCGGTCTCGAACATCTCCTGGCCGCTGGTCCGCGTCACCATGTTCATCGCGGCCTTCGCCGCGTTGGTGTTCGGGTGGCCGGCGCCCTTGTAGCCGCGGCTGAAGACGCCCTCCATCGCCGACACGTTCACGACGTAGGCACGGCCGCTGGCCGCCTTCTTCGCCGCCTCGGCCATGATCGGCCGCAGCTTGCTGATCAGGATGAACGGCGCCGTGTAGTTGCACAGCTGGGTCTCGAGGAGCTCCACCGGGGAGATCTGCTCGATGCTCTGCACCCAGGTGTTGCTCTCGACGACGTCGGGCACGAGGCCGCCGGCGTCGATGGCGGTGCCGTCGATGTGCTTGGCGATGCTGGCGTTGCCCGCGACCAGGGCCAGGTCGGCGACCTGCTGCGCCTCCAGGTCGCGCACGCCGGCGGGAAGCTCGGACGAACCGACGAGCTCGCCGACCGCGCCCGAGTTGAACGCGCCGATGACGTGGTGGGCGGGGAGCTCGCCCGCCGGCAGCGGGGCGTCCTCGCCCTCGACGAGGGCGGCGTACGCGGAGGGCAGTCGGCGCACGGTCTGCGTCGCGTTGTTGATGAGGATGTCGAGCGGGCCGGCCTCGGTCATCTGGTCGGCGAGCGCGACGGCCTGCGCGGGGTCGCGCAGGTCGATGCCGACGACCTCCAGGCGGTGCATCCAGTCCGCGGAGTCCTCCATCGCCTTGAAGCGGCGGATGGCGTCCTTGGGGAAGCGGGTGGTGATGGTGGTGTGGGCACCGTCGCGCAGCAGCCGCAGCGCGATGTACATGCCGATCTTGGCCCGGCCGCCGGTGAGCAGCGCGCGCTTGCCGGCGAGGTCGGCGCTGGCGTCGCGCTTGGCCCGGTTCAGCGCCGCGCACGGCTGGCAGAGCTGGTGGTAGAAGTAGTCGACCTCGACGAACCGCGTCTTGCAGACGTAGCAGGAGCGCGGACGCTGGAGTATCCCCGCGATCCGCCCCTCCTCCGTGACGGAGGTGGGCAGCAGGCCCTCGGTCTCGTCGTCGATGCGCTGCGCGGAGCCGGTGGCCGTGGCCTCGGTGACCGCCTTGTCGTTCGCGGTCTTCGCGGCCCGGCGCTCCTGGCGGCGGCGCTGCTTCACGGTCCGGTAGATCCCGGCGGTGGCGCGCCGGACGGTGATCGCGTCCGGGTGGTCGACGTCGATCTTGTCGAGCTCGTCGAGGACGCTCAGGCAGACGGCCAGGCGCTCGGGGTCGATGCCCGGCCCGTAGTCCTGGTTTTCTTCGGTCACCGTCATGGCCTTCGGATTCCTCGTTCGCTCGTACGTCGCCGCTCGCGGGCTTTCAAAACCCCAACTTTACGGAGCGGGGGGCCGCGCCTCCAAACCCGTTCGGGGAGCGTGGTCGAAGACACAGTCGCCGCACAGCCCGCCGCCCGGGACGCGGTAGTAGAGGCAGCAGGTGGTGCGGCGCAGCCGTGGGCCGCGGAGGGTCCCGGCGAGGTCCGGGTGGTCCAGGAGTCCGGAGACCAGGGCGGCGGCCCGCTCGGCCGCCTCCGGACGACCGTGGGCGCCCGCCCAGCGGATCAGCTCGCGCAGGGCGCCGGCGAGGGCGGAGCCGGCGTTGCCCCAGAGGAGGCGCGGGGAGATGTTCCCGTCCCGGCGCAGGGCCGCGTGGAGCGGGACGAGATGGGCCTCCTGGACGGCCGCACGCAGCTCGTCCACGGTCGCGGGCCGGGTCCCGGAGCCCGCCCACCACAGGTCGTCGGGCGAGCTCAGCGCCCCGTCCCAGTGCAGTTCGGCGGGGTCGAGGCTCGGGAAGCGGCCGTGGAGCGCAGCGGGGCCGAGGGCGGCGGACCAGAGCCGGGCGGCGAGCCCGAGGTGGGCGACGGAGGCCCCGACGCGCCGCTCGGGGGCGCCGAGCCGGGCGGCGACGTGGTCCACGCGCGCGGTGAGGGGCCCGTCCTCCCCCGCGTACAGGCAGGCGAGCGGCCGGTGCGCGCCGCCGGTCGCCGGAGCGGTGGTCCGCAGGGCGAAGAAGCCGCCCGGCGATCCGCCGTCGCCGCTCGCGCCGAGTCCCATGCGCACGCCCCCGCCCCGGAATCCTGTGGTCGGCCCCCACCGTAACTTCTCCCGAGTTTCCCGAAGCCCCTCCCGGAGCCGCTCCGAACTGATCGGAAAGCCTGCTTTGCACCCGTTCCGACCTGCACGGGCGTACTTCCAGGGGCGTACGCGCGGGGCATGTACTCCGTCGGCGGTACCCGCGAAGACGTCCCCTGGTACGACGACGCGGACGGCCGGGAGGAGAGATCGTGGAAGGTATGAGTCCACTCATGCTGTCCGTCGTCCTGGCCCTGGCCTCCGCGGTCGCCTACGCGGCCGCGGCGATCGTGCAGGAGCGGGTCGCGTCCTCCGCCGCGGCCCCGCGCTACGCGCCGCTGCGCAATCCGGCCTGGTGGGTCTCCGTCCTGCTCAACGGCGTCGGCGCGAGCCTGCACGTCGCCGCCCTGGCGTACGGTCCGCTCAGCCTGGTCCAGCCGCTGGGCGCCCTCACCATCGTCTTCGCGCTGCCCATGGCGGCCCTGTTCGTCGGCCGCAGGGCCGGGCGGCGGGCCTGGCGCGGCGCGCTGATGGCCACGGTGGGCCTCGCCGGGCTGCTGAGCCTCACCAGCGGCACCGAGGGGTCCCTGAGCGACGGGGAGCGGTGGCTGCTCACGGGCACCGCCTTCGGCGCGGTGGCCGTCCTGTTCACGGCCGCCCGTCTGGTGGGCCGGTCCGTGCTGCGCGGCATCGTGCTCGCCGCGGCGGCGGGCGTCTCCTTCGGCATGGCCTCGGTCCTCACGAAGTCGGTGGCCGAGGAATGGACGCCGCGGGCCCCGCTCGCCGAGTGGACGGGGCTGCTCGTGCTCTCCGCCTTCGCGGTGACCGGGCTGCTGCTCTCCCAGGCCTCCTACCGGGGTGCGGGGCTCGCCGCCCCGCTGGCCACCGTCACGGTGGTCAACCCGGTGGTCGCCGCGGCCGTGGGCGTGACGCTCTTCGGCGAGAGCTTCCGCTACGGCGCGGCGGGCACCGTAGCGGCGCTGATCTGCGGCGCGGTCGCGGCGGGCGGCCTCGTACAGCTCACGCTCGACCGCATGACGGCCCCGCCGGAGTCCCTGTCGGTGTCATCGTCCGAGGCGCCGACGGCGTCAGATGGAGACGCCTCGCGCCCTGAGGTAGGCCAGGGGGTCGATGTCGGAGCCGTACCCGGGACCCGTCCGGATCTCGAAGTGGAGGTGCGGTCCCGTGCTGTTGCCGGTCGATCCTGAGCGCGCGATGCGCTGACCGGCGTGCACCCGCTGGCCCTCACGGACGGCGAGCGCGGAGAGGTGCGCGTACTGGCTGTAGCGGCCGTCGTCGTGGCGCACGACGATCTGGTAGCCGTACGCCCCGCCCCACCCGGCGGACACGACCCGGCCGCCGGCCACGGCCCTGACGGAGGTGCCGGTGGGCACGGGGAAGTCGACCCCGGTGTGGTAGCCGCTGGACCAGGAGGAGCCACGGGTGCCGTACCGGGTGCCGATGCCGGCGGAGACGGGCGCGGAGTAGTCGTCCGTGGACGGCTCGGCGGCGGGCTTGGGCCTGTGGGTCGGCTTGGGGCTGGGCTTGTGGGTCGGCTTCGGGGTGTGCTTGGTGTGCGGCGTGGTGGGCTTCGGTGCCGGCTTGTGGGTCGGCTTGGGCGCCGGCTTGTGCGTCGGCTTCGCCGAGGGGCGGGTGTCGGGTCCGGCCAGCGGGGTCTTGGGGAGTACGGCCTCGGGAGGCGCGGTCCTGGGCGGCGTGACCTTGACGGGCCGGACGGTCCGCGCGGGCGGGGCGGCCTTCTGCGGGGCCTTCTCCGCCTTCTTCTCCGCCTTCTTCGGGGCCGTGATGCGCAGGGTCAGGCGCTGCCCGGGGCGGATGAGGTCGGGGTCGTCGCCGACGACCGCCCGGTTGGTGTCGTACAGACGCTGCCAGCCGCCCTTGACGCGCTCGTCGTGGGCGATCTTCGACAGGGAGTCGCCGGGCGTCACCGTGTACATCTCGCGCACGGTGGGCACGGTGGTCGGGCTCGCGCCCCGCGCCGGCTGTTCGGGTAAGAGGCGCTGCCCCAGGGACGCCGCGCGGACGGCGTTCCCGCCGCCGGTCGGCTCGGGTGCCGCGGCGCGCAGGGCCGCGACGTCCGGTGTCCCGCCGCCGCGGGCGAGGCCCGCGCGGGGGCCGCAGGCCGGCCAGGCGCCGGGCCCCTGGCCCTTGAGGACGCGTTCGGCGATCGCGATCTGCTGGTCCTTGGAGGCGAGGTCGGCGCGCGGCGCGTAGTGCGTGCCGCCGTACCGCTCCCAGGTGGACTGGGTGAACTGGAGGCCGCCGAAGTAGCCGTTGCCGGTGTTGATGTGCCAACTGGAGGAGGACTCGCAGGACGCGACCTTCTCCCAGACGTCGAGCGAGGCGGCATGCGCGGCGCCCGCGCCGATCAGCGGCAGCGCCATGCCGGCGCCTCCCGCCGTGACGGTGAGCGAGGCACGGTTGATCCGGCTCGGCTGGTGGCGGCGGTGACGTCCGCGTACGGCCATGGGCCCCCCTTGAACACAGCGACAGCCGTCCAAGTTAGGGGTGGCGCACGCTCCGTGACAAGGGCCGCGCGAAACCTCAAGACCCTTATGTCACCTATGCGTTGACTCTGTTCACCCGCCGGCGGGTCCGGGTTCGGGCTGAGGTTCGGGTTCCGGTACGGGCCGCCCCGGCCGGGGCGTGGGAGTGGGCTCCGGGTCCGGCGGGACCGGCACCGGGTTCGGCGGGGGCACGGGCGGCGGCGAGGGCACGGGCGGGATCGGCGGCGGGGGCAGCGGATCGGGGAAGGGATGCGTCATCGCGGACCTCCCGGTCGGCGGGGTCCCCCCGACACGGGGAGCGTGCGCGCGGGGACCCACAAGGGCTCCCTTCCAGGGTCGCCCCGCCACCTCGGCCGCGCCCGCCGGGTCACCCGGCGCCCCTCCCGGAGGGGCGCCGAGTGACCGGAGGCCGGGCTCAGACCCGCGCGGGCACGGCGTGCGGGCCGCGCACCGTGTCGCTCCCGGGGACGGGCGCGGACGCGTCGGCACCCAGCTCCACGATGTGGTTCTCGCCGTCGACGTGCACGACGCGGGGCACGAGGGTCCGCGCCTCCGCGTCCTCGACCTGCGCGTAGCTGATGAGGATCACCAGATCACCCGGGTGCACGAGGTGGGCGGCGGCGCCGTTGATCCCGATGACCCCGGAGCCGCGCTCGCCCTCGATGACGTACGTCTCCAGGCGGGCTCCGTTGTCGATGTCGACGATGTGGACGAGCTCGCCGGGCAGCAGATCCGCCGCCTCCATCAGCTCCGCGTCGACGGTGACCGATCCGACGTAGTGCAGGTCCGCCTGGGTCACGGTGGCACGGTGGATCTTGGACTTGAACATGGTACGGAACATGAAGAAACTCCTGAAATGTCTGCTCCCTGCCTGCTTCAGCAGGTCAAGGGCGGTCTTCGGAGCGTACAACGATTCTCGTGCCCGATCAGCTGCCCCCAGGTGTTGCAGGACTCACGCTGACCGGTCGCCGACTTCCCTCCACCTTCAGTTGGACGAGGCCGTCGCGAGCGCACGCGTCGTGGCACGCATCCGTCCGCAGACGCACGACGATTGCGAAGAACCGCTCCGGGAGCCCCGGAGCGACTGCGGCACACGGGCCGCTGCCCGGCGTTCCCTGACGAACGGAGCCTGGCCGTGCGTGAGTTCCTGGTCGAGATCACGACCGCCGTCCCCGAGGGCACATCCCAGGAAGAGGTCGACCGGCGCCGCGCCGCCGAGGCCGTGCGGGCGGGCGAGCTCGCCGAGTCCGGGCGTCTCGCCCGCCTGTGGCGTCCCGTCGGCGAGCTCCGCGGCATCGGCGTCTGGCGGGCCGTCGTCGGCCCGGACCGCCGCCAGGTGAGGGCACACCGAACAACGGGAGACCCTCAGGAGTACGTCCTCGGGCACGATCCGGCCCGCCGCCCCCGTCCGACGCGGGAAGCACCGCTTCGCCGTCGCCGCCCTGACGGGCGCTGCCGTCCATGGCCGAGAACGCATGGTGGTACCCGTACTACTTCGCCACCGAGCGCGGCGTGGCGGGCCTCACCCGGTACCGTCACGACCTGGGTCGGTTCATCTGGAAGTTCAACTCACCCCCCTGGAACTTCACCCAGGACACGTACGACCGCACAGCAGCGGCCTCCGACAACCCCGACTACGTCGCGCTCGTGATCGGGAACCACCGCTGGCGGCAGAGCCTGGCCCCCGGCGAGCCGGGGTACGCGGACCTGGAGCGCTGCTGCAGCAGGCCCCGGCCGTCGGCGTACCCACGATCACGATCGACGGCCGCTACGAGCCCTTCACCCCGGCCGGCGACGGGTCCGCGTACCGCGCCATGTTCACCGGCCAGTACGACCACCGCGTCCTCGACGTCGGCCACAACGTTCCCCAGGAGGACCCTCGGGGCTTCGCCACGGCCGTCGTCGACGCGGCCGAGTGGTGACCGTTCCACCCCGTCGATCGGGCTGCTTCCACCGGCCTGCGGAAAACGCATCCCGGCAAGGCCCTCGACGGCACCGTCGCAGCCGTCGGAGGCGCGGGCAGGCGCCACGTGTCGCTCCCAGGGCCTGTCCGGCGGATCCTGATCGTGTACGTCGTCGAACTCTCCGGGAGTCCGCTGTGAGCACGGCACGTGATCTGTGGATCACCGTCATGGAACTCGACCCCGGCCGTGTCGTGTCCCGGGGCGCCCTGTCGCTGGCGCTCGCAGGCGCCGAGGTGATCGACCTGCTGGACCTCGGCGCCATCCTGCTGGACGGCGACAGCCTCGTACCGGTCGACGACCCGACGCCGCAGGACGCCCTCCTGCGGCAGGCATGCGCCGCGCTCGTCCGGCACGAGCCGTACGAGTCGTTGGACGACTGGTTGTGGCGACGGGGCCGCGCCCTGGCCTACGGCTACGAAGCGGCACTGGAATCGGACGGCGACCTCAGCCGGACGCACCGGCGCCGGCTGCCCTTCGGGGGCGGAGGCGAACTGGTACTCACCGACTCCCTCGCGCACCGCCGGGCGCAGGAGCGTCGGGAGGCGGGCGATCCCGTTCTCACCGCGCTCGTGGCGGCCCTCGGGCTGGCGGCCGAACCGGCCGCCGAGGCATCGGAACCGACGGATGACACGGCCACGGTGCTGGCCGCCGTCGGCGATGCGGAACTCGAACTGGAGGGCGAGAGCCAGCGCCGAAGCGTCGAGGAGGCGGCCTTCGACAACATCTGGCGGGGCACCGCGTTCTGACAGGAAGGCCGGGCCCCTGCGCACGGGCCGCGGACGAGGCGACCCGGATCGACGCGGCGCCCGGCAGCGACAGGGCCGTCGACCGCACCGGGCCCGATCCGGCCCACCGCCCCAGCCACGATGGCCCACGATACGTGCGCCACGGCGCGGCCGGGATCGACCGCGGCACCGGCGCCGACGGCATCCCGCGGCTCCCCCGCCGCGCAGAGTCGCCCGGCCCCTCGCCGGACAGTTCGCGTACCTCCGCGCCGATGTCGACCTTCTTCGTCTCGGCCCGGAACTGCCGCAGCACGTCCAACTCCTGGCGGGTGAACCCGTCCCGGCTCATCCGTACCGCCTTCGCCGACACTCCCAGGATCTCCCGGACCCGCACGGCGTCCGCACCGGCCTCCGGTGCAGCTTCCGGTACGCCGTGGCCGCCTCGCTGCGGCATCGCGCCTCGGCCCGGTCGACGATCGCGTCCATCCGGCGCGCCTGCCCGTCGATATGCGTCCGCATGGCATCCAGGTCGTCCGCGAGGCGCTTCAGGTCCTCGTCGGCGACGTGGAGGTCCGGTTCGATGGGCAGGGGCGGCTCCCGGGTCGGTGCTGCTCGGCGAAGTGGGCGTGGACGGCGTCGAGGAGGAGGTGGATGCGCGCGTGGGTCACCTGGGGCATGACGGTGGCGAAGGCGGCATCGAGTTCGACGGGTGTGCGAAACGAGTAGAGGAGACGCTGCAACTCCCCAGCCAGATAGGCGAGTTCCTGACAGTCGGGATGCTCGCTGGTCAGGATCTCCTCCAGGGCCTCGTCCACGCTGTCGTGCTCTCCCGAGACCATCGACGAAACGTAGGCCGACGTCAGCGAGAAGCGCCGGGTCGCCTCCCAGTCGGACAGCGGCAACTCTGTCGGGTCCGGGTACGAGAGGAACTGCGGTTCGCGGATGAGCGCGGCCAGCGAGCGCAGGAAGTCCGCCGGCGGATCGTCGCCGGCCGCGCGCGCCAGCCCCTCGCGGTACGCGGCGGGCCTCGTCTCGAACACCGCCGTGCCGACCTCGCCGGCCAGGAGGTCGAGCAGCGACGCCAGCGACGCGGGCGGCATCGCC
Source organism: Streptomyces sp. NPDC004284 (assembly GCF_042874035.1). NCBI lineage: Bacteria > Bacillati > Actinomycetota > Actinomycetes > Kitasatosporales > Streptomycetaceae > Streptomyces > Streptomyces sp. NPDC004284. The sequence goes on along the minus strand of NZ_JBIAMJ010000002.1, from coordinate 474,185 downwards.
GCTGACGTGGCCCGGGAATCCTGCAGGAAGCGGGAAAGCCGCTGGAGTTCGTCCTCCAGCGGTGCGGCCCCGGGGTTGCGCGACGCGACGGCGACGCGCATGAGGAGCCCCACCGCGCCCGAGGTGAGGAAGTCGTGGTGTTTCGAGGTCACGGGGGCGCATGTTACGGCGGGTACGGGTAGGCGGTACGGACGTAGAAGGTCCCGGACTCGGGCGAGTAGGCGAGGACGAGTTTCACGCTGTGGACCTGGGTCGGCTGGGCCTGGGAGTCCTGGGCGGCGAAGGCGGACTGCGAGACGGAGGATCCCGTCACGGCGTTCGCCCCGTTCGCGTCCTTCACGGTGAAGACGCCCAGCCGCGGCGAGGAGACCGGGCTGAACGTCCCGTCGGCCACCTTGTCGCGCTGGTCGTTCATCCAGTTCTGGATCTTCTGAAGGTTGTCGGGGTCGTTCAGGGCGGCCTGGAGCGACTTCTGCGCGACGGGCAGGTCGGGGAAGGCCGAGGCGTCGACGCCCTGGTCCCGTACGCGCGACCGCAGCCGGTCCGGACCGAGGCCGACGTGGCGGTCGATGGTGTGCGCGTCCTTGCCCGGCTTCAGCGGGTCGTTCGGGGACGCCTGGTAGGGGTTGGTCTCCCACTCCGTCGATGCGAGGTCGATGGAGTGGGAGACCAACCTGTCGTTCGGGTCCCGCGACTGCTCGTTGAGCGGAACGATCGACCGGTTGAACTCGAAGAGCGAGCGCGCACCGAACGCCTCGGCCCGGGCCCCTCCGCCTGGAAGGTCGGCACCGCCCGGGATGCCTCCTCCAGCGGTGCGATCAGGTCCTTCACCATCTGGATCTGGGCCCGCAGCGCGGTCTCGTAGGTGTCGACCGCCCTGTTGACCGCGTCCGTGTCGATGTTGAGGAGCACCGCGGCGAGCAGCCCCTTCGCCGGCTTCTTGATGCTGTCGACGAGGCTCTTGAAGAAGTCCTTGATGTCGCCGACGTCGAGGAAGGCCACCGCGTCCTTGAACGCCTTGTACAGGATGTGGCGCAGTTCGCTGCGGACCTTCTCGGCGGCCTCCGCGTACGAACGGAGGGCCTGGGCCGGCATCTGGGCGGTGGTGCTGAGGACGGCGAGGACCGGGGGCTGCCGCCCGCGCCGGTGGGTGGCGTGTGCCCCCCCCTTCGTATCCGGCCGTGTTCTTGCCCCGTGCCGTCGTGCCCCACAGCGACGACACGAACTGCAGCATCGCCCTGTACCAGTCCCCGTTGGCGTGGTCCGTGGTGGCGTTGGCGGTGTCGTCGAGCTGCCCCTGGATGAGGCCGAGACCCGTCTGGTACGGCAGCCATGCCTGCGAAATCCCATCGACCCGGAGGTGGTCGGGGAGCGGCATGATCTCCACCGCGCGGCCGGTGCGCAGCGCCTCCTCGACGACCTCGCGTATCAGGTCACCGGGGATCCCGCCGCCGAAGACGTCGAGGAACTCGTCGGCTCCGTTGCCGTCCCGGACGCCGAACGGCGACGGGACCTTGTACGCCGGCGGCGCGGAGATGGCCTGCGGCGGCGACTGCTGCGCGAAGGGCGGATCGTTCGGGTGGGTGGCGGCGTCGGGGGCAGTCGGGCCGGCGGGCCCGAGGGCTTCTGGGAAGGCGGCGTCGGCGGCGCGTTCGGGCTGGGCGACGGCGTCGGCTGGGGGCTGGGCGAGCCCGACGGCTTTCCCTGGGAAGGCAGTTGCGTGACGCCAGGCGCCGGGGTGGGGCTGGGCCGCGGAGGCGAAGTCGGGCTGGGGCTCGGACTCGGCGACGTCGTGCCCGTCGGACTGGGCGCGGGCGTGGTCACCGGGTCGTCGTCCTGTACGCCGCAGGACAGCGCGCGTACGTGCCTGCGCCTCGTCCCATGAGATCCCCGGCTCCGTCGGACCGCACGCGAAGCCAGCAGTCCGTACCCGGGCGGTGTACGGCAGGAACAGGGCGGGACATCGTCCTGATTGCGGTGAGCCGTACGCCGGTCGGTGCGGCCCTCGACGACCTCACGGCCCGCAACGGCTGGTCTTCCCGAGGGGATCGCCGCCACCGGGGCGAGACTTCGGGTGTTCGGCCGCGAAGGCCGGCCGACCCCGCTGGGGCCGACGTCCGCCGATCTCCATGTGCTCGGGGCCTTGGCCGTGCGCGCGGCAGTCGCGGCGTCAGTGCCCTTCCGGGCGGTCTTGGCCACGACCTGCCGGGGGAGCGGGGTCCGGGCCGAGGGGGACGCGCAGGGCGAGGATGGCCAAGTCGTCGTGGCCGTCGCTGGGGTGGTGGTCGGCCAGCGTGTTCACGAAGTCCTGCAGGGGCAGGCCGACGTGGGCCGCGGCGAGTTCGGCGAGTTGGGCCATGCCCTCGTCGACCGACTGGGCGGGGTGTTCGATCAGTCCGTCGGTGTAGAAGACCAGGACGGCGCCCGGGGGCAGGGGGTGGGTCTGGTCGGGGCGGTGGTGTCCGGTGTTCACCGCGAGGGGCAGGCCGGGTTCGGTGTGCAGGTATTCCGTGTGCCGGTCGGGGGTGATCAGGAGTGGCGGGAGGTGCCCGGCGGTGCTCCAGTGCAGTGTCCAGCCCTGGTCTGCGGGTTCGATGCGGGCGAGGCAGGCGGTCGTGACGGGCAGGTCGGTGATGGCGTCCAGGGTGAGGTCGAGCTGGTGCAGGACGGAGCTGGGCGGGGTGAGGTGGTCGTAGAGCAGGGCCCTCAGCATGTTGCGGGTCTGGGCCATGGCGGCCGCCGCGTGCAGGTCGTGGCCGACGACGTCGCCGATGACGACGGCGCAGGCGTTGTCGGGCAGCCAGACGGCGTCGTACCAGTCTCCGCCGAGGTGGCCGGGGGTGGGGGCGGGCCGGTAGGTGGCGGCTGCGGTGAAGGGATGCAGGTCGGGCAGGGTGGGCAGCAGGAGCCGCTGGAAGTGTTCGGCGCTGTCGCGGACCTGTTCGAAGAGGCGGACGTTCTCGATGGCGATGCCGGCGGCGCCGGCGAGGCTGATGACGATGTCCTCGTCTTCGCGGTCGAAGGGCTGCCCGTCGCTGCGTTCGGACAGGTAGAGGTCGCCGTAGATGGTGCCGCGGACGCTGACGGCGACGCCGAGCAGGGTGCGCATGTGCGGGTGGCCGGGCGGGAACCCGGCGGAGGCGGGGTGGGCGGCGATGTCGTCGACGCGCAAGGGCTCGGGGTGGTGGATCAGGTGTCCCAGGACGCCGCGTCCACGGGGGAACTCGATGTCGGCCAGGTCGGCGCGCTCGGACTCCGACAGACCGGCGGTGATGAACTGCTCCAGTGCCCGGCCGGACTCGTCGAGCACCCCCAGGGCGCCGTAGCGGGCGCTGACCAATTCCATGGCGGTGGTGACGATGCGGTGCAGCACCGCAGGCAGGTCCGTCTCCCGGGTGATGGCCAGCACCGCGTTCAGCAGCCCCTGCAGCCGGTCCTTGGCAGCGGCGAGTTCCCGTAGCTGTGCGGCGATCTGCTCCAGCTGGCGATCCAGCCGCAGCCGCAGGTCGACGTACTGCTGCTCGGGCTGTTCCCCCGTTCCTCCCATCACGAGCGCCCGGCCGTGCGGTGTCCGGTCCCGGTGACGCCGGGCCGGTGGGCGTCGGTGTCCGTCCGGACCGGGGTCGCCTGGAACGTGATCCGGCCGGCGATCAGGACCAGTGGGCGGCGCTCACTCACCCGGGAGGGCCCGGGGAACTCCGCGGCCCGCACCAGGCGTCGCCTTCGGCGGACCTCGCGGTCGGTGACCAGGGTCCGCGGACGCCCCGGCAGGAACCGCTCGCAGGACGTCTGCTCGCGCCGCGCACTCGCCGCGCACTCGACGAACCGCTCGCGGAACGGCGGCGGTCGAAGGCCACGGCGGGCACCGTCGATCGGCGCGTCCACCGCATCGCCCGGCAGCCTCGCCGGCAACACCCGCTCATCGGCGATCTCAGCGGTCTCGGTGGGGGTCATCCGCTCGTGCCCTTCGTGCTTGCGTGGGTCCTCTTCACCGGCTGCAGCAGTCGGTCGTACGTGTCCGGCGGTGAGGTCCGCACGTCCGGCGGCAGCCGCCGCGCGTGCAACGGGATCACCTGTCGCGCCGGCCGCCTCCTCGTCCTCGTCAAGGCCGGAGCGACATGCCCACTCGTGCCCGATGTCGTGATCAACCCGAACAGAGTGACGCCGCCAAACAGCCCAAACCGCCCATTACGCCGAAGGCGGCATGTCGCACGCCTCACGTGACGCGGCTCCACGCATCGGTGCCGTCGTGGTCTCCTCCGATCTCCTTCGCGGACGTTCCCGGGATCACGGGATCAGCTCGTCGAACACCTCGAACTGGAACTCCGGCGCGGTCAGCGGTTGCTCGGCCCAGATGACCTTGCCCCGGGCCGAGTAACGGGTCCCCCACCGCTCGGCCAGCTGCGCCACCAGGAACAGACCCCGGCCACCCTCATCCGTGGTGGCGGCGTAGCGCAGGTGCGGAGCGGTGCTGCTGCCGTCCGAGACTTCGTAGACGAGGCTGCTGTCCCGCAGCATGCGGACCCGGATCGGCTCGGCACCGTAGCGGATGGCGTTGGTGATCAGCTCGCTGAGGATCAGCTCGGCGGTGAAGGACAGGTCCTCCAGGCCCCAGGCCGCCAGTTGATCGGCACACTCCTTCCGTACGCGTGACACCGAGGCGAAGTCGAGCGGCACGTCCCAGACGGCCACTTGTCCGGGGTCGAGCAGCCGGGTGCGCGCGACGAGGAGCGCGATGTCGTCCGTGCGGCGCGGCGGGACCAGCGCGTCGAACACGGCTTGGCAGACGCCGTCCGGCGAGCGGGCGTCGGCGCCCGCCAGGGAGTGGCGCAGCACCTCGAGCCCGGTCCCCAGGTCGCGCTCCCGGTTCTCGACGAGCCCGTCGGTGTAGAGCACCAGCGTGGTTCCGGGAGCCAGTCGCAGCTCGGTCGTCTCGAAGGGCAGACCGCCCACGCCGAGCGGCGGCCCGGCCGGCAGGTCGACGAACTCCGCGCCGCCGCCCGGCTCCACCAGCACGGGCGGTGGATGGCCGGCCCGCGCCATGGTGCAGTCGCCGGACGTCGGATCGTAGATCGCATAGAGGCAGGTGGCGCCCGTGACGGCCGCTCGCTCGCCCTCGCCGTCCTGCTCTTCCCCGGACGTCTCCGCCTTGTCGAGGCGGGTGACCAGTTCGTCGAGGCGGGCGATCAGCTCGTCCGGAGGCAGTTCGAGGGCGGAGAAGTTGAGGACGGCCGTGCGCAGGCGGCCCATGGTGGCGGCGGCGTGCAGGCCGTGGCCGACGACGTCGCCGACGACGAGCGCGACGCGGAAACCTGGCAGCGGAATGACGTCGAACCAGTCTCCGCCGACCCCGTGCAGCGCCGGCACATAGCGGTGGGCCGCCTCCAGGGCGCTCTGCTCGGGCAACCCCCGGGGCAGCAGACTGCGCTGCAGCGTCTCGGCCATCGTGTGCTCACGGGTGTACCGGCGGGCGTTGTCGACGCAGATCGCCGCGCGGGCGGCCAGTTCGTCGGCGAAGGAGAGGTCGTCCTCCTCGAACGGCGGCGACCCCGCCCGCCAGAAGTTGACCGTGCCCAGGGTCATGCCGCGCGCCCTCAGAGGCGCGCAGATCAGCGAGTGGACCCCGTACGAGAGCATCCGGTCGGCCCCCTCCGGGACGTGTGCCTGCCAGGCAACGGCGTGGCGCAGATCGGCGGCGAGCGCGGCGCGCCCGGTCACCAGGGCGGTCGTCTCCGGAGTGCCGGGGAGCGTGCCGAGCTGCGAGCCCACGGGAAGGAACGGATGGTCTTCGCTGACGCCGCCGAGCGCCACGCGGCGGATCCGCAGGCCCTGCGCGGTGCCGAGGTCCGGGGGCGGCTCCTCACCGTTCAGCACGGGTTCGACCAGCTCGACCGTGGCGAAGTCCGCGAAACCGGGAACCGCCACATCGGCCAGCTCCTGCGCGGTCCGCACCACGTCCAGGGTGGTGCCGATCCGCAGCCCCGCGTCGTAGAGCAGCTGCAGCCTGGCCCGGGCCGCCTCGGCCTGCCCGGCCAGCGCCCGCAGCTCGGTGGTGTCCCGGACGGTCGCGACGCTGCCCGGCCCTCCGCCGAACGGTGCGGTGGGGCGGATGTTGACGGCGAGCAGCAGGTCCCCGGCCCGGTGCACCTCGTCGGTGACGCCCCGACCGGACACCAGCAGCTCGGTCAGCGCGGGATCGAGCCCGAGCCCGGCGACCGGCCGGCCCTCCACCCCGGGAGGCAGTTCGAGCAATCGCCGGGCCTCGTCGTTCGCCAGCAGCACCCGTCCGTCTCCGCCGACGATCAGCACACCCTCGCGGACCGCATGCAGCACCGCGTCGTGGTGCTCGTACATCCGCGTCATCTCGGCCGGCCCCAGGCCGTGCGTCTGACGGCGCAGCCGCCGCCGTGCCAGCGCCGCCCCGCCCGTGCCGACCACGAGCGCGGCCGCCGCGCCGCCGAACAGGACCGGCAGCTGCTGATCCACCGCGCTGCCCACGTGCGCGACGGTGATCCCGACTCCGACCACTCCGGCAACCGAACCGTCCGGCCTGGTGACCGGCGCGCCGGACTCCACGACCCGTCCGAGGGGCGTCTGGAAGCTGTCGGTGGTCAGCCCCTCGAGAGCGTTCTGGAACGGGCCGACGACGTGTTTCCCGATCAGCTCGGGACTGTCGGCCGTGTAGCGGATTCCCTCCGGACTGGCGAACACGACGTAGTCGACTTTGCCCTCCTGCACGACCTCGTCGGCCAGCGGCTGCAGCACCGCGGTCGGATGGGGACTGTCCATCGCACTCACCACGCCGGGGGCCCGCGCGAGGACGACGGCCGCGGCACGTGTGCGGCCCACGGCCTCACTCGTGGCGGATCTCCGGGCCTGCAGCACGAGCGCCGTCAGCGCCGCGCCGACCAGCAGCAGCACGACCACCAGCAGGAACACGAACATCTGCCCGGCGACGGTCCGCACCCGCAGCCGCGAACGGACCCCGCCCCGGACGGACCGGTGTTCCCCTCGGCCGCCCGGGTCCGTTCCACGAGCGGCGGAACCATCCGTTGCATTCATCCAGGCCATCCCCGCACGTCCGGGTCTCAGCTGCTCCCCACGCTGCCACTCCGCCCGAAGACGCGCATGACGGGACGAGCTCATGAGAGCCGCCGGACTCGAATCGCCGGCCGGCCCGATGCCGACCGTTTGCCGACCTCAGCCTTGGCGGCAGCTACCTGACTTGTGCAGACGTCCACACACTAACTGTTGGACCTGAACATCGTTCGTATCATCGAGGCACTCCTGAACATAGGCTCCATGACTGCGTTTTTGCAGGTCAAGGGCTGTTTCATCTGCTTCCTCGGCACGTCGCAGGGCGGTCGGCGAAGGGCGTCCCCCGCCTGCCCCGATTCCACTCCGACACCTTTACCAGCCTACGCAGCGCTCCCCCGCAGGGCATCCGTGATCACCGCCGCTCCGGGCCGATGTGTCTCGCCGTCCAGCGCGCGGACGGCGCACATGTCATGCCTGGCGCGAGCCGTGTCAGGTGGTGTGCTCCGGGTAGGCGCCGCATCGGGGGGGTCCGGCGCCGACGGCGCCGGGCGGTGGAGAGGAGCGGCTGTGAGGCGGAATCCGGTGGATGTGTCCGGCGGGCGGATCGCCGACCCGTGGGGCGGTCGCACTCCGTACGGCCGGGGTGACCAGTGGCCCGTGCGCACGGACTCCTGCCTGGCCGAGGGAGTGACCGAGGAGGAGGTCGACGGGTGGGTGCGGGCGGCTTCGCTCCTGCATTCCGACGGTGACGCGATGGACATCGCCGTCCGGGACGGGCGGATCGTCGGGGTCCGCGGCCGGGCCGGCGACCGCGTCAACCGGGGCCGGCTGGAGCCGAAGGACCTGTACGCGTGGCAGGCCAACGACTCTCCGGACCGGCTGACCCGGCCGCTGGTCCGCGAGGGCGGGCGCCTGGTCGAAAGCGACTGGCCCACGGCGATGGGGCGCGTCGTCACCAGGTCGCGGGAGCTCATCGGTGCCCACGGTCCGGAGGCGGTCGCGTTCTACACCTCCGGGCAGCTCTTCCTGGAGGAGTACTACACGCTGGCCGTCCTCGCCCGGGCCGGTATCGGCACCCCCCATCTGGACGGCAACACCCGCCTGTGCACGGCGACGGCGGCGGAGGCGCTGAAGGAGTCCTTCGGCAGCGACGGCCAGCCCGGCTCGTACGAGGACATCGACCAGGCGGATGCGATCGCCCTGTTCGGGCACAACATCGCCGAGACGCAGGCCGTCCAGTGGATGCGGATCCTGGACCGGCTGGACGGTCCCCACCCGCCCCGTCTGCTGTGCGTGGACCCGCGGCTCACCCCGGTGGCGCGCCGGGCGACCGTACACCTCGCGCCCCGGCTCGGGACCAACGTGGCGCTGCTCGACGCCCTGCTGCACGAGGTCGTCCGGCACGGCTGGACCGACCCCGGATTCATCGCCCACCGCACGGTCGGATTCGACGCCCTGCGCGAGCAGGTCGAACCGTGCACGCCCCGGTGGGCCGCCGGCATCTGCGACGTACCGGCGGCCGCGATCGAGGAGGCCGCCGAACTGCTCGGCACCGCCGACCGGCTGCTGTCGACCGTGCTGCAGGGGTTCTACCAGGCCAACCAGGCGACGGCCGCGGCCGTCCAGGTCAACAACCTGCACCTGATCCGCGGCATGCTCGGCCGTCCCGGCGCGGGGGTCCTGCAGATGAACGGGCAGCCCTCCGCCGAGAACACCCGCGAGTGCGGAGCCGACGGGGACCTGCCGGGCTTCCGCAACTGGCAGAACGAGGACCACGTGGCCGACCTCGCGCGGGTCTGGAACGTGGAACCGTCGGCCATCCCCCACGACGCGCCGCCCACCCATGCCATGAAGATCTTCCGATCGGCGGAGCAGGGCACGGTACGGATGCTGTGGATCAGCGCCACCAATCCGGCCGTGTCCCTGCCCGAACTGGCGCGGATCCGCTCCGTCCTCTCCCGGAAGGACCTGTTCACGGTCGTCCAGGACCTGTTCCTGACCGAGACGGCGCAATTCGCCGACGTGGTGCTGCCCGCGGCGACGTGGGGCGAGAAGACGGGCGCCTTCACCAACGCCGACCGCACCGTCCACCTGTCCGAGAAGGCCGTCGATCCGCCCGGCGAGGCCCGTCCGGACCTCGACATCTTCCTCGACTACGCGGCCCGCATGGGCTTCGAGGACAAGGACGGCGGCCGCCTCGTCCACTGGAGCGGCCCGGAAGAGGCTTTCGAGGCGTGGAAGCGGTGCAGTGCCGGCCGTCCCTGTGACTACACCGGTCTCAGCTACGAGAAGCTCCGCGGCCCGAGCGGCATCCAGTGGCCGTGCACCGAGCACGCCCCCGACGGCACGGACCGCCTCTACGGCGACGGCGTGACCTGGGCCCACCCGGACCTGTGTGAGACGTACGGCAAGGACCTGGTGACCGGCGAGCCGCTGGGCGAGGACTGGTACCGGTCGACGAACCCTGACGGGAAGGCGCTCATCAGACCCGCCCCCTACATCCCGCCGAAGGAATGGCCCGACGAGGACCACCCCTTCCAGCTGACCACCGGACGCACCCTCTACCACTTCCACACCCGCACCAAGACGGGCCGGGTCCCCCGACTCGCCGACGCGGCGCCCGACGTGTGGGTGCAGGTCGCGGCCGTCGACGCGACCCGCCTCGGGCTGGCGGAAGGCGACCTCGTCGAGGTCACCACGCGGCACGGTGCGCTCCGCGGACGGCTGCGCATCGGCTCCGTCCGTCCGGGCGTCCTGTTCGTGCCCTTCCACTACGGGTACTGGGACACCCCGGCCGGCAACGCCCCCGCCCCGGGGGCTGCGGGACGTGCCGCGAACGAGATGATCGCCACCGTCTGGGACCCCGTCTCCAAACAGCCGCAGTTCAAAACCGCCGCAGCCGCCCTGGCCCTCGTCGAACGGGCGACGGCTCCGCCGGCGCCGTACCCTCCGGCGTCAGTCCGATGAGGCGTCGGCGAAGGTGATCTCGCCGCTGGGGCGGAGTTCGGCCGCCATATTGCGTTCCATCATGCGCAGGGCCGCCTCGGCGAGGCCGGCGTCGATGTGCGCGACCGCGTCGAGGGCCACGACGACGTCGAGGTGCCGGATGTGGGCGTCGAGGGCCGAGTAGAGCACGCACTGCTCGGTCACCTGCCCGCACAGCACCACCCGCTGGACCCCGAGCTGGCCCAACAGGTAGGCCAGGGGCGTCTCGAAGAAGACGGAGTGCCGCGCCTTGACGACGAAGAGGGCCTCCTCGTCCGGTGCGACCGGCTCGACCAGGTCGCCGTGGCGGCCCGCGAGGGCGGCTTCGAGGAGCTCGCCGTGATGCGAACGCCAGCGGCCGAAATTGTCGTTCACGTAGACGACCGGCGCACGGGCCTCCCGAGCCCGCTCGAGCAGCGTCCCGACGCCCGGAAGGACTTCGCGGACGGACCGCACCAGCACCTCGGCATCCTCATGCTCATAGGTGTTCAGCATGTCGATCACGATGAGTGCCGTCCCTCCCCTCCCGTCGCGCTGCATCACGCCAAGCGCCTGCCCACGCCACGAGGTGCCAATCGCCGTGGCGAGCGCGCCGGTCGGCGATGCGCCGGCGAACCGGGCCGACGCGGGCTTTCCCTGCTCGACGGAGCAGGGCGCCGACGGGCCGACCGGGTTGCGGCATGGCTGCCGTCACCTGCGGTACGCGCCGTTCATCATGCATCCGACTGACCGGGTGCATCGCCCCTCGGCTTCGTCGTAGGCATGAGTCAGCAGGGCAGGGACCTTCGACGGCGAGGACGGCACGGTGGCCGAGCAAGCGGTCTCCCGCCTCGGCGGAGGTCCGGTGCTTCGGCCCCGCCGCATACGGCTCGGTGACCGCGCCGGCGGCCGGCGCGGTCACCTCCACGGGCAGGCCCGCCCCCATCGATCCTGGTGGGGGCGACGGCGCCTGACCTCCCGCGCCGGCCCCTCTCCAGCGCTCTGACATCTCAGCGGCGGGCCTAACGCGGCGGCAACGCGGCCCGGCTCGGGACGTCCTTCCGGGCTCTGGCTGCTCCGGCCATGCGCGCGGCGGTGGCGAAGTCCTGCAGACGACGCAGCAGCCGCGTGGGCCTGCCGGTGTCGGCGGGCGGGTTCACCTCGTCGGCGAGGTCCAGGGTCTGGCGCGGCTGGGGCTGCCAGTCATAGGCGAAGAACGCGATGCCGTCCGCGTCCAGCCGACGGACGAAATCGAGCAGGCCCTGCAGACCCCCCACATCGAGGAAGACCAGGTCGCGCATGTCGCAGGCCACCACGTCCACGCCGTCGAGAGCGGCCTGCACATCGTCAAGAGCGGATCGGGTGGCCATGCGGAGCTCACCCGCGGGAGCGAGGTGCATCGTCGGCCCGTAGCGCCTCACCGTGATCCGCAGGCCCTCGGCGTTCGCGGGCCAGCCGTGGACGGTGAGCACCTGCTCGGCCCCGGTGAGCCGCAGCAGGCGTGCCACGGGGCGGCTGAGTGCGGTGAGGACGAGGGTTTTCCCCTCCTGCAGGGCCTGCCGGTTCAGGTCCAGCAGGACGTGCAGACCGGAACTGTCGCAGAAGGTGACGGCGGCCAGATCGACGTCGAGTCCCCCGCGGCCGCCGGACAGCGCTGCGGTGAGGTCCTCGCGCAGGTGGTCGGCGTCGTCCATGTCGATCTCGCCCCTCACTCGGGCCAGCACCCGCCGGGGCCCCTGTTCGACGACCACGGACAGGACGCTGTCGGCATGATCCGCCCCCGCGTGCGGGAGTCGGGGATCAGAGGTCATGGCCTTGCTCCCTTCAGCGCTCCGATACGTGGGGGAAAACCTGGCAGTGACACCGACACGGCGCGCCCCGCCCGCTGTGTGCGGATCAGCCGCGCGAGTCGCGTTCATGGTGGTCGCCGTCCACGGGAGGACGCCCGGCCCCCTCTGCCCGTCGGTTCAGGTCGACCAACAGCCGCAGGAAGTCCGTGATCGGCTGATATCCCTCGGCCGGATGACGGAAGGGCGCCCCGGAAGTCACCTCGTAGTGATTGCGGCGGCCGTGGCGTACCCGTGTGAGGTATCCGGCGCTCTCCAGATTCGCGACGATGGCCTGAGCCGCGCGTTCGGTGATACGGCAGGTCACGGCCATGTCCCGCAGCCGCGTCTCCGGGTCCTCGAGGACCATGGCGAGGATCCGGGCGTGGTTCGTGACGAACGTCCAGCTGGTCCGATGCTCCATCGGTTCCATGTCCGAATTATACGAAATTTAATTCAGGTTTCGCTAGACCGGAATCGCAGTGCGTACTTTCCATGCCGCACCTCTTGAGGCGCTGCTCGGCGATCTCCGTGCTCCGTGCTCGGCGATCTCCGTGCTCCGTGCTCCGTGCTCCGTGCTCCGTGCTCCGTGCTCCGTGCTCCGCGAGTGGCTGCTGCTTCGCCCGCGGGCCCGTTCACCTCTCCTCGCGCAGGCCCCTGATGCCGGTCACGTCGGTGTCGACGGCATCGGGTACGACCATGCCGGGCGGGCAGGGGTGAGCGTCTCGGCGGGGTGCGGGAACGTACACCGTTTGTCCAGTGCGCAGTTGAGGTGCGTGGAGGGCGAGGTCCGAGAATGCGGCGATCAACGTGCCGGCGGTGCGGTCGTCGTCGGCGTGGGTGGGCTGGGCGCTGATGCGGCGGTGATCGGAGACGTGGAGGTTGACGCCGTGGCTCCGGCGCAGCCAGTCGGCGGCCCGGTAGCCGGTGACCCGGCAGGCGCTGATGTCGATGATGATCTGGAGGGGATCGAGGTCGAAGGCTTTTCCGGGGCCGCAGAAGTCGGCGCGGTCGTGGACGTGGAGGCCGTCGATGCGGGAGATCCGTTCGCGGACCCGGGCGGCGAGGGCGAGGGCGTCGTCGTAGAGGGCCTTGCCCTGCTCGGCCATCTGGCGCCGCCATCCGTCGAGGGCCGCGTACACGAGGACGGAGGGGCTGGTGGTTCCCGGCAGGTCCTCACGACCCCTGAGCACTTCGGGGCCACCAGGTCCGCCCTGGAGGTGGAAGACCGAGCTCTGTTCGAGCCCGGAGCCCGTCTTGTGCACCGAGGTGACGCACACGTCCGCGCCGACGTCCCTGGCCCAGGTCGGCAGGCCGGCAGGCCGGGATGGAAGGGCAGATGGGCTCCCCTGCCTCGTCGACGATGACGGGGCGCCGCGCCGGTGGCAGACCTCGGCGATGGCGGCGAGGTCGGCCGGTCGCGGCCGAACTCCTGGCCCGCGCCCAGACGTTGCCGGTGGCACGCCGACCGCGCGAGCGGATCGACTGGCGGCGGGTACGCGACGACACCGCCGGCGCCTCTCTCTGCGGCATCGAGCGGACGAACTCGGCTGGGCTCCTTCCGTACGAGTACGGCCCCGAAGGCGGTCTCGGCCTTCCTCGAAGGCCTCCGCGAGGGCGAGGGCCCGGACGCGGGCGCGGGCGAGTCGGGGCACGAGGGCGGGACGATGTGACCGTCCCCAGGCCCGCGAACGGGGAGCGCCGCCATCCGGAGGGGGGGAGGCCGGACGGCGGCGCCCGTTCGGCGTATGCCCGCGGGCCGCCTCTTCATGCGCGTGAAGACGTCACCCTTCGCGCGGCAGCAGCGGGCCCAGCGGGCCGAGGTCCAGGTTGAGGTCGTCCAGCGTGTAGCCGTGCTCGGCGCAGAGATCGGACAGGGCGTCGTGCAGGGCCATCAGGGTCGCGCCCAGCTCCTCTTCCTGGTCGTCGGTGAGGTCGCCGGCGTCCACGCGCCGCAACGCCTGCCTCTCGATGAGCTGGCGCAGGAGCTCCACGATCGTGAGGACGAGCTTGAGGAGATCCTCCTCCACCGTCTCGCGGCCGGTCCGGATCCGGCGCGCGGGAGGCGAGGGCTCGTCTGCGGAGGGGGACGGCGCCTGGAGGAGGCGGAACGCGTCGCCCAGGCCGGCCGCGACGTCGGGCAGGGCGGGCGAGGTGTCCGGGGAGGTCTTCCCTTCCCCGGGTGTCGGACCGGTCTCGCTCACGTCGGCCCCCGGTCGGCCGGTGCCAGCGGGTCCGCCTCGGTGCCGACGGACACGATCAGGGCGCGGAGCGAGATGCGCACGAGGTCGATGTCGGCGATCGACAGGACGATGTCGCCGGAGAGGACCACGCCCCCACTGAGCAGCCTGTCGAGCAGGTCGACCAGGGCGACCTGGCGTTCGGGCAGCGCTTCGACGGGCCGGGCCGTGGTCATGGCGCCCGCCCGGCCCCGTCTGCGTCCGGCCGGCGCGGCGGCGGCATGGCGAAGGAATACGGGGCCCATGGCCCGGTGACCTCGATGCGTACGCCGTCGATGTCCTGCGTCACCGTGGTGAGTGCCGCGCGGAACGCGTCGGCCCGTTCGTCCGGGACGAGGTAGGCGTCGTTGAGGACGTTCTCGTCGGGCCCCGCCAGGGCTCCGCGCTGGGCGGGGTGCCGCACGCGGTGGGGGGTGAACCGGGAGGCGAGCGCCTCGATCCGTTCGGCGGCCTGTCGGGCGTGCAGGTAGCGGCTCTCCTGGGCGCTGTGCTGTGCGCGGCGCCGGCGCAGGTACGCCTTCCCGGGGCTGAGCCCGGCGGTGTCCCCGGAGTCGGCGACCGCTTCTCCGCGCTGCCCCTCCGAGGGCGCCGCGGAGGACACGTACAGCTTGACTCCGAATTCGCTCTGGCCTCGGAGCAGGGCGATCCGCTCGGCGAGGGCGGGCCGCTGGGCGACGAGGGCCCGGCGGGCCCGGTCGTCGTTCTGGTAGACGGTGGCCAGGCGCAGCGGCAGGACGGTGTGGTGGCGGGCGATCGTCTGGACGACCTCGTTGTGGGCCCGTGCGACGCCCTCCAGCCACTCCAGGTCCTCGAAGCGCCGCTTCAGTGCCCGTTCGTCGAATTCGTGGGGCGCGACGCGGCTGATGACGAACGCGACGGCGTCCTTCGGGCCGCTCGTACGGGGGGTGCCGTCCGGCACTCGCTCGTTCTCGCTCTCGCCGAGCAGGCCGAGGAGGGAGACGGGCGCCCCCGACACTCCGCGGACGCCGACGAGCTCGGCGCGCAGTCGCCGTGTGTCGGGAGCCGCGGCATAGACGTAGGTCAGGCCGTCGTGACCGTTCATTCTCCGCGCCTTCGGGGTGGTCGCGCAGCGGGGTCATCCGGTTCCCCGGCGGTGTCCGGCGGTGTGGCCGCCTCACCGGACGTGTCCGTCTCGCGCTCCTGCGACCGGGATGCGCGCCGCCGCCGGGCGTCCCCGGGGGTCACGGCCTCGCGCCGCAACTCCTCCAGTTCCGCGCGCAGTCGGCGGTTCTCCTCCGCCAACGGGTCGCCGCTGTGTCTCGACGAGAGCGAGGGGTCGTACTCCCACCAATCGATGCCCATCTCCTTCGCCTTGTCCACAGAGGCGACCAGGATCCGCAGTTTGATGGTCAACAGCTCGATGTCGAGCAGGTTGATGCGGATGTCCCCGGCGATGACGATGCCCTTGTCCAGGACGCGTTCGAGGATGTCCGCGAGGTTCGCGGAGGAACCCTGGCCATAGGGCGCCGGCGTCGCTCGGGAGGGGAGGTGCCCGAAGCGTTCGGGCAGGGGATCAGACACGGTGCTGGCCTCGTCTTCCGGTCATTGCATCCGCTGTCGATGGGCCGCGATCTCGTCCAGCCGGTCGAGCAGCTCGTCCTCGCGTTCGTCGAAGGTTTCCTGATCGATCTCCCCTTCTACGAGCCGGCCCTCCAGGTCCGCGAGCTCCCGGCGGACGGGAGCGGGGTCGTAGTACTCCTCCTCCGCCTTCTCGGCCACCCTCTCGGCGACCCAGACGACACCGCGGACCGGTGCGAGGGGGAGCGTGAGCAGGTACGTCACCAGGCCCATCCTCGTGCCCTCCTTCCCGGGGGCGTTCGGTCACTGCACGAAGCTGTACGGCGGCAGCGGGCCGCTGATCCGGAGCTCGACGTCGTCCTCGATCTCCTGGGCGAGGTTCGCCTGCGCCGTCAGGAAGTCCTGCTTCCGGTCGTCGGGGACCAGCAGCGAGAGGTTGAGGAGATCATCGCCCGACGGCTGCCGGACTCTGTGCTCCCGGGCGAACGGCACCAGTGCTTCGATCAGTCCGGACGCCAGGGCCTCCTGTCGTTCGCTTACCTGCGCGGCCACCAGCTGACCGAGGGCCAGCGGCAGCTGCGGGTCCTCCTCCCCGGAGCGGATCCGCTCGTTCAGCTCCTGCGCCTCGGGGGTCTCCCGCAGGATCCGGCGCAGGAGCTTCTCCTCCTCCTGGGAAGCGCGCACGTGGTACTCGACGCAGCCCTCGAGCCGCTCCAGGTCGGCGAGGTAGCTGTCGGCGTCCCTGCGGAGCACCTCCTCGACCGTCGACTCGTCGGGGGCGGTGTAGCCGAACTGCAGGGGCAGGACGGGCCCGCCCTTCATGAGGCGTTCCTGCACTTCCTGGTGGATCAGCAGATCACGCCGCTTGGGCCGGATCTCCTCGGAGACGGCGCTGACCACGGCACGGACGCGCCCGGAAGAGAGGACGCGCACGGGCGCCGGTTCCGAGCCCACGCCGGACAGGCCCTCGACGGAGGCGGGGTGGTTCTCCGCGACGATCGCGTAGACGTAGAGGGCCATGGGTCACTCCTTCTCCCGGTGCGCCGTGCGTCGGGTCGCGGGCCGCCGACGTCGGGGAGCGGGCTCCTCCTCCGCCTCCTCCTCGTCCGATTCCTCGGCGTCACGGGACTTCCCGGTCAGTGACTCCTTCACCGCGTCGACCGCTCCGGTGAGCGCCCCCTTGGACTTGCCGCGGGCCCCGCCCTCCGTCATGTCCCCCACGATCTCGGACAGCTGTGCCGGGGCCTTGCGGCCCGATTCGAGGTCGAGTCTGTTGCACGCCTCGGCGAAGCGGAGGTAGGTGTCCACGCTGGCCACGACGATCCGCGCGTCGATCTTGAGGATCTCGATGCCGACCAGGGACACCCGGACGAACACGTCGATCACCAGGCCCCGGTCCAATATCAGCTCCAGGACGTCGTAGAGACTGCCCGTGGAGCCCCCGCCCCTGTTGAGAGCACTGCCGCTCTGCGGCACCATGGTCATGGCGCCTCCTTTCACGGCCGAGCCGGTTCAGAACGGCCGATCGGTCATTCCTCGGTTGTAACGGCGAGTCCGCTCGAACGAGATCAATGCGCCTTCCTCGTCGAGCACCACCTTGTAGCTGGCCAGCACGCTGGTCGTGTCCGGAATGCGCTCCAGCTCCACCACCTCGACCTGCGCCTCCCACCCCTCGTCAGCGGGCTTCAGCGAGGACACGGACTCAGGCGGTCTGCCCAGAAGTGTGGCGAGTTGAGCGGAAGCCGCTCTCATGGCTGAAGCCGCGTCGACGGATTTCGCCCGTCGTGACGTGGGCTTCCGGCGAGGGCGGTCGGGGTCCGCTGAGGCCATAGGGCGCTCCGATGAGACATACAGCCGACAGAGGCTAGAATTCCATGATATAGGGACAAATAGCATGCCGGGAGAGCAGGCTCGTTCCCCATCGCCCGAGCGGGGCGTCCTTTACGGGGGTACAGGTGGCGCGCATTCCCACGCGAGAGTCCCGTACCAGGCGGCGGCGCGGCCGCAGGCGCCCGGTGAAAGGGACAGGGGCCATGGACAACACGACCAAGCTCACCCTGGCGGCCGCACTGGCCGGGGGCTACGTACTGGGACGCACGAAGAAGGCCCGCCTCGCGTTCTCCCTGGCGACCTACCTCGCCGGCCGGCGCTTCGGTCTCGAGCCGCGACAGCTCGCGACCCAGGGCCTGACCAAGCTCATGGAGATTCCTCAGGTCGCCGACATCACCGACCAACTGAAGGGCGAGGCCCTGGACGCCGGCCGCCAGGCACTGAGTGCGGCGGCCAACCGCAAGCTCATCGACTTCGCGGACTCGCTCCACGAGCGGACGCTGGCGATCGAGAGCGGCGAAGAGAAGGACGAGGGAGAGGGAGAGGACGAGGAAGGCCGCTACGACGACGAGGACGAGGACGAGGGCTACGAGGAAGACGAGTTGGAGGCAGAGGAAGAACCCGAGGAGGACGAGGAAGGCGAGGAAGGCGAGGAGGACGAGGAGGACGAGGAGGGCGAAGAGGAGGCTGAAGAGGAGGAACGGCAGCCGGAGAAGCCACGCTCACAGCGGTCCTCACGTCCGTCGTCCCGTACACGGGAGAAGGAAACCTCCAAGTCCCGTCCGCGCAGGGCCTCTCAGAGTCGTTCTACGACCCCGACGGACGAGAAGACCGCCGCGCCGGCCAAGAAGACGGCCGCCAAGAGGCCGGCGTCGAAGGCCGCGGCGAAGAAGACCACGACGCGGAGGCGGTCGGCCTCCGAGCAGGCGCCCGCGAAGAAGGCCGCTCCCGCGAAGAAAGCCACCTCTGCGAAGAAAGCCGCCCCCGCGAAGAAGACCACCAGCGCCCGGCCGGCGAAGAAGACGGCCGCACGCAAGACGGCGGCGAAGAAGACGGCAGCCAGGAAGGCCCCCGCGAAAAAGGCCCCCGCCAAGAAGGGACCGGCCAAGAAGGCGCCCGCCAAGAAGACCGCGGCGAAGAAGACCGCAGCGCGCACGAGCACGGCCCGCAAGCCGGCGGCGAAGAAGACGACGGCGCGCAAGCCGTCGACGCGGAGGTAGGTCATGGCAACCACAGGCCGCAGCCAGGACAAGCAGTCCGAATCCGGAATGGACCGGTTGCTCGGCGAGCTGGGCGACTTCCTCGTCGCCCAGACGGGGCAGTTGGCGGAGAAGGCCACGGACAAGCTCGGAGAGGTCACCGACCAGCTGTACGACGTGGCCGACAACGGCGGCAAGCTCACGGACATCGGTGGCCGCATCTTCCAAGGGGATTCCCCGGTCAAGGCCATGGTGGGGAGTTCACTCAGCGGCCTCAAGGACAAGGTCACCGATGCCGCGTCGAATCTGTTCGGCGGGGGAAAGGGCAAGCGCAAGAGCGGAACGCAGAAGATGACCAGCATCGTCGAGACCGTCGATGTGGGCGCTCCCTTGCGCAGGGTCTACAACCACTGGACCCAGTACGAGGATTTCAGCGGATTCGCCAAGGGCGTCCGCAACGTCTCGCAGGGCGACGAGACCACTAGCGACTGGAAGGTCAAGGTGGGCCCCTCGACCCGCAGTTGGAAGGCCACGGTCCAGGAACAGGTACCCGACGACCACATCATATGGACCTCCGACGGCGCCAAGGGGTCGACTCGGGGCTGTGTGAGCTTCCATGAGCTCGCCCCCTCCCTCACCCGGATCCTGCTCACCGTCGAGTACTACCCCTCCGGCCTCTTCGAGAAGACGGGCAACCTGTGGCGCGCCCAGGGCCGTCGGCTCCGGCTCGACCTCAAGCACTTCCGCCGCCATGTCACCCTCACGGACGACGAGCCGGAGGGCTGGCGCGGCGAGATCCGCGACGGCGAGGTGGTCCGCTCGCACGAGGAAGCCCTCGAGGAGGAGGAACAGGAGAACGGCGAAGCGGGCGAGGAGGAGGACGAGGAAGGGCAGGAGCCCGAGGAGGGGTACGAGGAGGAGTACGAGGACGAGGGGGAGTACGAGGACGAGGAGGGGAACGGCGAGGGGTACGAGGACGCCGAGCCCGACGACGAGGAGCACGAGGAAGGCTACGCCGAGGACGCGGAGGGCGACCGGGACGAAGACGAAGAGGCGGACGAGGAGGACGAGTACGAGGAGGAGGACGAGGACGACACCACCGGTCGCCGGCGGCGCAGGCGCTGATCTCGGCCCGTTCCCCACACCGGCAGGAGGAGAGGCCGTCGCGGCCGCTCCTCCCGCAGTCGGGTGATGCGCTGATCAGTGCCCGGATCGGCCGGGCCGTCGGACATCTGGTCAGTGCTTCAGTGTGTCCTTGGCCTTCCGCGCGGTCTGCTTGGCGTCACCCGCGACCTGCTCGGCGCGGCCCTTCATCTCCAGGCTCGTGTTGCCGGTGGCCTTGCCCGTGGTCTCCTTCACCTTTCCCTTGGCGGTCTGCGCCATGTTCTTGGCCTTCTTCCCTCCGGCCATGACAGTCACCTTCCCGCACTAGCCTCGACCCGCCTCATGAGCGGGCCATGACGGCGACTACCCCGATAATCCGCGCGCATGCTCCGATCAGCGCTTGAAGAAGTCCTTGCCCTTCTCCTTCGCCTGGCGGGCCTTGCCCCGGCCCTGCAGCGCGGCGCCCTTGGCCGCCGTCTTGTCATCGCCCGACGCATGGGCGACTCGCCTGACGACCTTGCCCGTGATCTGCTCGATCTTGGCCTTGGCCTTCTCCCTGGCACTCATGTCGGTCCCTTCTCGGACAGTCACTGCACCACCTACCCGCCGCTCCGGCCAGTAACCGGTCGCCGCGGCGGCCTCGGCGACGCCGCCCGGCATCAGGTGCCGGAAGCCGTGCACACCGACGCCTTCCTCCGGCGGAAGGTCCACGAAGAGCCGCTTCACACCCCGCCGTACCGACCGCGGCAGGGGAACCTCACGGCCCCCCGGCCGTCCCCGTTACTCTCCGTCTCGTCCGGGAACCGCTCGGCCACCGACGGGGCGAGCGCATTCAGCCTCCGCGATCCGAGACCGGGGACGATGTGCGCGTCGATCGAACGGTCGACGCGCCGGCCTGCCTGAAGGGCGCGCATGATGCTCTTGGCCTGCGGCGACGCCAAGCAGTCAGATCTTGGACCCGCACAGGGTGCACAGCGCGAAGGAGCTCCCGATCCGTCTGCTCCCTGCCTGCTTCAGCGGGTCGAGGGCCCTCTTCGGAGCACACGGCGGTCCGCGGGCCCGGTCAGCGGTCCCGGGTACGACAGGACTCACGAAACGGGTCCGTTTTCGGGCCCCGTGCTCTACCGTCCCTCCATGCCGTCTTCGCTGCTGCACCGACGCTGCCCCGAACTGACCGACTCGCTGCCCTTCCTCCGGCTGGGGAAGGCGCCCACGCCGGTTCGGCGGCTGCCCGGCCTCGGCACGCGGGCCGAGCTGTGGATCAAGGACGAGAGCGGATACGGCGACGGCGGCTGGGGCGGCAACAAGGTCCGCAAGCTGGAGTGGCTGCTGCCGGAGGCCCGGCGGCGCGGTGCGAGGACCATCCTCACGGTCGGCGGTCTCGGCACCAACTGGGGCCTCGCCGCCGCCCGGTACGCGGGGGAACTGGGGCTCGGGGTGGCCCTGGGCCTGATCGACCAACCGGTCGACGCGCACGTGCGGGACCAGCTGGAGCGGCTGCGCGCCTCCGGCGCGACGCTGCACTTCCTGCACGACAAGACCCGGTTGGTCCTGGCCGCGCCCTGGCTCTTCGCCCGGCACTCGCACGGTCTCGCCCTGCCGTACTACCTGCCGGCGGGCGGCTCCTCGCCGCTCGGCACGCTCGGTGCCGTGGAGATCGCCCTGGAGCTGGGCGCGCAGGTCGAGGCCGGGGAGCTGCCGGAGCCGGCGTGGCTGGTCACCGCCGTCGGTTCCGGCGGCACCGCCGCGGGTCTCGCCCTCGGGCTGCGGCTCGCCGGACTGCGCACCCGTGTCCTCGGCGTCGTGGTCAACGACACCCTGCGGCTGGACCCCGCCGCCCTCCTCAAGCTGGCCCGCCGCTCCACGGCCCTGCTCCGGGCCCGGGGCGCCGACCTGGACGGTGCCGAGCCCGCCCCCGACGCGATCCGCGTCGAGACGGCCTGGCTGGGCGACGGCTACGCCCACCCCACCCGGACCGGCGACGAGGCCCTCGACCGCGCCTCGGCGCAGGCCGGCCTGACCCTGGAACGCACCTACACCGCCAAGGCGCTCGCCGCCCTGCTCGACCTCGACGCGGCCGGCCGGCTGGACGGCGGCCCGGTGCTCTTCCTGCAGACCCACGGGCCGCGCTGACGTGGCATCGGGGCGGGGGCCGGGGCGGGAGAGTCCCCCCGCCTAAGCGGCGGCCCGCGAAGGGCACGGGGGCCGCCGCGACGTGGGCCGCAGGGTTACGGCAGGGTCCAGCGCTGGTTGGCGCCGCCGTTGCAGGTCCAGACGATCAGCTGGGTGCCGTCGGTGGTGCTGGCGGCCGGGTCGTCGAGGCAGAGGCCGGACCCGACGCCCTTCAGGGAGCCGTCGGCCTGCGGGGTCCACTGCTGGTTGCCGCCGCCGTTGCAGGTCCACAGGTCGACGAGGGTGCCGTTGCCGGTGCCCGCGCCGACCACGTCCAGGCACTTGCCGGCGTGCAGCAGCCGGCCGTTGTCCCAGGTCCACGTCTGGGCGGGGTCGGTGCTGTCGCAGCTCCAGATGATGGCCTTGGTGCCGTCGGCGGAGGAGTTGCCGGCGGCGTCGAGGCACTTGCCGGTCACGCCCGACGGGACCGGGCCGGTGAACGAGCCGCCACCGGTGCCGGGGGTGAGGGCGAACCGGTCGAACTGCTGCGTCTGGTAGCCGGTCACGCCCAGGCCGGCCATGCCGGAGGTGAACGAGTGGTCGGTGGCGCTGCCGACGGTCCGCCCGTCGATCGCGGCGGTCAGGGTCGAGCCCTGCATGGTGAGGGCCATGCGGTGCCAGGTGTTCAGGCCGGGCGCGGTGACGGTGCCGGAGGCCAGGGTGGTGGCGTTCCAGGCGAGGTCGGTCTTGACGATCGACCAGGCACCGGCGCTGCTGAGGCGCAGGTGGTAGGCGTTCAGGCCGCCGTTGTTGCGGCCCTGCTGGTTGACGCGACCGAGGACCTCGGTGGAACCGGCCTGCTCGAACAGGGTGTCCGCGCTGACGGTGTAGTTCACCCAGCTGCTGTCACCGACGATCGAGTAGGGCATGTTGTTCGACTCGTCGGTCCAGCGGATCGGGGAGACCGGAGCCATCTGGCGCAGACACGTGGCGGTGCGGCCGCCGCCGCAGGGAACGGTCTGGAAGGCGCCGTTCATGTCGGAGAAGTACTTCGGAGAGGTGCTCGCGGCCGGTGTGTCGAAGTCGTCGGCGTAGGGCAGGTTCAGCGGCGCGGGTGCCGGCGGGGTGGCGCTGCCCTTGCCCTGACCGGTGGTGGTGGTCACCGTGTAGACGTAGCCGGGCTGGAGGGTGAGCGTGTACGTGCCTCCGACCGGGGTGATGTCCTGCTGGCGGACGAAGTCGTCGGACGGGTCGGCGGTGGCGAGGTTCGTCGCCCAGACGTGCACCTGGCCGGTGGAGAGGCCGCCGGTGACCGTGAAGCTCGCGGTCTGTGCGGCGGTGGCGTCCATGGTCTCGATGACCGTGGAGTAGTCGGGGCCGTTCGGCGACCTCAGCGCGACGTAGCTGCCGTTCGCGCGCTTGCCGCCCAGGTAGCCGGCGGCCGAGTCGAGGTACGTCCAGCCGGGCTGGGTGAACTGGGTCGTGTGCGCCGTGGCCCAGGTGGTCTGGCCGACGGAGTAGTTGCCGGACCAGGGCTGCGCGGCGAGCGACATGCCGTCGGTGGAGAAGGAGAGGTTCTGGTAGAGCGCGGCGACGACCGGCCAGTTCATGAACGAGGTCATCTTGCCGTCGATGTAGTCGCGGTTGATCGCGCGTGCCACCGCCGGGGCGCCGGTGTTGTAGTCCTGGGAGCCGCTCTCGCTGGCCCAGATCGGCTTGCCGAGCGCCTGGGCCGTCGCCGTGCTGTTGCAGGTGGTCATCGGGCCGAGGTAGCCGCACGGGTAGTGCATGCCGATGATGTCGATGGCGGAGTCGAGCTCCGGGTCGCTCGTCATCGCGGTGGCGAGGCTCCAGTCGTAGCTGTCCGCCCCGACGACCTTGGTGTTCGCGTGGCCGCCGCCGACCAGTGCCTTCTTGAAGTTCTTGTACCAGGTGGCGTTGTACTCGCGCTCGTTCCAGCCGCCGATGTAGTCGATCGGCAGGTGGTGCTGGTCGGCGCAGCCGAACCAGCCCATGATGTAGTCGATCATGTCCTGGGACCAGAAGTACGGCTTCCCGGGTGACGGGTTGGCGGGGTCGTCGACGCCGACCCAGCCGGGCGCGCCCCAGGCGAGGCCGTAGAGCTTGATGTCAGGGTTGCGGGCCTTGGCCTGCTCGGCCAGCCACCACTCGTAGCCCTGGTTGCAGTCGACCGCGCCGCGGGAGTGCTGATAGCTGGCCTCGGCGCCGTCGGTGGAGTTGGTGTCGCCGCCGATCTCGATCTTGAGCGACTGGAGGGCGGCGCCGTAGCCGGGCTTGAAGAGGTAGTCGAGGAGCTGACTGCGCTGCGGCTCGGGGTAGTCGATCAGCAGGCGGGAGTTGCCGCCTCCGCCGCTGGCGGCACCGACGCCGTCGAAGACCCGGCCGGTCTTGGTGCCGTCCACGGTGATCTGGGTGCCCGCCGGGGGTGCGGCGGCATCGGCGGCATCGGCGGGGGTGGCCGCCGGTCCGGCGGCGAGTCCGGCGAACAGGAGGAGCGAGGCGGCCAGGGCCGCCTTTCTGAGGGTGCGTCCAGGGGAGGCCAGGACACGGAGGGGCCCGTGCATGGAGATGCCTTTCGTACGGCGCGGGGGAAGGAGGGCCGCCACACCTCTTCCGACCTCTTCCGGGCGGGTGGGTGGGCGACGGGCGGATCACGACTGTCACCCAAAAACAAACAGATTCGACCGCGTCCGAACGGTAAGGTGCGGGGCGCCGATGGTCAATGGTTCCTCGTGCGGTTTTCCTTCGAGTAATTCCGCAGCGGCCGCCCGCCCCCGGCCCTCGATCACTCCGCCGACGGCGCCCGGTCGAGCGCCGAGGAAATGGATTTCCGTGTGGTGCGGAGTTTTCTGAGCACGCTCGCCACATGGTTCTCGACGGTCCTCGGGGAGAGCCGGAGCGCGGTGGCGATGTGCTGGTTGGTGGCGCGGGTCGCCAGCAGCCCGGCCACCTGCTGCTCGCGGGGCGAGAGCCGGTCGCCGTAGCCCCGGCGGCCGGGCGAGGGGGCGCGGGAGAGGCCGAGGCCGTGCGCCAGCCGCCGGCAGCGGCTCAGGTCGCCGTCGGCACCCAGCCGGGCGTAGCCGTCCACGGCCTCGGCGAGGACGTCCGCCGCCTCGGGTCGGTCCGCACGGGCCAGGGCGGCCCCGTTCCGCTCCGCGGCACGGGCGGCCTCGTACGGCCGGCCGATGCTCCGCCACGCCCGCCGGGCGGCGGCGAAGTGCCCGGCCGCCGCACCGGGCTCGGCGTCGAGCAGCAGAAGGCCCCGGGCGAGGTGCAGTTCGGCGTCGGCGGCCGGGGCGTCCAGGCCGCGCAGCGCCTGTTCCGCGTCGGCGGCGAGGCCCTCCGCGAAGGCGCGCTCCCCGCAGGCGAGCGCCGCCCCGACCGCCACCGGGACGAGCCCGGTCGCCTTGGGCCACGTGGCGCCGCGGCGCAGCAGGGCGACCGCCGGCCCGGCCGCCGCCATCGCCTCCTGCGGTACGCCCCGGTCGAGCAGCACCGATGCGCGCCCGGCGGCTGCCCGCAGCGCCACCGGAGCGGTGCGCCGGTTCGCCTCCGGCACCTCCGCCCGGGCGAAGTGGTGCAGCGCCTGTCCGCTCCGGCCACGCGCTGCGGCCAGCAGGCCCCGGGCGAGCGACCGCTCCGTGTCGGGCCGCGCGAGATCGGGACAGCCGGCGGCCAAGGCGTCGTCCGCCAGCGCGTCGAGACGTTCCTCCAGACCGTCCCAGCGGCCGGCGAGGAGGTCCAGGCGGAGCAGACCGGCCCTGCCGTGGAGGGCGAGCACCGGCACGTCGGTGAGCGCGGCCAGCCGGACGCCCTCGGCGAGCAGCGCGGCCGCGCGGGGATCGTGCCCGAGCGCCGTGGCGGCGTCGCCCGCGTCTGCCAGGGCGCGCGCGGTCCGTCGGCGCGCGTCGACGTCCTCGCCGTCGCGCGGGAGCAGGTCGAGCAGCGGCCAGACGGACGGATCGCCCTGTCCGCAGCGCAGGGTGAGCCGTGTGGTGAACACGGTCGCGCGGGCGCCGGTGTCGGCATCGGGGCCGGCGTCGAGCGCCGCCTCGGCCCGTTCGAGCCACTCCCGGGACCGGGCGGGGGGCTCGGTCTCGTCCAGGGCGAGGGCGAGGGCGGCGAGGGCGGCCGGTTCCGGGTGGTGGGCGAGGTCGGGGACGGCCGCGAGCAGTTCGGTGCTGCCGGCGCGGTCCCCGTCGCGGTCGAGCAGGACGAGGCCCAGGGCGAGGCGGACGGCGCCCCGGGCGGCGGCGGGCAGGCCCGGCAGCGCCAGGAGGTCCCGCAGCCGGGCCGTGTCCACCCCGCGGCCGAGGCCGTCGGCGGCGAGGCGGGCCAGGGCGAGGGCGGCCCGGTCGTATCGGTCCGGGTCCGGGCCGGGCTGGTCGAGGATCCCGCAGAGCAGTGTCACGGCCGTCGCGGGGTCTCCGGCCCCCGCGGCCTCGGCGGCCGCTTCCCCGGCCCGCTCCAGCCAGGCGGCCCGGTCTCCGAGGGCCAGCCGGTGGTGGGCGAGCCGCACCCGGGGAACGGGGTCCGAGCGCTCCAGCACCGCCACGGCGCGCCGGTGCAGGCGGAGTCGGCGCGGCAGCGGCACCAGTTCGTACACGGTCCGCGCGGCGAGCGGGTGACGGAAGTCGTAGCACTGGCCACCGGCCTCGCGGAGCAGGGCGCCGCGCAGGACCTCGATCAGCCCCCGGCCGCCGGAGTCCGGATCGAGTCCGGCGACCTCGACGAGCGCCGGCTCGTCGGCGGGACCGGCGAGCACCGCCGCCGCCTCGGCGATCGCGGCGCCCGGCGGGGAGAGCGCGGCGATCCGTTCGGAGACCGCCTCGCGCAGACCACGGGGTACGGCCGCGCCGCGCAACCGCGGCACGTCGCCCGCCGCACCCGGCCCGCGGGGTACGAGCCCGGCGGGCGCGGTCTCGGCGGGCGCGGTCTCGGCGAGCATGGCGAGGTCTTCCTCCAGCACCAGCGGCAGGCCCCGGCTCCGCTCGTACAGGGCCGCGACCAGCGCCCCGGTGACCGGCCCGCCGAGTGCCGCCGTCGCCAGTTCCCTCACGTCGGCGACGGCCAGGGGCCGGAGGCGGAGGGTCGTACCGGCGGCGCCGGGCGGACGGCGGTAGGCGGAGCCGAGCGGGAGCCGACCGGGCGGGAGGTCCTCGATGCGGTGGGTGAGGACCAGGCTCAACTGCTCCGGGAGGTCGCGGGCGAGGAGCAGGAGCAGGTCGCGCGAGGCGTCGTCGGCCCATTGGAGGTCCTCGACGACCAGCACGGCCGGGCCGAGCACCCGGAGCAGGGCGCGGACCGCCGCGAGCAGGTCGGGCGGCCCGGTCCGGTGCCGGCCGGCACCGCCGCTCCCCCGCGGCAGCCGGTCGGCGAGCGCGGGCAGCAGGCGGAGCAGCGGGGCGGCCGCCGGAGGGAGCGCGGTGTCGCCGAGCCAGGGCCCGGCCTTGTCCAGGGCATCGGCCAGCGGCCCGTACGGGGAGGGTTCGCGCAGCGGGTGGCAGAGCCCGGTGAGCACCGGGGTGCCCTCGGCGCGCAGCACGGCGGCCGCCTCGGCGACCAGTCGTGACTTGCCGGCGCCCGCCTCTCCTTCGACCAGCGCCACCGCCGGCGACGTGCGGATCGTGTCGAGCAGGCGGCCCAGTTCGCGGCCGCGGCCGACGAGTGGGTATCCGCCGACTCCGGCGGTCCCGCCCGGGGCGAGTGGTCGTGCCACGTGTCCACCCCTCCCCTTCGGCATCAGGAGGTCCACTTTCGGTCACCGGACGGCCGTGAAACCATCCGTATGTCATCGACTCCGGATACCTAATAAATGAATTCTGAATTCCTGAGTACTCCATTCCATAGGTATCGATAACGAAGCGATATCGGGCGGGAGTCGAATGTTTTGAGCTCTTGACGGCGGGGTGAACCGGCGGTTTTGCTGTGACGCATCGCGTTTGAAAGTGATGACATGTGATCGATTGTGTTGAGATCAGTTGTCTCACTCGTCCCCTCTGGAGCCGCTTCATGTCCGCCACCCGCGCCCGCCTGCTCCCCGCCGCCGTGCTGGGACTGTCCGCCGTCCTCGGCCTGACCGCCTGTTCCTCGGGCCAGACCGCCGGCGGTTCGGACGGCTCGGCCGCACCCGTCAGCGGGAAGATCTCGCTGACCTACCTGCAGAAGCAGGGCGACCAGGAGTACTTCGTCGGCGAGGCCGCCGGGGCGAAGGCCAAGGCCGACGAGCTCGGCATCGACCTCAAGGTGGTCAACCTCGGCAACGACGCCAACAAGACGGTCGGCGAGGTGCAGTCGGCGATCGCGCAGAAGAGCAACGGTCTGATCGTCGTGGTGCCGGACCCGGCGGTCGGCCCGCAGATCGTGCAGACGGCCAAGGACGCCAAGGTCGCGCTGCTCACCTCCGACGACCAGGTCTGCGCCACCGGCCCGGCCCCCGCCTCCTGCGCCAAGGGCGACCTGGTGCCGCGCATCGGCTTCAGCGGCGACCAGATGGGCGCCGAGGTCGGCAAGCGGGCCGCCGAGGAGTACAAGAAGGCCGGCTGGAAGGCGGCCGACACCCGGATCATCTCCGCGTGGAAGCAGGACGTCACCGTCTGCGGCGACCGCGTCAAGGCCGCCAAGGCCGCCTTCGACTCGGCAGTCCCGGGCGTGACGACCCTCGACGTCGCCACCGACAACACCCCCACCGGCGCCCAGGACAAGGTCGCGGCGACCGTCACCGCCAACCCCGGCGTCAAGCACTGGGTGGTCTGGGGCTGCAACGACGAGAACGTCCAGGGCGGCGTCACCGCCCTGCAGAACGCCGGCATCGCCCCGCAGGACATCGACGGTGTCGGCCTCGGCGCCTACCTGGCCTGCAAGTCCTGGAAGTCCGGCAAGCCCTCCGGGATGAAGGCCGCCCTGTTCATCAACGGCAAGGACGTCGGCGCGCTCGCCGTCCAGACCATGTACGACCACCTCAAGAACGGCAAGAAGTTCCCGGCCGAGGCCTTCGCCCCGACCAAGATGGTCGACGCCGCCACCTGGCAGGCCGCGGGCGTCAACTGCGGCTGACCCACAGTCGAGAGCCGGTGCGGCCCCATCAACCCCCGCCTGCCGCACCGGCTCTCCACCACGCCGGCACCTCGTACCGCCCAGGCCGCACCGGCACCCCGTACCGACCGAGCCGCACCGCCCCGTCCCACCCGGGGCCGCGCCGGCTCCCCCGCCCGGCCCTCCCGTCCCGCCCGTACCGCACCGCCAGTTGAGGCCATGATGACCACATCCAGCCGCTCGCCCGCCGCGCCGGCCCACCCGCCCGGCCTGACCGCCGAGAACGTCGGCAAACGCTTCGGAACCGTCCAGGCGCTGCGGGGCATCGACCTGAACTTCCCGCCCGGGCAGGTCACCGCCCTGATGGGCGAGAACGGAGCCGGGAAGTCCACCCTGCTGCGCATCCTGACGGGTGATCACCGGCCCAGCGAGGGCAGGGTCCTGCTCGACGGCGACGTGCTCGATCTGAACTCGCCGATCGACGCCCGTCGTGCCGGGATCCGGATCATCCCGCAGGAGCCGGAGATCATCCCGCACGTGTCGGTCGCCGAGAACGTCTACGCGGGTGCCCTGCCGCACCGCGCGGGCCGCCGTCTGGACCGCGCCGAGCTGCGCCGCCGGATCATCGCCGACCTGGACCGCCTCGGCTTCACCAAGGTCCTCGACCCCGACCTCCTCGGATCGGAACTCACCGCCGCACAGCGCCAGTTGGTCGAGATCCTGCGGGCGCTCACCGGCGACACCCCGCCCCGTGTGATCGCCTTCGACGAGCCCACCTCCTCGCTCTCCGAGCACGAGGTCGAAGCGCTCTTCGCCCTGATCGAGCGGTTGCGCTCGGAGGGCATCGCGGTCGTGTACGTCTCCCACCGGATGAAGGAGATCTTCCGGCTCGCCGACCGGATCGCGGTCCTGCGCGACGGCACGCTCGCCGGTGTGGCGGACGCCGCCGAGACGGACGAGAACGAGCTGGTCCGGCTGATGGTCGGCCGCGACCTGGCCGGCCTGTTCGTCCGTCAGAACGTCGCCACCGAGCGGGTGGTACTCCAGGTGGACGGCCTCGACACCGACGACGTCCACGACGTGTCGCTCACCGTCCACGCCGGCGAGGTCGTCGCCCTGGCGGGCCTGATCGGCGCCGGCCGCTCCGAGCTCGCCCTCGCCCTGGCGGGAGACACACCGATCCGCTCCGGCACGGTGGCGCTCTCCGGCCGGGAACTGCGCCTCGGCAGCCCGCGCCGGGCGATCCGGGCCGGCATCGGCCTCGCGCCCGAGGAGCGCAAGGCCCAGGCGCTGTTCCTGCACCGCACCATCCGGGACAACACCTCGCTGGTCAGTCTCGAACGACTGCGCCGCCGGCGCTTCGTCAGGCTCCGCGAGGAGAAGGACCTCGCCCAGCGCTATGCCGACCGGCTGAGGGTGCGCGCCCCCTCGATCGAGACCGAGGTCCGCACCCTGTCCGGCGGCAACCAGCAGAAGGTGGTGCTCGCCCGCTGGCTGGCCCGCAGGCCCGACCTGCTCATCCTGGACGAGCCCACGCGCGGCGTCGACATCGGCGCCAAGGCCGAGATCTACCAGATCATCGCCGACCTCGCCCGGGACGGCGTCGCGGTCCTCGTGATCTCCTCCGAACTCCCCGAGGTCCTCGGCCTCGCCGACCGCGTCGTCGTCATGCAGAACGGCCGGATCACCGGAGAGCTCAGCCGCGCCGAAGCCTCCGAGGAGGCGATCCTCGCCCTCGCGATGGCCGACGACCTGACCGCCACCGACTCCCGAACCGACCGCCACGCCAGCACCGGAGCACAGAAGCCATGACCACCAGCACCGCCCCCACCACCGCACCGCAGCGGCCCGCCGGCGTCCGGGCGCTGCTCGGCTCCGTCGGCGGCCAGAACCTCAGCCTGATCGGCGCCCTCGCCGTCGTCGTCGTCCTGTTCGGCTCGCTCAACCCGAACTTCCTCGGCTGGGACAACATCCAGGTGATCGCCGAGTCGGCCACCATCGCCGGTCTCCTCGCCGTCGTCCAGACCGTCGTCATCATCTGCGGCGGCCTCGACATCTCCGTCGGCTCCCAGGCAGGTCTGGCCTCCGTGGTCAGCGCCATGGTGTTCACCGCGACCGGCTCCAGCGCCCCGGCGGGCATCGGGGCCGCCCTCGCCATCGGTGCGGTCGTCGGCCTGTTCAACGGCGTCGTCATCATCTACGGCCGGGTCAACCCCACCATCGCCACCCTGGCCGGCCTCGCCGCCTACAAGGGCGTCGCCCAGCTCGTCTCCGACGGCCGCGCCCAGGGGTACGTGCTCGGCGACCCGGTCTTCGTCTTCCTCAGCCGCGGCAAGATCGCCGGCCTGCCCACCATGATCTGGATCCTGATCCTGGTCGCCGCCGCCGTCCACGTGCTGCTCACCTACACCGACATCGGCCGCAACGTCTACGCCATCGGCGGCAACGACACCGCCGCCCGCCTGGCCGGCATCAACCTCAACAAGTACCTGATCTCCGCCTACGCGCTCAGCGGCGCGGTCGCCGCCCTCGCCGGCGTCCTGCTCACCGCCCGCACCGGAAGCGGTCAGCCCGTCTCCGGCAGCGAGGGCCTGGAACTCCAGTCCATCACCGCCGCCGCGCTCGGCGGCTGCGCCCTCAAGGGCGGCAAGGGCACCATCGGCGGCACCCTGCTCGCCGTCGCCCTGCTCGGCGCCCTCCAGAACGGCCTCACCGTCCAGGGCATCAACAGCTTCTGGCAGAACGTCGCCCAGGGCACCCTCCTGGTCGCCGCCGTGGTGATCCAGCAGCGCCGCAACCGCGAACGCGCCGTCGGCCTGCCGGCCTGATCGAACTCCCGGGGCCGGCCGCCGGAGGGAGCCGGCCGGCCCCGGGCCCTCCGTGGCGGCGCGCGCCGGTTCGCACCCGGCCCGCGCCGCCACAGCCACGACCACCTGGCCGCCGTCCCCGTCCCGGGCGGCGGCCGGGGCCGTTCAGGACCGGTTCACCCGGCGTCCGCGCTCCCCGGGTAGACGGCCGCGACCCGCTTCCGGTCCACTCCGAGCTTCCGCAGCACCTTGGCGACGTGGTTCTCCACCGTCCGCGGGGACAGGAAGAGCGCCTCCGCGATGCGCTGGTTGGTGGCGCCGGCCGCGAGCAGCCCGGCGACCTCGTGCTCGCGCGGCGACAGACTGCCGCCGTAGCCCCGCCTGCCCGGCCCACGGCGGGGGACGCCGAAGTCCCGCAGGCCCCGCCCGCAGCGCCCCGCGTCCGCGGTGGCGCCCAGCTCGGTGAAGAGGGCCATCGCCTCGGTGAGCGGCCCGGCCGCCGCGCCGGGGTCGGAGCTCAGCAGGACGTCGCCCTGCCGTTCGCGCGCGCGGGCTCTCTCGTACGGTCGGCCGATCTCCTCCCATCTGTCGGCCGCTTCGGCGAAGTGCCGTGCGGCGGCGGCAGGTTCGGTCTCCTGGCGCAGCAGGCCGTGGGCGATCTCCAGGTCGGCGGCGGTCGCCGGGGCGTCGCGTCCGAGGATGCCGTGCCCGGCCTCGGCGGCCAGCCGCTCGGCTTCCTCACGGTCGCCGCAGGCCAGGACCGCCTCGACCGCGGCCGACAGCAGTCCGGCGGCCCGGGGCCAGGCGCCGGTGCGCCGGGCGGTGGCGACGGCCCTCTCGGCGACCTGCCGGGCCCGCAGGGCCTCGCCCCTGGCCAGGTGGACGGCGCTCAGACCGGCGGCCGCCCGCAGCTCATGGCCCACCACCAGCAGGCCGGCCCCGGCCTTGACGGCCTCGGTGAACAGCTCCGCCGCTCTGGCGTACCGCCCCCTGGACGTGGCGAGGGTCCCGGTCAGCAGGGCCCGCTCGGCCTGTACGAAGACCGAGGTCGGGTAGGCGTCGACCAGCGCCTCCAGTCGCTCCTCCAGCCCCTCCCAGTGTCCGGCGAAGGCGTCGATCCGCAGCAGCGTGCCCCGGGACAGGAATTCCACGATCGGGCTGCCGACCCGGCCCGCGACCTGTCCGGCCTCGGCCGCCAGCGCGGCGGCGCGCCGGTCGTGCCCCAGGTAGACGGCGGTGTCGGCGACGTTCTGCAGGGCGCGCCCCGTCTGGCGGAGCAGCTCCCGGTCCTGCGTGCTGCGGGGCAGCCGATCGGTCGACTCCCATACGCCGGGGTCTCCCTGACAGGTCATCAGGGTCAGGCGGCTGGCGTGGACCGCCGCCTTCAGCACCTCGTTCGCGCTGTCGCGGACCACGTCCTCGGCGCGCTCCAGCCAGGCGCGGGTGTAGGCGGGTCCCTCCGCCTCCTTGAGGGCCAGCGCGACCATCGCCCGCACGGCGCGCTCGGGGTGGTGGGGCTCCAGTTCGCCGACCGCCCGTTCCACCTCGTCGAACCCGGCGGGGTCGGCGTTCTCGTTGAGCATGCCGAGACCCAGGCCGAGCCGGATCTCGCCGCGGACCGCCTCGGGCAGCCGGGGGTCGTCGACGAGCCGGCGCAGCAGCCGGGCGTCGGTGCGGAAATCGACGCTGGAGGCGGCGATCCCGGCCAGGGTCAGGGCCGCCCGGGAGCGTCCCTCGCCCTCCAGCTCCGGGGTGTCGAGCAGCCGGCGCAGCAGCGTGGCCGCCGTACCGCCGTCGCGGACGGCGATCGCCTCGTCGACGGCCTCCTGCGCGCACCGGAGCCAGCCGGCCCGGTCTCCCGCCGCGAGGGTGTGGTGGGCGATCTGCACGGACGGGGCCGGGGTACGGCTCCGCAGCGCCTCGACCGCGCGCAGGTGCAGGCGCCGCCGGGCGGGGCCGGGAATGTTCCGGTAGACGACCTGCTGGCCGAGCGCGTGGCGGAACGCGTACGCGCCCTGGTCGGCCTCGCGCAGGACGGAGGCCCCGAGCAGCTCGATGAGTGCCCCGGCGCCCTGTTCCTCGTCCAGCCCGGCCAGGGCGGTCAGCGTCTCCTCGAGTGCCGGGGTCGCGAGCACGGCCGCGGCTGCCGCCAGCGCGCCGGCCTGCGGCGACAGCGTGCCGAGCCGCTCGATGACCGCCTCGCGCAGGCCGCGTGGGGCGTCCGCGTCCTGGAGCCGTTCCACCGCCTCGCCGTATCCCCGGCTTCCGCTGTACTCGGCGAGGGTGATCAGGTCCTCCTCGGCGACCAGCGGCAGGCCCTCGCTGCGCCGGTACAGGGCGGTGCCGAGGGCGGGGGTGGCGTGCGGGCCCAGGGCGGCGGACGCCAGCTCCTGGACCTCGGACTCCGCCAGCGGGCCGAGCCGGATCACCCCGCCTCCGGTGCCGGGCGGGTGGCGGTAGGCGGCGCCGAGCACGGTGCCTCCCGGCGGCAGGTCCTCGGCCCGGTAGGTGAGCACGAGGCCCAGCCGGGGCGGCAGGTCGCGGGCGAGCAGCAGGAGCAGGTCGCGGGTGGCCTCGTCCGCCCAGTGCAGGTCCTCGACGACCAGCGTCGTCGAGCCGAGCGCGGTCAGGAACGACCGTACGGCCTGGAGCAGCAGGAAACGCCGGCCGGGGAGGTCGGCCGGCTGTGCCGGCGGGGGCGGGAGCCGGTCGGCCAGGTCGGGCAGCAGCGGTGTCAGGGCGCCGGCGGTCGGCGGGAAGGCGGGGGTGTCCGTCAGGTCGGCCTTGCGCAGCGCGTCGACCACAGGCCCGTACGGGAAGGGCTCGCGCAGCGGGTGGCAGAAGCCGGTCAGCACCTGGTGCCGCTCGGCGCCGAGCTCGATCGTCGCCTCGCGGATCAGTCGGGACTTGCCGACGCCCGCCTCGCCCTCGACCAGGACGGCCGCCGGCGGCCGGCGCACCGCGGCCAGCAGCTGCCCGAGCTGTCGCCGCCGGCCCACCAGCCGGAACCTCCCGCCCCGGTCCTCCGTCCCGTCCCCGAGCTCCCGCATCGCCTGGTCCCCGTCCCGCGCCGTACCGGAATTCGCGGAAGAAGGCCGTCGGCGCGACGACGTACCTGCGAAGGGAACAGGAACGAGGGCGGCACATCGGCCGCCCGGATGTCAGGTCCTGGACAGGAACAGGGTACGCAACGCCCCTCGCGGGCTCGCAGTGACCATCCTCACCGCGTGCCCTTCCGCTCGCGGAGCCAGTGCTCGAATTCGACGGCGACGATGCGCTCGTCGTGCACGCCGGCCGCTTCGTCGGAGGCCAGTCAGACGATGGGCGGGCCCATGACCGAGGGGTCCAGGAAGCCGCGTCCCCCGGGTACGGCGTCGAGGGGCAGCATCCCGGTGACGGTCGCGCCCCCGGGGAGCAGCAGGTTGACGGTGACGTCCGTGTCGCGCAGGTCGGCGGCCATGATCCGGGACAGCGACTCGCTGCCGGCGCGCGAGGGCCCGTACGGGACGAATCCGGCGCGGCGCATGGTCGAATCGCTCACCGAGATGTTGACGATGCGGCCGCCGCCGGCGGCGAGCATCCGTGGCGTGATCTCGCGCGCGACCAGGAAGTAGCCGGTCAGGTTGGTCTCGATCACGGCGCGGAAGCCGTCGGCCGCACCTCCCAGAAGCCCTGCGGGCGCGTCATGAAGAGCGGGTCGACCGTGCGCATGCCGATCCCGGCGTTGTTCACGAGCATGTCGATGCCGCCGAGCCGCGACCAGGCCTGGTCGACCGCCTCGGCCACGGACGACTCGTCCCGTACGTCCAGTCCGATCCCGACGGCCCCCGGCAGCCCCTCGGCGACCGCGCTCGCCCGCCGCTCGGACCGGCCGGTCAGCGCGACCGTCGCTCCCGCCCCGGCCAGGGCGGAGGCCATGGCGAGCCCCAGTCCGCTCGTCCCGCCGGTCACCAGCACCTTCATCGGATCACACCGTTCCGCGAACGGCCCGCTCGCGCGTCGGCCGTGGTCTTCGGCAGCGTGGGAGCACGCATGGCCGCGACGCTAGGCCTTGGAGCGCGCGCGAGGTCAAGTCGCGAAGCGGGCCGTCGCCAGGAGCGTGCCGTCCGCGGCCAGCAGACGGGCGCCGGTCAGGGTGGCGGGGTCCACGGGGGCCGGGGCGCCCCAGTAGCCGTAACCGGCTCTGAGGGGGAAGGAGCCGAGGGGTACGGCGGAGCCGTCGGCCCGGACCAGGAGGCACCGCACCGGTCCGTCGGCCGCCCGTCCGCCACCGAGGTCGACGGACATGTACACCCAGCCGTTCCCGCCGGTGGCGTCCGTCGGATGCGCGTAGATCCGGCCCACCTCCCGGCCGCTCCCGGCCCCGTGCGGGGTGAGCAGCGCCGCCTCCAGGACGTGCGGCGACGGGGCCGCCACCTGGGGCGCGCCCTCCACCGCGGTGCCGACGGCCCAGCCGCCGAACCCGAAGGCCAGCGCCGTGGCCACCCCCGCCAGGGCGATCCGGAAGCGGCGCCCCCGCGTCCGGCGCCGGGCCACCGGAGCGGGGACGGGCGCGGGGGCAGGGACGGGCGCGGGGGGCATCGCCCGTACCACCCGGCTCTCGAAGCCCACCGGCGGTTCCGCCCCCGGCAGCAGCCCGAGCAGCCCGTCCCCGACCGCCGTGAGCCGCTCCACATAGGCCCGGCAGTCCGGGCAGCGGTCCAGGTGGGCCACCGCCTCGGCCCGCTCGCGCGCGGGAAGGATCCCGAGCGCCAGTTCGGCGCCCTCCTCGCGCAGCCGCTCGCAGTCCATGCCGCTCACCGCGTCTCCTCGCTCTCCAGGAGCGCCCGCACCTTGATCGTCCCCGTCCGGATCCTGGTCTTCGCCGTGCCCAGCGGCACGCTCTCGAAGGCGGCGACCTCCCGGGCCGTCATCCCGTAGATCCCGGCCATCACCAACGCCCGCGCCTGCTCCCGGGGCAGTGCCGCCAGCGCCCGCCGGACCCGCTCGGCCGCGTCGTCGGCGAGCGCGTGCCGTTCCGGCGTCTCCGAGACGATCCCGACCAGCGTCTCCAGGTCCTCCGGGGCCACCGGGGTCGCGCGCCGGGCCCGCACCGCGTCGATCGCCAGGTTGTGCGCGATGGCCGTCAGCCAGGTCCGTACGGAGCCGCGCCTGCCGTCGTACACCTGGGCGTGCCGCCAGGCCCGCTCGAAGGCCTGCTGGGCCACGTCCTCCGCGAGCGCCGGATCGCCGACCACGGCGACCGCCACTCCGTAGACCGAGCGCTGGAAGCGGCGCACGAACGCCACCGCGATCTCCGGATCGCCCGTGGCGAGACCGGAGAGCAGTGCCTCGTCGGAAGCCCGCTCCAGCGGAAGGCCCATGCGTCCCACACCCGTGGTACGTCCGAAGTCCCCGAAGGGATCGTCCGATCTCATTGTCCGCCGGTTGTCCGCCGGACCCGCAATCCGGGCGCGGCCCGGCGCCGTATCCCCTGTGGGGGCACCACCGGAGGACCGAACGATGACGACACCACGTATCCGCGGACCGCGCACCCGCGCGCTGCTCGCCCTGTCGGCCGCCTCGCTGGCCGGCCTCCTCGCCGCCTGCGGAGGCGGTGGCGGTGGCGGTTCGAGCAGCGGCACGACCACACCGCCCCCGGCGCAGCAGAGCACGGCGCCCGCGGGCGCGACCCGGGTGACCGCGGACCTGGCCGACTTCAAGATCACCCTGTCCCGGCAGAGCTTCGCACCCGGCACGTACGCCTTCGTCGCGACGAACACCGGGCACCACGAGCACGCCCTGGAGGTCGAGGGTCCCGGCGTCGAGAGCCGCTCCAGCACCACTTCGCCGGGGCAGTCCACCACCCTCACGGTGACCTTGAAGGACGGGAAGTACGAGATCTACTGCCCGGTCGACGGACACAAGGACCTGGGGATGAAGACCGAGATCACGGTGGCCGGTTCCCCGGTCAACAAGACCGGCACCACTCCGGCCACTCCCGCTCCTCCGACCTCTCCCGGCAATGGCTACTGACCGGACCCGCCGCGTCGCCGTGCTCGTGCTGCGGCTGGCCGCCGCGGGCCTGACGGCGACGATGGGTGCCCTCCACCTCTCCCTGTGGGCGGACGGCTACCGCGACCTGGCCACCATCGGCGGCCTGTTCCTGCTGAACGGCGTCCTCGGCTGCCTCCTCGCCGTGGCCCTGCTCCTCACCCCGTACCGCTGGCTCGGGCTGGTCGCCACCGCCACCGCGCTGTTCACGGCGGGCACGCTCGGCGCGCTGTTCCTGAGCCTCACCACGGGCCTGTTCGGCTTCGAGGAGTCGGCGGACGCCGCGTGGGTCCGCCCCAGCATCGTGGTCGAGACGGCGGGCGTCCTCGTCCTGACCGCCCTGGCGGTGTCGGCGCTCAGCCACCGCCACCGCCCCGGCCGGCGCTGACGAGCCCCGACTCGTAGGCACTGACCACCAGTTGGGCGCGATCGCGCGCCCGCAGCTTGTGCAGGAGCCGGCCGATGTACGTCTTGACGGTGCCGCGGCTGAGGCGCAGGTACGCGGCGATCTCCGCGTGGGAGAGGCCGCGTGCCACGAGCGGCAGGACCTCCCGCTCCCGCTCCGTGAGCTCCGCCGGCAGGGAGCCCGGCGCCTGGTGGGCGTGGGGGAAGGCGGGCGAACTCGGCGATCAGGCGGCGGGTCACCGAGGGCGCGAGGAGGGACTCTCCGGCGGCGACCGTGCGGATCCCCGTGAGGAGGACCTCGGGGGAGGTGTCCTTGAGGAGGAAGCCGGCCGCCCCGGCCCGCAGCGCGCCGTACACGTACTCGTCGAGGTCGAAGGCGGTGAGGACGAGGACGCGCGTCCCGGCCGTCTCGGGAGATCCGGCGATCTGCCGGGTCGCCTCGATGCCGTCCATGCCGGGCCTCCCGACGTCCCTCAGGACCACGTCCGGGCGCAGTCGCCGCGCGCTCTCGACGGCTTCGGCGCCGGTGCCGTCCTCGCCGACCGCGGTCAGCCCGGGGGCGGTGTCGACGAGCATCCGGAAGCCGCCCCGGAGCGGGGACTGGTCATCGGCGACGAGCACCCGGATCGGTTCGGTCACTCGGTCGCCTCCTGCCGGCTCGGGGCCGTCTCGTGGGCGGGGCCGTACGGGAGACGGGCCGACACGGCGAAACCGCCGCCGGCCCTCGGCCCGGCCTCCAGCGTCCCCGCGTACATCATCACGGGCTCCCGCATCCCCACGAGGCCGTGGCCGCCCTTGAGATCCGCCCGGCCGGACACGGCCGCGTTCCCGGCC
This sequence comes from Streptomyces sp. NPDC004284, assembly GCF_042874035.1. Classification (NCBI taxonomy): domain Bacteria; kingdom Bacillati; phylum Actinomycetota; class Actinomycetes; order Kitasatosporales; family Streptomycetaceae; genus Streptomyces; species Streptomyces sp. NPDC004284. The sequence continues at coordinate 435,198 of NZ_JBIAMJ010000002.1, read as the reverse complement.
CCGTCGTCCGCCACCTCGATCCGCACGCCTCCGCGCGGATCCGCCGTGACCGTCACCTCGCAGTACGTCCCCTCGCCGACGTGCTTGATCACATGGGTCAGCGCCTCCTGCACGATCCGGTAGACGGTCAGCGCCGTTCCCGCGGGGAACGCGCCGGCCGACCGGACGCGGAGCCGGGTGCCGGCCGACCGGACGCGGAGCCGGGTGCGGACCCCCGCCTGCTCGGCGCGCCGGACGAGGGACGGCAGGTCGTCGAGGCCGGGAGGAGGCGCGGTCCGCGCCGGACCGGGGCTTCGCGTGCGCGGTACGGCGATGTCGCGCGCAGGACTCCCAGGGCGCGCCGCATCTCGGTGAGCGCCTCCGGGCCCACGTGCTCGATCGTCCGGACGGCCTCGCGCACCTCCTCGGGGCGTTCCTCGGCCACGTGGCGGGCGACCGCCGCCTTGACGACGATCACGCCGAGACTGTGCGAGACGATGTCGTGCAACTCCCCGGCGATGCGGAGGCGTTCCTCGGCGAACGCCTCCCGGCCGGGCACGAATCGCCCCCGGCCCGCGCCGAAAGGCTTGTCACACCGGTACCTTGAGCCACGGACGTACGGTGGAGTGAGGAGCGCAGGTGCAGGTTTCGACGCTCGGCCTCTGGGGAGCCGGAGCGTTCGGCGCGGTGATCGGGTGGATCGCCTACCGGACGCTGCGGCGCGCGGCCGGCGGGTCTCGGATCGCCGATCTCGTCACCGTCGTCGCGGCGTTGGGCGGCGGCGTGGTCGTCAACGACCGGTTCGCCGAGCCGGATCTCTTCGCCGCCTACGGCATCGGCCTGTTCGCCGGATTCTTCGGCTACTTCACGGCCGGTCTGCTGATCGACCGGTCCGAGGCCAGGGCGAAGGCCCGGCTCCGGGCCGGGGTGCCCGCGCAGGCGGCCGCACGGGAGGCCGGCCCGGGCTCGCCCTCCACCTCCACGACCTCCACGTGGATGGGCGAGGACTGAACGGCGCGGAAGCCCGGCCGCTCACCGGCCGGTGGCGCGGAGGCGGAGCGCGGCGGAGCAGTACGCCGTGTAGGCGAGCCCCAGGACGTTGCCCTTGCGCAGCAGCTCCATCCGGACCCGGTGCAGGGCGGGTCCGACCTCCTGGCCCGCGAGCAGGGCCTCCCAGAAGAGTTCGGCGAACTCGCCGGCGAGCGCCTGGTCCACGGTGATCTCGGTGCCGATGACGCCGGAGGCGCTGAGCTCGATGAAGGTGTCGACGAAACCCAGCCACGAGGCGGGGTCGCGGTCCGCGGTGTGACAGCCGTTGAGGAAGACGAGCGGGGCGAGCTCGTCCCACCGGTCCCATCCCTCGTCCACCGCCCAGGCCTTGAGGTCCTGCGGGAGGATCCGGTCCGCGAGGCCGATCTCCAGGACGGTGGCGCTGGAGTACTCGCTCGCGGCGGTACGGGGCCGGCGCCCGTGCCCGTAGAAGTACAGGCAGTCCCCCGGATCGGCGACGAGGGCCCGGCGCAGCTCCGCGCTCCGGTCGTACACGTCCATGCGCCGGAACCTCGTGCGCAGCGTGGCGAGGTGACGGTCCGCCAGGTGCTCGTCGAGGCGGTTGCTGCGGGCCACGGTGAGCACGGGTGCGGCGCCCGTGCGGCCCGCCGCGAGCCGCAGGCGCCGGCCGCGCGGGACGGACGGAGGGTGCTCGATGAAGTGGCGGTAGCCCCAGAATCCGTACGGGCAGAGCGTGTTGAGGCCGTGGGTGCCCGGCTGCGGGCAGGCGCGGGCCGAGGCGTCCCGCGCCACCTGGTCCCAGCCGGGCGCGCACGGCACGAGCTCCGCCTGGCTCTCGACGGGGATGTCGTACAGCAGGCTCCAGGGGAAGACGAGGTACTGGTGCTCCTCGCGGCAGATCTGGATCTGGGCGGGCTCCCGCAGGACGCGCATCAGCGCCGCCCGCTCGTTCCGGCCGCGCGCGATCATCTGGAAGAAGGACCAGCCGAGCCGTGCCAGCTTCGTCATGTCGCGGAACAGGTCCTCGGGCGACTTGCCGTTGTCCGGGCCGAGCGCGTTCTCCAGTCGGCGGTCCTCCCCCTCCCCCGTCCGTAAGGCGTGGCAGTCGAGCAGCGCCGCGCGCGCCTTCTCCAGGACGTCACGCACCTGGTGATCGCCGAGCCAGAAGGTGGCCACGGGGCCGTGCCGGGAGATGACGTCGATCGTCATCGTGCCGTCGGCGCCGCGCCCCACCCGTACGCCCGCCGTCCGTGCGGGCAGCTCGGCCAGCCCGGCGAACCCCGGCGTCAGGGTGTAGTCGACGACGGCCGCCGTCGCGCCGCCCGCGCTCTCCCGGGCGGCGACCCACGTGGTCAGGGACACCGACTGGAGCTGGTTGCCCCGGTACGAGACGAGCACCCGCATCCGCGCCGGGCCCGGCGCCTCCGGCGCGACGAACGGGACGTGCAGATACCGTCCCCGGTGCCCCTCCTCGCACACGTGCCGCGCGCCGGGCGCGCAGGGGCAGACCCAGCTCCGGCCCTTCCGGGGCAGGAAGAGCGGGTGCGCGACGGCCTCCGGCAAGGCGAAGTCCTCGCCGATGACGGTCACCTCCAGCCAGTCCCCGCGGCCTTCGTCGTCCGTGTGCGCGAGCGGCTCCTCGGGGAAGGGCCGGGCCTGCTCGGCGAGAAGGCTCGTCGAGGACAGCGCGCCGATGTCCACCCGGAGTTCGTACCGGCCCCCGGAGGCGAGGACACGGTCCTTCGGGACGGCCTGCCGGGACAGCGGCCAGACGACCGCCAGATTGAGGAACCGTTCCTCCTCGACCGGGGCGGGTGCGGCCGCGGAGCCGGGCGCGGATACGAGGCCGGTGACGTGCTCGGCCTCCCGCGGGAACACGACGCCCGACGGGAGCGGCAGGTCCCGTGCCGCGTAGTAGCGCCGGAGACGACGCTTGAACTTGCCCCCGAGCCTGGTCCCGGGCATGAGTTCAGGCCCGGGCCTGGGACCAGGCCTGCTCCTGGGACCAGGGGCGGTCGCAGGCTCGGGCCCAGCCGCAGGCTCGGGCCCGTAGCCCTCTCCGGCCTCCCTCACCGGGCCGGGCGGTGGAGCGCTTCCGACCGGCGCCCTGTCGCGGACGCGGTCGGGGACGCCGTCGGGGACGCCGCGCGGACGCTCCCCGCGCCTGGCCCGGAAGAGGGCCACCGTCTCCTCGGCCCCCCGGAACAGGGTCCTGATCGCATCGAACTCGAACGCGAAGCCCTCCTCGTCCACGTCCGCGTCGCGCAGCAGGAGTTCCCACCTGCGCCGGGCCCCGTCCGCCAGCTCCGGCCGGTGCCACAGGTCGGAGGCCCGCAGTGCGCGCAGCTCCTCCTCCAGCGCCCAACGCGGGGGCCACGCATACGCGTTGTCCTGCGGCACAGGTGTCGCCTCCATCGCTCCGAACCGGCCGGGGGTGCCATTGTGGATCCCCCGCGGAAGCGGGGAGCAACCGCCCCGGGACGGGAGGCCGGGCCGGAGTTCAGGTGCTGTTGGCGTCCAGGAGGCGGAGGGTCCGGTCGCTCGCGCCGCTGAGCGTGAGGGGGACGCCGAGGCCGACGCACATGCGGTGGGCGCGGGCGAGGGCGCTGAGGGTGGCGGGGCTGGGGTCGGCGGCCGGGACCGCGATGACCACCCGGACGGGGCGGTGCTCCTGGACGAGGGCCTGGATCTGGAGGGCGGCCGCGGCGCGATTGGTGACGTCCAGGTCGCGGTGGAGCGTCACGTGCAGGGCGTCGTGACGTACGGCATGGCTGATGAGCATGGTTCCTCCGCGCAGGAGACGAGGGAGGCCCACGGCTGGACGTCTGCGTGGGCGGTTCGTCCGAGGATGTCACGACTGGTGGCCCGGTGGCGTTCTCGTGACGTGCGTGCCGCGGAGTGTCCGTACGGCGGTGACGGGCGGGAGGCCGGGGCGACGGCATCGCGCCGGCCGCTCCGGATCGGTGGCGCCGGATGCGCCGGGGTCTGCCGGAAAGGGCCGGAGCCCGAGCCGCACAGCGGGCTCGGGCTCCGGCGGGGTGCACGCTATTCGCGCACCGGCGTGCTGCCCGCCTCCCGGACGGGCGTCACGCTCGTGGGTTTCAGTGCCAGTACTTCATGGTCGGACCTCCTCTCCCGCTCGTGGGCGCAGGGTGACCTCGAAGCGGTCGAGACCGCGGAGGGTCAGATTGCGCCGGTGTTCTGGTTCCGCGACCGCCCGTGCGTCCGGGTAGTCCCTGGCCAGGGCCCCGAGGACCGATCCGGCGAGCCGGATCGCCATGGACGCGCCCAGACAGGCATGGGCTCCGCGTCCGAACCCGAGGTGCGGGTTCGGGGCGCGGTCGAGTCGCAGCTCTGTGGGGTGGTCGAACCGCAGCGGGTCGTGGTTGGCCGCGCCCAGGAAGAGCGTGACCGGATCACCCGCCTTGATGGTGACGCCACCCAGTTCGGTGTCGGTGACGCAGACCCGGGCGTCCGCCTGGACGGGTGCGTCGTACCGGATGAGTTCGTCCACGGCCGCGGACGGGGTCGCCCGGAACGCGGCGAGCGCGCCGGGGGTGGTGAGGAGGGCGGCCGCGGCGTTGCCGAGGAGGCGTGAGGCGGATTCGTAGCCCGCGTGGAGGACGGCACGCAGACTGTTCCGCAGAACCGTTTCTGCCACGCCGCTGTCCGCCGCGTGCTCCGCCACGTACGCGATGAGCCCTTCCTCGGGCGGATCCGCGAGCCACCCGCCGGCGTACTCCGCGAGCCGGGCCCGGGCGGCGACGGCAGGTTCGTGCTTCTCGGGCCACAGCCCGGCGTCCATGCCGTCGACGACGGTGCGGGACATGGGCACGAACCAGTCGAGCTCGGGCGCGGGGACGCCGAGGAAGGCGGTGACGAAGCGCAGGGCGACCGGTTCGGCGAGCTCTCCGACGAAGTCGAAGGAGGGCCGGTCGGCCAGTCCGGCGAGCAGGTCCGCGATCCGGTGCTCCAGGCCGTCGTGCAGGGCCTGGCGGTCCTGGGCGCGGAAGCCGTCGAGCAGCAGGTGCCGGATGGCGGTGTGCTCCGGCGGGTCGAGGGTCTGGACGCTCAGCAGGGGAGCGGGGATGTCCTCGCCGGCACGGCGCCAGTCGGAGGCGAAACGGTTGCTGTCCGTGAGCACCGCGAGGCAGTCGGCATGGCGGGTCAGGACCCAGGAACCGAGCAGTTCGTGCCAGAAGACCGGGGTGGTCTCCCGCAGGTGGGCGTAGGCCGGGTAGGGGTTCCGCAGGATCGACGGACGGGCCAGATCCAGAATCGGGTCCACGGCTGCCGCTTGCTCCACGAAACGTCTCCTCCTGCACATCGGGCCTGGTCGAGGCCTTGGCCACTATCCGAAGTCGAGCGTACGAGACGCCGTTTCACCGGTGGGTGGAACGTCTCGCTGTTTCTTCACCGACGGTTCGCCGGCCCTTTCCCGTACATGATCCGATCCGAGCGCCGGTGACGCTACCACGCAACTGGGCGTACTGGTATGACTACCTGCCACAGATCTTTCACAAAGCTTCGGAGAGTTACGGAAGATGACCGGTCAAGACCAGACAATCGTTCACGATGTCCCGGTAAACGTTGCCCAACAGCCCAACCCCTACCCGCTCTTCGAGCGCATCCGTGAGCACGGAGTCGTCCAGCGGGTCCGACTGAATCCCACTCTTGAAGTCTGGATGGTCACCGGCTATGACGAGGCGGTGGCCGCGCTCACCGACCCGCGCCTCAGCAGCAGCCCCGTCGGGGTCAACGGCCTCGAGGAGGAGATGGCCCATCAGGAGCGCACCAACGTCCTGATGTCCAGCATGCTCGTGGCCGACGGCGAGAACCACACCCGGCTGCGCAACCTCGCCTCGAAGGCCTTCACCTTCCGCCGGGTGGAGGCCCTCGCGCCCCGCGTCCAGGCGCACACCGACGCCTTCCTCGACGCGATCGCGAAGCGCGGATCCGCCGACCTCGTCTCCGAGTTCGCGCTCCCGCTGCCGATGGCCGTCCTCAGCGAACTGATCGGCATCCCGGCCGAGGGGCAGCCGGACTTCGCTCGTCTCGCGGTCGGTCTCATCATGCCGCCCAACACCCCGGAGCGGCTCGCCAAGGGGGCCAAGGCGCGCGTCGAACTCACCGAGTTCTTCGAGCCGTTGATCGCCGCGCGCAAGGCGGACCCGAAGGACGATCTGCTGAGCGCGCTCTGCGCCGCGCAGGCCGAGGAGAAGATCAGCGACCGCGAGCTGACGGCCATGGCCATCCTGCTCACGCTCGCCGGCCACGAGACGACGGCGAGCCTCATCGCGAACGGCGTCCACGCCCTGCTGCGCCACCCGGAGCAGTTCGCCGCGCTGCGCGACGACCCCTCGCTGCTGCCCGGCGCGATCGAGGAGCTCCTGCGCTACGAGGGTCCGGTGAGCCGGGGCGTCGCGCGCTTCACGGTCGACGAGTACGAGATCGGCGGCGTCACCGTCCCGCCCGGCGAGATGATCATCATCGGACTCGCCGCGGCCAACCGCGACCCCGCGCGTTACGACCGCGCGGACATCCTCGACGTGGCCCGCCGCGAGGTTCCGCAACAGCTCGCTTTCGGCCATGGTGTGCATTTCTGCCTGGGCGCTCCGCTGGCCCGCGCGGAGGCCAGGATCGCGATCGGCACCCTGCTGCGGCGCTTCCCCGATCTCCGCCTCGCCGACCCGGACGCGGACCTGAGCCGGCGCGAGGGCATCCTGCGCGGCATGGCGACGCTGCCCGTGACCTTCACCCCGCAGGCGTGAGGGGGACGACGGTGTCGGTGGCGGAGTTCGACGAGATCGCCCCGGGGTACGACGAGTCGCGCGGCGGTACGGAACGGGCGGCCGGCTTCGCGGACATGCTGGCGCCGCTGCTCGACCCGGCGCTCCCGGTGCTCGACATCGGCGTCGGAACGGGCATCGTGGCGGCCGAGCTGACGGCGCGCGGGCACACCGTGCACGGCGTCGACCTCTCGCCCGGGATGCTCGCCCGCGCCCGGGCCCGGCTCGGCGCGCGGGTCGCGGTGGGCGACGCCTCCCGGCTGCCGGTGCGGAGCGGATCGGTGGACCAGGCGGTCTCGACCTGGCTGCTGCACGCGGGACCGGACAACCGGGCCGTCCTGGCCGAGGTCGCGCGGATCCTGCGGCCGGGCGGCCGCTACCTGGTCATTCCCGCGGGCGGGACACGCCCGACGGACGACATCGGCCTCCTCGTCGGGGAACTGGAGGACCGCCTCGACCCGGAGGGCAGCCGCCGCGACGGCCCCGAACAGCTGGCTCCGATCGCCGCGGCCCACGGCCTCGTCTACCAGGGCACGGCCTCCGAACGTCCGACGTCCTTCGCCGTGTCCCCGCGCGCGATGGCCGACTCCCTGACCCGCGGTCTCTTCACCGGCGCCTGGGCGGTGAACGGCGACTCCACCCGCCTGCTCGAAGAGACCAGAACCCGCCTCCTCGCCCTGCCCGACCCCGACGTCCCCCGCGTCCGGCAGTCGGCGGACCTGGTCCTGGTCTTCACCCGGTAGCCCCCGTGGTGGGCGATCGTTCCTCCCCCGGACTTCGTCGGGGGGACCCGCTGGGCGGGACGATCGCCCACACGGCGTCAGCCGCGGCCGCGCAACGCCGCCGCGTACACCTCGTCGGGGTCCAGCCGGCGCAGCTCCTCGGCGATCAGTTCGGCGGTGGTGCGGACCTTGAGGGCGAGGACCCGGCTGGGCTGGCCGGGGATGGCGAGGCGGGCGACCGGGCCCTCGGGCCGGTCGATGCGGATCTCGCCGTCGGCGGTGCCCATGCGGACGGCCGTGACGACGGGTCCGTCGGTGACGACCCGGTCGACGGGGACGCCGAGCCGGACCTCGAACCAGCGGGCGAGGAGTTCGGCGCTGGGGTTCTCCGCCTCGCTCTCGACGGCGGCCGAGATGACGGTGAGCGGGGCCTGGTCGAGGGCGGCGGCCAGCATCGAACGCCAGGGGGTGAGCCGGGTCCAGGCGAGGTCGGTGTCGCCGGGGGCGTACGAGGCGGCGCGCCGCTCCAGGGCGGCGAGGGGGTCCTCGACCGCGTACATGTCGGTGATGCGGCGCTGCGCGAGCGAGCCCAGCGGGTCCTGGGAGGGCACCTCGGGGGCGTCGACGGGCCACCAGACGACGACGGGCGCGTCCGGCAGGAGCAGCGGCAGGACCACGGAGTCGGCGCGGGCGCCGAGTTCGCCGTAGAGCCGGAGGAGGACCGTCTCGCCCGAGCCGGCGTCGGTGCCGAGCCGGACCTCGGCGTCGAGCCGGGTCTCGTACCGCTCGCGGGGGGTGCGGGCGTGGCGCTTGATGACGACGAGGGTGCGGGAGGGGTGCTCCCGGGAGGCCTCGTTCGCCGCCTTGACGGAGTCGTAGGCGTTCTCCTCGTCGGTGACGACGACGAGGGTGAGCACGGCGCCGACGGCGGGGGTGCCCACGGCCCTGCGTCCTTGCAGGATCGCCTTGTTGATCTTGCTGGAGTCGGTGTCCGTCAGATCGATCTTCATGTGTGCGGCGCCCGTCCCTTCCTCTGCGGCGAGCCTAACCCTCCCGCACGGCGGACGCGTGCGGGTCCCCGGCTCTAGGCGGACTGTTCCTCCGCGAGCGCGTCGCGGTGCGCGGCGGCCCGGGCCTGGGCGCGGCGGCCGACGACGGCCGCGGCGGCGACCGCCGTGCCGAGGAAGGCGGTGACCACCACCCAGGGGCGGTCGAGGACGTGCCCGGTGGCGTGGTCCAGGGAGTAGCGTCCGGCGCCGGTGATGCCGATCGCGGCGGCCGTGAAGCCGAGGAAGGCCGGGTACTCGTAGCCGCCGCCCTGGGCGAAGAAGCCGGCGGGGGCGTGGACGGCGACGGCTCCCGCCATGGCGCCGGCCGCGGCGGCGCCCGCGGCCGGGGTGGCGAGGCCGAGGGCGAGGAGGACCCCGCCGCCGGCCTCGCCGAGGCCGGCGGCGATCGCGCTCTCGCGGGGCGGGTGGAAGCCCATGGCCTCCATCCCCTTGGCGGTGCCCTCGATGCCGCCGCCCCCGAACCAGCCGAGGAGTTTCTGCGTGCCGTGCGCGGCGAGCACGGCACCGGTCCCGAGCCTGAGCACGAGCAGTCCGAGGTCGCGTCGGTTGGGGTGGCCCATGGGGTTCTCCAGGTGCGGGAGGCGGAGGCGTACGCCGTCCACTCTCGTCCGGCCGGCCTCCGGGCGCCCTTCGAACCCCATTCGGAATAGTCCATATGAGTCATGTTTTGCGGCGATTGCCCACTGTTGCTTGACTGAATGGGCTTTACGTCCCCGAGGGAAGTGGGTACGCATGTCCGCCGAGTCCGCCGAGACCGCAGCCCTGCGGGAGAAGGTCCGGGCGCTGATGCCCCGCGCGAAGGAGGACCTGACCGCGCTGGTGGCGATGCGCTCCGTCGCCGATCCGCGCCAGTTCCCGCCCGAGGAGTGCGCGAAGACCGCCGACTTCCTCGTACGGGCCTTCACGGAGGCCGGGCTGCGGGACATGCGCCGGGTGACGACCCCGGACGGCACGGACGCGGTGGTGGGGCACGCGCCGGGGCCCGAAGGGGCGCCGACGGTGCTGCTCTACTGCCATTACGACGTGCAGCCGCCCCTCGACGACGACGCCTGGCGGACCCCTCCGTTCGAGCTGACCGAGCGCGACGGGCGCTGGTACGGGCGCGGCGCCGCCGACTGCAAGGGCAACATCGCGATGCACCTGACGGCGCTGCGCGCGCTCGGCGGGGCGGAGGGCCGGGGCTTCCCGGTGAACCTCAAGTTCGTGGCGGAGGGTTCGGAGGAGCAGGGCACGGGCGGGCTGGAGCAGCTCGTGCCGCTCCAGCCCGAACTGTTCGCCGCCGACACCCTGTTGATCTGCGACACCGGCAACTTCGCGCTGGGTCTGCCCACCGCCACCACCTCGCTGCGCGGGCTCACCAACGTCGTCGTGACCGTCTCCACCCTCAAGGGCGAGATGCACTCCGGCATGTTCGGCGGCCCGGCGCCCGACGCGCTGGCCGCGCTCGTACGGATCCTCGACGGCCTCCGCGACGAGCACGGCAACACCGCGGTCAAGGGGCTGTCCGGCGACGGCGCCTGGGAGGGGGTGGCCTATCCGCCCGAGCAGTTCCGCGCCGACGCGGGCGTCCTCGACGGGGTGTCCCTCGTCGGCACGGGCTCGGTCGCCGACGAGCTGTGGGCCCGGCCCGCCGTCACCGTCCTCGGCATCGACTGCCCGCCGGTGGTGGGTTCCTCGGCCGCGATCCAGGCGAGGGTACGGGCCAGGGTCAGCCTGCGGGTGCCGCCGGGGATCGACGCCGACGACGCCCTGCGCGCCCTCACCGACCATCTGACCTCGGCCGCCCCATGGGGCGCCCGGGTGGAGGTCGAGCCGGAGAGCGCCGGCCAGCCCTTCCGGGCCCGCACCGACGGCCCCGCCTACCGGGCCCTGGGGGCGGCGCTCCGCGCGGCGTACGGCAAGGACATGGTCCAGTCGGGGCAGGGCGGTTCGATCCCGCTGTGCAACGTGCTCGCCGCGCACTTCCCGGAGGCGGAGATCGCCCTGATCGGCGTCGAGGAGCCGGGCTGTCTCATCCACGCGCCGAACGAGAGCGTGGATCCCTCGGAGATCGAGCGCATGGCGCTGGCCGAGGCCCTCTTCCTGAGCTCGTACGCCACACCCCTGTGACCCCACCCCCACCCGCAACGAAAGGACCGGTGCGTTTCCATGACACAGACTCATGAAGATCCCTACGGCGGCCGCTCCACCCGAGGGGACGTGCCACCCGGGCCCGTGGGACTCCTCGCGGGCTTCGCCTGGCAGGCCCTGCTCATCGCCGGGCTCGTCTCGCTGATCCTCGGCGTCATGGTGCTGGCCTGGCCGGAAGCCACCCTGCGGGTGGTGGGCGTGCTCTTCGGCCTGTATCTGCTGTTCAGCGGTGTGATGCAACTGGTCGCCGCCTTCGGCACGCACGCCACCACGGCACTGCGGGTCATGGCCTTCATCAGCGGCGCGCTGTCGATCCTGCTCGGTCTGTTCTGTTTCCGCGGCGCGACGCAGTCGACCCTGCTGCTCGCGCTGTGGATCGGGATCGGCTGGCTCTTCCGCGGCATCACCCAGACCGTGGCGGCCGCCTCCGACCCGGCGATGCCGGCGCGCGGCTGGCAGATCTTCCTCGGCGTCGTCAGCGCGCTCGCCGGCATCGTGCTCATCGTGTCCCCGCTGGAGTCGGCCAGGGTGCTCACGGTCCTCGGCGGCATCTGGCTCCTCGTCGTCGGCGCGGTCGAGGCCATCACGGCCTTCATGGTCCGCTCCCGGGCCAAGGACCTCCCGCCGGGCGCCTGAACCCGCACGCGTCGCCACCGTCCGCCGCCCGCCCGGTCTCCGGGCGGGCGGCGGCCTTCGTTCACCCGTGCGCTACATTTTGCCGGTCCTTGACCACCGATCCCCCGTGATCGCGACCTCCCGGAGCCGGCACCTCATGAGCGACATCGTCAACGGCCTCGGCCGGGCCGGCGCGTACGGCGCCCTCGGCGTGGTCCTGCTGATCCTCGGCATCGTGCTCGTGGACCTGCTGACCCCCGGCAAGCTCGGGCGCCAGATCTGGGAGGACCGCAACCGCAACGCCGCGACCCTGCTGAGCTCCGCGCTCCTCGGCATCGGCGGCATCGTCTTCACCTCGATCTGGACGACGTACGACGACTTCGGCAAGGGGCTCGTCTCGACGGCCGCGTTCGGCCTCCTCGGCCTGGTGATGATGGCCGTGGCCTTCCTCGTCGTCGACCTGGTCACGCCGGGCAAGCTCGGTGCCACGCTCGTGGACCCCGAGCCGCATCCGGCGGTCTGGGTGACGGCCTCCTGCAACATCGCGGTCTCGGCGATCGTCTCCGCCTCGATCGCCTGACGGGCGAGGCGTCACGGGGACATGGGCTCGACCTCCAGGAAGCGGCGGCCGCGCGGCCCCTTGTAGAGGAGCGCTTCCCAGCCGAGCCGTTCGAGCGCGGGGACGCAGGCGCCCAGGGCCGCCGCCTCCTCCTGGGCGGCGCCCGCGCCCGGCGGGCCGAGCCACTCCACCACGGCCGTCCCGGGCCGCTCCCCCGCGCCGACCCGGTAGCCGGTGGAGAGCCGTGCCCCGGAGGCGTCGACGGACGAGGGCGTGATCCCGCCGGACTCCAGGGCGAGGGCCACCGCGCGGACCTGTTGCCTCCGCTCCCAGTCGGCCGGCGTGGTCCTCGGGTCGCCGCCCTGGCGCAGGGTCAGCCGTCTGATCTGGAGCAGCCCGTCGACGGCGGAGCGGATCTCCCGCGACCGCTGCTCGGCCTCGGCCGGGGGCAGCGGCGGCCCGTCGCCCGTGGCCGCCTCGAACACCCCCGAGCCACCGCCCGTTCCGGTCGTCACAGGAGCCGCCGGATGTCGCCGCGGACCCGGTAGAACCCGCCCGCCGCCGGGTGCAGGGCGTCCACCACGTACCGCGCGCCGGGCTCCCGGATCGCCCGCGGGAACTGCACGTTCCACCCGGCGTCGTACCCCTGCGAGACGACCCGCACCCGGGTCCGGCCCGACTCGGTCACGCACTCCACGACCACCGAGCCGGCCGGGGCGTCGCTGACGGTTGTCACGGCGGTCGCGGTCGTCGCCGGCTCGTACACGGGCAGGGCCGCGGCGAGCTTGACGTCCCGCGCGACCGGGACCGTGCCCTGCTGGGCGGCCGCGATCGCCGCCTCGCTCGCGTCCACGCAGACCAGCGAACCGTCCGTGGTCACCAGGTAGAGCCGCTCGTCCCGGTACTGCATGGAGAGCGCCGAACCGCCGCCCGTGCCGAGCTTCCACAGCCGGGTGCCGTCCTCCGCGAAGCAGTAGACGGAGGAGGCGGAGTCGGCGGCGAAGACGAACCGGCCGCCGGGCGAGGTGGCGCAGGAGTAGACCGGGCTGTCGCAGGAGTACACCGCCTCCACGCGCCCGTCCTTCTTCGCCAGCCGCTGCACCTTCTTGCGGGAGGTGCCCGCGTAGACCGCGGTGTCCTCCTGCCAGCCGAAGAGGACCCCGCCCTCGGTGGCCGTGTGCCACAGCTCGCCGCCGCCGTCCGGCGCGTGGGCGGCGACGCCCCGCGTGTCCCCGTAGTAGACGGCGTCGCCGTCGGCGCGGACCATCCAGGCGTGCTCGCCCTGGCCGCCGCGCGCCCACTGGTGCTCGTCCTCGTGGTCGATGACGGTGAGCCGGCCGGAGCGGTCGGCGACGTGCAGGACGCCCTCGTGGATGTCGAGCCAGAAGATGTCGACGTCGGTGGCGATGTCGTACGCGGCGAAGGGGAGCTTGGACGAGAGGTCGTACACCTTGCCGTCGTCGCAGCCCGCGTAGATCCAGAAGTCGTCGGCGACCAGGCACTTGACGCCGTCCGGCAGGCTGAACCGGGCCTGGACCTCGCCGGCGCGGTCGAGCGTGAAGACGTCCCCCGCCTGGTTGCCCACCCAGCAGCGCTCCTCGTCGACGTGGATGCCGAAGGCGGCCGAGCCGGTGCGGAAGCGCCAGAGGACGGGGGCGACGGCCCGCGCGGTGGAGGGCGCGGACGTGACCTCACGGCGTGTCACGGGGCGCGCGGCGCGCCGGCCCCGGACGGCGGGGGCATAGCCCTTGCGGACCTTCTCGCCGATCTTCTTCGCCGCCGCGGCCTGGGCCTTCGCCGCCGTCGGGAAGGTGGACCGCTGGGTCTGGCCGTCCGCGCCGATCCGGCCGTAACGGACCGACACCGCGAGGTCCTCGACGGTCACTTCGTAGAACTTGTGGGCACCGCCGCCGTCCTGCGACAGCTCGAGATAGGTCGTCGTCGTCATGGTGAAAACGGTAGGGGCCACCACTGACAACGGCCCGCGGTGAAGCCTGGCCCAGGGACCAAAGGCCCGGGCATTCGGGACTTTCGTCGCGGCATTCCGGACATTAACCCCTGTGACGATGGTGCGTGAAGATCATCCGACGAGCCGTCACCTCTGGAACGGCCGGAAGGGCCTCATGACCGAGCCACAGAAGCGGCCCCTGCCCGTCCGCGTCCGCCGGCACACGGACGGCATACCGATGAACGACCTCTTCCGTTCGGATCCGGCCCGGCCCGCCCGGGACCTGCCCAAGGTGCCGGGGCGCACGGAGGACGGGCACGCGAGGCCGGTCGCACCGCCCGAGGCGCCCGCCCCCTCCCTGAATCTCCCCCGCCGCCCGCCGCCCGCCGACCCCGATCTGGCGGAGCGCCCGGGGCCCTCCGTCCCCGGCTGGGTCGCCGTCCTGACCGGCCTCACCGCACTCGCGGGCGCGGCGGCGGCACTGTGGCGGGCCCGCCCGCCGCGTGCGGTCGAGCTGCCGCCGTGGCAGTGGGCCGCGCTCGCCTGCTGCGCCGTCGTCGCCGTCGTCTCCTTCGGCGGCCTGACCCGTGGCCGTACGGGCTCCGCCTGGGTGCTCTCGCTCTTCGGCCGCTACCGGGGCAGCGTCCGGCGCACGGGCCTCGTCTGGATCAGCCCCTTCGTGCTGCGGCGCCGGATCGACGTACGGCTGCGGCACTGGCGCAGCGAACCCATCGCCGTCGTCGACGCGGAGGGTTCGGCGCTGCGCGTGGTCGTCCTGGTCGTCTGGTCGGTGCGGGACACCGCCCGCGCGCTGCTCGCGGTCGACGACCACCTCGGCTATCTGCGCGAGCAGGTGGAGGCGGCCACCGCGCGCGTGCTCTCGCAGTTGCCGGCGGACGCCTTCCGGGGCGGCGCGCCGACCCTGCGGAACGCCGAGGCGGTCGGCGACGCGCTGACCCGGATGCTCGCGGCCGAGTGCCGGCCGGTCGGCATCGCGGTCTTCTCCGCCCAGCCCACCCGCATCGAGTACGCCCCCGAGGTCGCCGCCGCCATGCGCCGGCGCCAGATCGCCGTCCTCGACGCCAAGCACCGGGACTCGGTCCTGACCGGCGTGATCGACGCCGTGGACGACACCGTCACCCGGCTGACCACGCGCGGGCTCGTCGAGCTCGACGACTTCGAACGCCAGGCCCTGGTCAAGGACTTGACCGTGGCCTTCTACACCCGGAGTGGCGGCCCGGCCGAACCGAACCAGGAGTGACGAGGACCATGGACCCGCAACACGACGCCCCCGAGTTCGACGTTCCCGCGTTCGCCGACGCGATACCCCCGGACTGCGCCTGCGCGGGCTGCGCGGACGCCGCCCGCGCGCCGGGCGGGCCGCGCGCCCTGCACGGGGTGCGCCGCGCGGTCGTGGCGACCGTCGGCGTCGTCGCCCTGACCGGAGCGGGCGCGGGTACGGCCGCCGCCGAACCCGCCCCGGCGCACGCGGGCTGGGACGGCTCCCGGTACTGGTTCCGGAACGAGGCGGGCGAGTGGCGCTGGACCAGCCATTACGCCACGTACGAGCAGCGCGCTGGACGCGCTGATGGAAAGCAGACGGCCACCGGCGGCCGCACCGGCGGGCCGGTCTTCCACGGCCGATCCGGCTGGGACGAACAGTGCCGGGTGTACTGGTACCAGTCGCGCGGCCACTGGTACTGGACCGGCCACGCCTGGAAGTACGAGCAGCGGACGGGCCGCCCCGCGCACCCCCCGAAGCCCACCGCCCCGACGAAGCCCTCCTCGCGGGGGTGGACGGCGCCGGTCTCCTCGTACGTCTTCACCGGGTACTACGGGCAGGCGGGCTCCTGGTCGAAGGGCTACCACACGGGGCAGGACTTCGCGGTGCCGTCCGGCACGACGGTCCGCTCGGTGGGGCCGGGCCGGGTGGTGACGGCCGGGTACGGGCGCTCGTACGGCTACGAGGTGGTGATCCGTCACCCCGACGGCCGCTACAGCCAGTACGCCCACCTCTCCCGGATCGACGTGTCGCCCGGGCAGAGCGTGTCGGGCGGGCAGCGGATCGCGCGGTCGGGGGCGACCGGGCGGGTGACGGGTCCGCACCTGCACTTCGAGGTGCGGACCACGCCGTACTTCGGCTCGGACATCGACCCGCTGACCTATCTGCGCGCCCACGGGGTGTCCGTGTAGCGGGACGTCGCCGCCTCTTCCGCCCGCGCGAAAACAGTTCGGTGACCGAACTCTTCCGCGCTAGGCTCCCGCCCATGACGCTTCCGCGCGACTACCGCGGCCAGACCTGCGCCCTCGCCCGCTCGATGGAGATCGTCGGCGAGCGCTGGACGCTGCTGATCCTGCGTGACGCCTTCTACGGGATCCGCAGGTTCGGCGAGTTCGCCGCCCACCTGGGCGTCCCGCGGGCCGTCCTCACCGACCGGCTCGCCACCCTCACCGGGGCGGGCGTCCTGGCACGCCGGCCGGAGACGGGCACGGGCCGCCGCGAGGTGTACGGGCTCACGCCCAAGGGGGTCGCCCTCTGGCCGGCCGTCCGCGCGCTCACCGTCTGGGGCGAGGAGTTCTGCGCGGCGGAGGGCGGCCCGCGCCGCGTCTTCCTGCACGCGGCGGACGAGGCCCCGCTCGCACCGGACGGGCGCTGCACCGCCTGCGGCGCGGCCGTGCCCGTCCGGGACGTCCTGGTCGCCCCCGGCCCGGGGCTCGCCCCCGCGGCCCCGGACGCCGACCCGGTGACGGCGGCACTCGCCCGACCGCACCGGCTGCTCACCCCGCTGCTCGCCACCGCGCCCTCGGGGCGCCCCACGAAGGGTTCACCCTCATGAAGATCCTGGTCGTCGGCGCCGGTGCCACCGGTGGCTACTTCGGCGCCCTGCTCGCCCGCGCCGGCGAGGACGTCACCTTCCTGGTCCGTCCGGCCCGGGCGGCCGCGCTGCGCGAGCGCGGGCTGCGGGTCGTCGGGCGGGACGAGGAGTGGACGGTGGAGCCCCGGCTCGTCACGGCCGACGAGCTGCGCGAGACGTACGACCTCGTCCTGCTCTCGGTGAAGTCCACCGGTCTCGACCGGGCGATCGAGGACCTCGCGCCGGCCGTCGGACCGGACACGGCCGTCATACCGCTCCTCAACGGCCTCGCCCACATCGACACGTTGAACGCCCGCTTCGGCGCGCCGGCCGTCCTCGGCGGCGTGGCCAAGGTGGTGACCGCCCTCGACGACTCCGGTGACGTCCGTCGGCTCGCGCCGCTGGCCCATCTCGCCTTCGGCGAGCAGGACGGGACGGCCTCCGCACGCGTGGAGCGGATCCGCGAGGTCCTCGAAGGGGCGGGGATCGACGCGCCGGTGCCGGCTGACATCGTCACGGCGATGTGGCACAAGTGGGTGTTCATCACGACGATCGGCGCGCTGACGAGCCTGATGCGCGGCACGGTCGGCGACGTGTACGACACGCCCGGCGGCCCCGACCTCGGCCCGGCGCTGCTCGACGAGGCGGCGGGGGTCGCCGCCGCGGCCGGGCACCCCGTGCCGGAGGAGGAGCGGGCGGCGACGCTCGCCGTGGTGTCCGCGCCGGGTTCGCCGATGGTGCCGTCGCTGTACCGCGATCTGACGGCCGGCCGGCCCACCGAGGTCGAGCACCTCTTCGGCGACCTGACCGCCCGGGCCCGCGCCCTCGGCGTGCCGACCCCGATCCTCGACCTGGCGGCCCTGCACCTGCGCGTCCACCAGCGGCGGGTCACGACCGCCGGGGCCTGACGGGAGGATGCTGTCTCCCCCGCGCGGGGGAGACGGCGCGCCCGCGGGGGCGACGCCGGGACACCCGGTCCGGCGGCAGTCTGGGCGGCATGACGAGACTCAAGGCCCTGCCGGACGTGCCCCGCTGGGCCGTCGTCGCCGCGCACGCCGTCCCGCTGATCGTCCTGCCGTCCGGCCTCTGGCGCGTCGCCCTGACGTTCGGCGCGCCGGTGGCCCGGGTCGAGGACCCCACGCTCGGCCTGGCCGTCTACCAGCTCGGCCTGACCGTCGTCGCCGAACTGCTCGCCTTCCTGACGCTGGGTCTGGTCCGCGCGTGGGGCGAAGTGTTCCCCCGCCGGCTGCCGTTCCTCGGCGGCCGCCCGGTCGCCGCCCGGGGCGCGACCTTCGCCGCGCTGTCCGGGGCGCTCGGACTCGCCGCTCTCACCTGCTGGTTCACGTACGTGGCGTTCGCGGGCTTCGCCCCGTACTCCCCCGACAACATCACCGAGAGCACGCTCCAGAAGACCCTCTTCCTCGTCTGCTACCTCCCGCTCGCGGCCTGGGCCCCGCTGCTCGCGGCGGTGGCGGTCGCGTACCACCGCCGTCGCCGCCCCCAGGGGATCGGCTAACGCCGCCCGTTGCGGCGGACGTAGCCGTCGCTCGCGGTCGGAAGGGAGTTGTGGGCGCCGAGGCCGAAGGAGACGCGGTCCGCCTTCGCCCGGCGCAGGGCCTCCTGTTCCTGGAGCATGCCCTCGACCGTGTCCGCGCGGCCGCCGCCCCTGCGGAGCAGGACGACGATCGACAGCGCCCCGATACCGCCGAGCACGCCGAACAGGATGAGGAGAGAAATCATGGCGACCCCCGTCGTTTCCCGCAGGGTAACCCGGGGATCCCCGCCGGGGACAGGGCGTTCGGGCGCGCCGCGCACCGGGTCCCGCCGGAAACGCGGTGGAACCGTGCCGATCGTGCTGGTTAGGGTCGTGGGATGAGTACGCGTACCTTCCGCATCACCGTCCGTGGCGTCTTCCACGGACTCGACACCGATCAGCGGGCCGAGCTCCTGGAGCGCGCCCCGGAGCACGACGTCCTGCGGGCGGCCTTCACCCCCGAGGGGCACCTCAGCTACGACCTGGGCGCGCGGTCCGCCTTCACCTTCCGCTTCCTGGACTCGGGAGAGGAGGAAGAGGACGTCCTGGAAGCGACCGAACGCGCCGAAGAGGCGGCGAAGGCGTGGCTGGCCGAGCGCGGCTACGGCCACAAGAACCTCAGGAGCAATGCCGAGGACCTCTCCCAGGCGCCGCTGGGCAAGCGGCAGCGCCGTGCCGCGGCCCAGAAGTACGTCTGACCCGGCAACGAACACCCCCTGCCGAATAAATCCTTGAGTGCTCAAGCACAATGATATGCTTGAGCACTCAAGGAGGTGGCAATGAGTGATGCGCTGGATGCGTCGCTGCGTCTCGTACGAGCCCAGACGGCCCTGGTGAAGCGGTTCGACGCGAGCCTGTCCGGGCTGCACGGCGTGAGCCTGGCCGACTTCACGATGCTGCTGCGCCTGGGACAGGCAGCCGGCGGCCGCATGCGCCGGGTCGACCTGGCCGAGACGCTGGGACTCACCGCCTCCGGGGTGACCCGGGGACTGGCCCCGCTGGAGCGGATCGGCCTGGTCACGCGCGAGACGGACGCCCGCGACGGACGGGTGGCCTACGCCGCCCTGACCGGCACCGGCCGCGAACGCCTGACGGACATGCTCACCACCGCCGAGCAGATCGCCGCCGAGGTCTTCGCCACCCCCACGTGGAGCAAGGAGGACATCGGCCTCCTGTCCGCCCTGCTCACCCGCCTCGGCGGCACCGGGCTCCCCGGTCACGGCGCCCCGCCCCCGTGACCCCGGGGGCACCCCCGTCAGAACCGCCCTCGGCGCCCTCGCCCGCGCCGCTCCGCCCGGCGGGTCCGGGCCCGAGGGCTCCCGCCGCACCGCGCACCCCTGCCACACTGCGTACCGCAGGGCCACCTCCCGACCCGAACCGTCCCCGAGGAACCGTGATGCGCGTCGCCCTCTTCGTCACCTGCGTCAACGACGCCGTCTTCCCCTCGACGGGCGTGGCCACGGTCCGGCTCCTCGAACGGCTCGGCGTGGAGGTCGACTTCCCGGCGGCGCAGTCCTGCTGCGGCCAGCCGCAGTTCAACACGGGCTACCGCGCGCAGACCGAGCCGCTCGTACGGCGCACGGTCCGGGCCTTCGAGGGGTACGAGCACGTCGTCACCCCGTCCGGTTCGTGCGCCGCGATGGTCCGGCACCACTACCCGTCCTTCGGCACGGAGGCCGGGGCGCTGGCGCCACGCGTGTACGAGCTGACGGAGTTCCTGGTCGACGTGCTCGGCGTGACGGACGTGGGCGCGTACTTCCCGCACCGGGTGACGTACCACCCGTCCTGCCACGGCCTGCGGCTCCTCGGGCTCGGGGAGAGGCCGCGGCGGCTCCTGGAGGCCGTGAAGGGCCTGGAGCTCGTGGAGCTGCCCGGCGCGGAGGAGTGCTGCGGCTTCGGCGGCACCTTCGCGGTGAAGAACCCGGACGTCTCGGCGGCGATGGGCGCCGACAAGATCACGAACGCGCTGTCCACGGGCGCGGAGGTCCTGTGCGGCGCGGACAACTCCTGCCTGCTGCACGTGGGCGGCATGCTGAGACGGCAGGACGCGCCGCTGCGGGCGCTGCACCTGGCGGAGATCCTGGCGAGCACGGAAGAGGAGCCCTGGGCATGAGCGACGAGAAGGGGCGCGCGTCGGCGCACGACGAGGGGCGGCGGTCGGGCGACGGGCGGACCTTCGTCGGGATGCCGGCCTTCCCGAAGGCCGCGCACGAGGCCGTACGGGACGAACGGCTGCGCGCCAATCTGCGGCACGCCACCCACACCATCCGGGACAAGCGCGCGCGGGCGGTGGCCGAGCTCGACGACTGGGCCGCGCTGCGCGAGGCGGGCAAGCGGATCAAGGACATGACACTCCGTCACCTCGACACGTACCTCCTCCAGTTGGAGGAGTCGGTGACGGCGGCCGGCGGCACCGTGCACTGGGCGGCCGACGCGGCGGAGGCGAACCGGATCGTCACCGAGCTCGTGCGGGCCACCGGGCGGACCGAGGTCGTCAAGGTCAAGTCGATGGCCACCCAGGAGATCGGGCTCAACGAGCACCTGGAGGCCGAGGGCATCGCCGCCTACGAGACGGACCTCGCGGAGCTGATCGTGCAGCTCGGCGAGGACCGCCCCTCGCACATCCTGGTCCCGGCGATCCACCGCAACCGCGGCGAGATCCGGGACATCTTCCGCGAGAAGATGGGCAGTTGGGGCCGCCCGGCGCCGGAGGGCCTGAGCGACACGCCGGCCGAGCTGGCGGAGGCGGCCCGGCTGCACCTGCGCGAGAAGTTCCTGCGGGCCGAGGTCGGGATCTCGGGGGCCAACTTCATGGTCGCCGAGACCGGCACCCTCGTGGTGGTGGAGTCCGAGGGCAACGGACGGATGTGCCTCACCCTCCCCGAGACCCTGATCTCCGTCGTCGGGATCGAGAAGGTGGTGCCGACCTGGCAGGACCTGGAGGTCTTCCTCCAGACGCTCCCCCGCTCGTCGACGGCCGAGCGGATGAACCCGTACACGAGCATGTGGACGGGCACCACCGACGGCGACGGGCCGAGCACCTTCCACCTGGTCCTCCTCGACAACGGCCGCACCGACGCGCTCGCCGACGAGGTGGGACGGCAGGCGCTGCGCTGCATCCGCTGCTCGGCCTGCCTCAACGTCTGCCCGGTGTACGAGCGGGCCGGCGGTCACGCGTACGGCTCGGTCTACCCCGGTCCGATCGGCGCGATCCTCACCCCTCAACTGCGGGGCACGGCGAGCGAGATCGACGCCTCCCTGCCGTACGCCTCCTCCCTGTGCGGCGCCTGCTACGAGGTGTGCCCGGTCGCCATCGACATCCCCGAGGTCCTGGTGCACCTGCGCGAGCGGGTGGCCGACGAGGGCGGCAAGGGCCACCGTCTGGAGCGGGCCGCGATCAAGGCGTCCACCTGGGTCCTGGACCACCCCGGCGCCCTCGCCACGGGCGAACGCCTCGCGTCCGCCGCCCGCAAGGCCCTCCCGAAGCGCCTTCCGGGCCCTGGCGCCCGCCAGTGGACCGAGCACCGGGACCTGCCCGAACTGCCCGCGGAACCGTTCCGCGACTGGTGGAGGAAGAACCGGCCGTGACCGACCCCCGCGACCGGCACCCCGCATGACCGGCCCCGCACGCGGAGACCTCGTGCGGAGAAACCTGGCACGACCGGCCCCCGCACGCGGCGACCTCGTGCGGAGAACCCCCGCACGACCGACCCCCGCACGCGGCGACCTCGTGCGGAGAACCCCCGCACGACCGACCCCCGCACGCGGAGACCTCGTGCGGAGGAACCGCACGTGTCCCGCCCCCGCACGCAGCAACCTCGCGAGGAGGAAACGCACATGACCGATTCCCGTGACCGGATCCTCGCCCGGATCCGTACCGCCGTCGCGGGCGCTCCCGAGGCCGTCCCCGTCGCCCGGGAGTACCGGGCCGCCCATGTCCCGGACGATCCGGACGGCCTGCTCGGTCTCCTCCACGAGAACCTCGCCGACTACCGGGCCCACGTCCACCGCACCGCCCCGGACGGCGTGGCCGGGCTCGTCGCGCGGCTCCTCGCCGAGCGCGGCGCGGGCAGCGTCGTCGTACCGCCCGGGCTGCCCGAGGAGTGGCTCGCCGCGACCGGGGCCGTGCGGCGGTTCGACGGGCCACGGCTGACCCCGTACGAACTGGACGGCACGGACGCCGTGGTGACGGGGTGCGCGGTGGCGATCGCGGAGACCGGCACGATCGTCCTGGACGGCGGTCCGGGCCAGGGCCGTCGGGCGCTCACGCTCGTCCCCGATCTGCACGTGTGCGTGGTGCGGGCCCCGGAGCAGGTGGTGGCCTCGGTGCCGCTCGCGCTTCCCCGGCTCGACCCGGCGCGTCCACTGACCTGGATCTCCGGGCCGTCCGCGACGAGCGACATCGAGCTCGACCGGGTGGAGGGCGTGCACGGGCCGCGGACCCTGGAGGTCGTCCTGGTGACGGGGCGCTGAGACGAACGGCCGGGCACCCGAAGGGGCCCGGCCGTTCGGACAGGAGGGTTCCTACGCCGATGCGCGGCGCACGAGTTCCGTCGGCAGGATGACCGTCACCGGGTCCTCCCCCGCTATCCGTGCCAGGAGCGTCCGGACCATCTCGGTGCTGATCCGGCCCCAGGGCCGGCGGATGGTGGTGAGCGAGGGGCGGGAGGAGAGGGCCGCCGGGGAATCGTCGAAGCCGCCCACGACGATGTCCTCGGGGACCCGCTCGCCCGCGCGGGCGAGGGCGTCGAGGACGCCCTGCGCCATCAGGTCGGAGGCGACGAAGACGGCGTCGACGTCCGGGGCCCGCTCCAGGAGGGCGCGCGGCGTCCTCGCCGCTGGCGCGGCTGTGGTCGCCCGTGGCGATCGGCCTCTCGTCGACGGGCAGGCCGTGCTCGGCCCCGGGGAGGCCGGCCAGCGGTACGTCTTCGCGCTGCCCCCCCTGCCCCCCCCGAGGACCCCGAGGTGCCGCTGGACGGCTCCGGTGCCGAGCTGCTCGGCGGCGAACCCGTCGACGGGAATTTCACCGTCCCGGCCGGCGCCGTCAGGGTCCTACGCCTCGACGCCTGAGCCCACCCCTCCTGAACTCCCCGGGGGGCGGCCCGCACCCGCCGCGCCGTCCCCGGGTGAGCCGTACCACCGCAAGGAACCGCCCCGCACCGCTTCCCCCGTCCGTCACCGTCGAAGGGACTCGACGATGCACCCCGTACGCAGCCGTGACCTGACCTCCGAGCTGGTCCCCGGCCATCCGGCGAGCGGTGCCGACCGGTCGGCCCGGCTGCGGGACGCCATGAACGTCGTCGGAGCGGTGCCGAACGGCCGCGGTCTCGGCGTCATCTGCTGGGAGCCGACCTGGACCGCCGTCGCGGGCAACGGCTGGGACCCGGCCGACCCGTCCTCGGGCAACGGCTGGGAGAACCAGGCCCTGTTCGACTACGACAGCAGGCCGCTGCCGGCGGCGGGCGTGCTCGCGCACCGCTGACACACCGCGGAGGGCGGACCCGTGACCGGGCCCGCCCCCTCCCGCGCTCGTCTCCACCGCTCGGCGGGCGAGCCGTCGTCCCTCAGTCGGCGTCCGGCTCGGCGAGCAGGTCGTCGACGAGGGTGAGGCGGGTCTCGGGGAAGTACTCCAGGATCGCCTCGCGCATCATCGCCTCGCCCTCGGGGTCGGGGGTCCCGCATTTCTCGCGGGTCTCCCGGTCGGGCCATCGGGCGTACGCCACCCAGGTGTCGTCGTCCGCCCGATGGAGCCTGGAGCCGTAGCTTCCGCACTCATGACGGATCGCCAGGGTCACCCGGTGCCAGCCGTCGACGAGCAGCTGCTCCTTGCCCGGACGCGCACGCCACCGGTACACCACAGCGAACATCTCTCCGCCTCCCTCGTCACCGGTCGACGGCCCCCGCCGCCTCCACGGAGGACTGAACTATACCGACCAGTTCATAGTCAAGACTGAACCGTTCGGTAGGCCAGGCCCTCAGGGGTGCAGGAGAGGGAAGCCGACCCCCGCCCAGAGCGCACGGAGGGCGGCGCGCTCTTCCTCTCCGCCGGTCCGCCAGACCGTCGCGGACCGCGCGGTGCCGTCGTACGAGGGCCAGCCCGGGTCTCCGGTGGCGGCGAAGTCGGCCCAGGCGCGCATCATCCGGCCCGCCAGCTCGTGGTCGGCGGGGGTGGGGGCGCCGCCGATGAGGAAGGACACGCAGTCCTTGTCGAGGGTGCCGAAGGCGAAGGGGACGTCCGCGGAGTGCCAGGCCCGTACGGTCCCGTGCGGGCCCGTACGGCGGCGGTCGAAGCGCGAGAGGAACGCCCGACCGCCGCCCCGGACCTGCTGTTCGACGAGCCGGTTGGCGTACTCGCCGAAGAGGAGGTCACCGAAGACGGCCAGGTAGGCGTCGGACGTCGGGGCGTCGGGCAGCGCGGCGCGGTAGCCGGCGATCAGGCCGTCGGGGAGTCCGAAGTCCTCTGCGAATCGCGACAGTTGCCCCTCGGTGGTGACCTTCGCGCAGCTGCCCACGGCGTCGAGCAGCCAGTATTCCTCCGTGGTGTGGCAGACGAGGAGGTCCACGTCCCGGCCCGCCCCGGCGGCGAGGCCCGTGAGGGGATCGACGGGCAGGACGTCTCCGTCGAGGACGGGGGCGTAGAGCGAGGGGTCGTAGTGGCGGGATCCGGAGTCGGGGTCGCGCCGGTACGCCTCGACGACCTGGTCGGAGGCGGCGACCAGGGCCTGCGGGGTCGCGGCGCTCAGGCCCTCCGGAGTGGCCGGGCAGCCCGCCGCCGCGGCGATCTCGCGCGTGGTCGCGGCGGCGATGTCGAAGGTGTGGTGAGGACTGGCGGGGCTGTGCGCGATGGCGTGGTGGAACAGCCCGCGCGCCCGGTCCATGACCATGAGGCAGGCGACCGACGCGGCCCCGGAGGACTGGCCGGCGAGCGTGACGTTGCCGGGGTCGCCGCCGAACGCGGCGATGTTCTCCCGCACCCAGCACAGGGCCGCGACCTGGTCGAGCAGGCCCCGGTTGTCGGGGAGGGCGACGCCGTCGGCGGTGGGGACGTGCCCGAACCCCTCGAAGCCGAGACGGTAGTTGAGGGTGACCACGACCAGTCCGGTGCGGGCGAGGGCGGCCCCGTCGAAGTTGGGCTGTGCCGAGGAGCCGAAGGTGTAGGCGCCGCCGTGGATCCAGACCAGGACCGGCAGGGAGCCGCCGTCCGGGGCCGGGGTCCAGACGTTGACGGTGAGGACGTCCTCGTCGCCGGGCGACCACACGGGCGAGCCGGGCAGTTCCGCCGACTGCGGGGCGACGGGGCCGAAGGCCGTGCAGTCCCGCACTCCGGTCCACGCGGCCGCCGGAGCGGGCTCGCGGAACCGGAGGGCGCCGAACGGCGGTGCGGCGTAGGGGATTCCGAGCGCGGCGACCACGTCACCGGACGTCCGGAAGCCCCGCACCGCACCGCTCGTCGTCGTGAAGATGTCCATGGGACTCAGCCTGCCATCGCGTTCCCGCCCGGCACCAACACCGGGATCACGACGATTCACGCACGGCCGATGTCAGTTCCGGTGTCGGTTCCGGTGTCAGGGGACGAGGCGGACGACCTGGGGGTCGTGGTCGCTGGCCTGGTCGGCGAACTCGCTGTTGACGTGGACGATGTCGTAGTCGTACGAGCCGAGGGCCGGGCTGGTCAGGATGTGGTCGATGGCCTGGGAGTTGCCCTGGTACACGTAGGTGTAGCGCTCCGCGGCGGGGAGGCTGTTCACCAGCGGGGCGAGGACGCCGCCGGAGGTCAGCGTGGTGACCGTGTTCGAGAACTCGAAGTCGTTGAGGTCGCCGAGGACCACGACGCGGGCGGAGGGCTGGACGGCGAGGAGC
Organism: Streptomyces sp. NPDC004284; assembly: GCF_042874035.1. Taxonomy (NCBI): domain Bacteria; kingdom Bacillati; phylum Actinomycetota; class Actinomycetes; order Kitasatosporales; family Streptomycetaceae; genus Streptomyces; species Streptomyces sp. NPDC004284. The sequence continues at coordinate 409,126 of NZ_JBIAMJ010000002.1, read as the reverse complement.
TGCTTCACGAAGCCGTTGACCTGGCCGGCCTGCTGGCCGCGCTGGGTCTCCGAGGAACGGGCGGGCGGCTGGAAGCGGGAGTACAGGGGCTGGTCACCGCCCTTCGAGGTGAAGTGGTTCGCGATGACGAAGACGGTCTTGCCCTGGAAGGTGAACTCGCCGGCGAGCGGCTTGCGGCTGGCGTTCCAGGCGGAGTTCGCCGGGTTGATCCGGCCGGGCGAGACCGACAGGGCGGCGGTGCCGTCGTTGTCGACGACGGAGACGGCGGTGGTGGAGGTGCCGCCGGGGCGGTCGGTGAAGCCGACGCGGGCCGGGTTGTAGAGGAAGCCGACGCGGATGTTGCCGCCGGGCTCGCCGCCGTCCTGGTCGTCGACCGGGTCGATCTGGCGGTACCGGTAGGCCGGGCCGCCCGCGGCCGTGATGGCGGCGATCAGCTCGGCGTAGGTCCGGTCGGCGGCGACGACCCCGTCGTCCGTCACGCCGTTGTCGTCCTGGACCTCTTCCAGGGCCACGACGTCGGGCGAGGCGAGGTTGCGGACGATGCCCGCGGCGAGCCGGTCGAACTTGCTCTGCGGGTCGGTCGGGTCGAGGTTCTCGACGTTGTACGTGGCGACGGCGAGTTCGCCCGCGGTCTGTGCCCGGGTGGTCTCGGGGGCGAGGGCGTTGTCGGTGAGGGTGCCGAGGGTGGTGGCCTGGATGCCGTAGCCGCCGAAGTTGTCGTAGTCGAGCGGTCCCGCGGTCGTGCCGCCGAGGACGTCGCCGACGTCCGCGACCGGGAAGGCGGAGGTCAGCAGGGACTCGATCTTGACGCGGCCGGCGTTCTGGGAGGCGTACGAGCCGTAGACGGCGCCGCCGCGCGGGGTGGGGTGCTCGGCGGGATCGGCGGTGACGAAGAGCTCGCCGTAGGGCGTGGTGGCGCCGACGACGCGGGCTCCGCCCACCTGGACGCGCATGCCTTCCAGGGACTCGTAGAGGTCGAGCGCGTACGTCGAGGGCGCAAGGGTCAGGCCCTCGAGGGAACCTCCCCCGGCGTCGGGCGCGTACGTGTCCGGGATCGAGGCCGCGTCCAGCGTGAAGGCGGCCGGGAGCGCGTTGCCGGTGGAGAGGGTGGCGGTGATCGACGCGGAGGTCAGCTCGGTGACGGACTGGCCGCCCTCGGCGGAGCCGCCGGGGTAGTACTCGGAGACCGTGCCCCGGACGGTGATCCGGTTGCCGGCCTTGGTGGAGGGGGTGGTGGATCCGGTGTACACGAAGAGGGCTTCGCTGGTGGCGGGGTTGCCATCGCCGATCGGATCCTGGATCCAGTATCCGCGGGAGGTTCCGGTGGAGCGGATCGCGGTCACGATGCCGGTGACGGTGACCTGCTGGCCGCTGTACGGCGAGAGCCGCTTGGCGCCCTGGACGGCGGCGATGGTGACGGTGACGGCGTGCGCGGGAAGCGCGAGGAGGCCGGCCGTGAGGGAGCCGACGAGGGCGGTGGCGGCGAGCAGGCCGGTGCGGCGGCCTCGGGCGGATAGGTGACGGGAGGTCATGAGGGTGCCTTTCGCGAGGTGTTGTGGAGGGATCGCGGAGCACCGCGCCGGGTGTGCGTGGGGACACGCCGTGGCGGCAGGGCAGTTGTAGTGGCGTCGCATGGCGCGGAGGGAACCGGAAGGTGTTCCGCGCGTGTCGCTTCTACGCGCGTCACACAGTGTGCGCGTCTCGCCATGCCCCTGTCACTATCTCCCGCTCGACGGGCCGACACCCCCTCCGCCGCACGGGCGGGAGGGGGTCGGCCCGTCGTCGCGGACGGGCGGGCCTCAGCTCAGCCGGGTGTCCGCGTAGACGGTCATCGCCCGGTGCTGGTACGCGGCGAGACCCTCGGCGATCCTGTCGAAGTTCGCGCGGAACCGGACGTCCTCGGCATAGGTCCGGGCCAGCCCCCGGTACGCCTCGGCGTTCGGGGTCCAGAAGCGGCAGACGTCCCGGTAGTGGGCGTCCACCTCGGCCTGGACCGCCGGGTCGTCGACGGGCGTGCCGGCGGCCATGTGCTCGGCGAAGCGGATCATCTGGGCGGTGGCCTCGCGCTGCCACCGCTCGGCGGTCTCGGGGGTCATCCCCTCGACGACCCGCCGGGACCGCTCGTACGCCTCCGGCCAGCGCTCCCGCGTCTCGGCCTCGATCTCGTGGTCGGGCTGGAAGCCCTCGAAGAGGTTCTCGGGGCGGTTGATGCTCACCATGTCCTGGTCCTCGTTCTCCTGGAGTTCGGCGATGGTGCGGGCGACCGTGCGGGCCAGGGTGCCGAGCCGGTCCCGCTCCGCGAGCAGCCGGGCGTGGTGCTCGCGGAGCACGGTCACGCGGTCGGCGCGGCTGTCCAGGACGTCCCGGATCTCGCGCAGGCCCACGTCCAGCTCCCGCATGAGCAGGATCTGCTGGAGGCGCAGCAGTTGGGGCTCCTCGTAGTGACGGTGCCCGTCGCTCGCGGTCCACGCGGGCTCCAGCAGACCGATCTCGTCGTAGTGCCGCAGCGTCCGGGAGGTCACCCCGGACATCCGGGCCACCTCCGCGATCGACCAGGCCATGACGGTGTCCTTCCTTCGCCGGGGCCGGCGTTCCGGCCCCGTTCGAAGACCGTAGGGGTTGCCGCTGCGTCAACCGCAAGCGCGCTCCGACGGGGGCTTCACCGCATGCGCATCGCGCGGAATTTTTGCTCCGTTCACCGGGATTTCAGGAAGATCCTTCGTCAAGAAGCTTTCCGGCCAACAAGTTTGGCAAATGATCATGCTGACCAAGATCACCTTCTCCGGATAGAAACAAGATCAACAAGCGCCTGTGCGCCCCACCCCACAAGGGAGGCAACCATGAAGCGAACCGGTATCGCCGTCATCACGGCCGTCGCCGCTCTCGCCCTCGTCCAGCCGTCCGCCGCCATCGCGGCCACGAGCTCCAGCTGGACCGCCCCGACCTGCAACCGCGTCGTCGGCGACGGTGCGGTCACCTTCACCACGGATGGCGGAGCGAGCCTCGCCGGCACCACCGGCACGCTCAAGCCCATCAGCTACACCCACGGCCTCGTCGCGCTCGGCGCCCCCGGCACGCTGCTCGCCACGCGCAACAACGAGCTCCAGCGCTCCACCGACTCCGGCTGTAGCTGGAACCACGCCGCCACGCTGGGCAGCGACACCGCCCGCCTCACCGCGGGCAGTGGGACCCGCGCCTTCGCGTGGGAGCCGAACGGCGGCTACCTCGCCCGCGTCGACGGCACCAGCGTCACCCCGCTCACCTCCCCCGTCGCGTCCGTCATGGGCGTGGGCACCGACCCGGCCGACCCGAACCACGTCCGCCTCGCGGGCGGCGACGGCCGTCTGTACGACTCGCGGAACGCGGGCGCCACCTGGACCGCCATCGGCACCCCGGCCTTCCCCGCGGGCACCGGCGTCTACTCCGTCTCGTTCGACCCGGCGAACCCGGACCACGTCGTCGCCGGCGCCATGATCCGCGGCGGCGCGGTGACCACGGACGGCGGCGCGACCTGGACCGCCTCCACCGGGCTGACCTCCGGCGCCTCCGCGAACCTGTTCGCGACGGCCGTCTCCCCCGCGAACCCCTCGTTCGTCTACGGCATCGGCGTCGACCTCGCCGAAGCCGTCCCGGGCTCCGGCAACGAGGGCCGCCACCTCTACCGTTCGACGGACGGCGGCCGCACCTTCGCGAAGGTCCTCGACGACACGGCGGAGCACAAGCTGACCAACAGCACCCTGCTCGCCCCGAGCCCGACCGACGCGAACGTGCTCCACTTCGAGTACGGCACGTACTTCATGGGTTACGGCACCGACCTGTTCCGTCTCGACACGGCCACGGGCGCGCTCACCAAGACCCACAACGCCTTCGACGGCGTGTCCGCCATCGCCTTCAACCCGGCCAGCCCCTCGGTGATGTACCTGGGCGTGGAAGAGGTCGGCACCCCGAGCTGACGGCTCATGTGAACGCCCGAAGGCCGGGCGGTCCCCTTCTCGGGGGCCGTCCGGCCTCGTCGTACGCGGAGCCCGCTCCCGCGGGGCGGACCGTCATTCGAGGAGTTCCGCGTACGAGCCCATGGCCAGGGCGATGTCCGCCTGGGACCAGAGCCGGTGACAGGTGAAGACGGGGGGCCGCGCCGCCCGCCAGGGAGGCCTCGGCCTTCGGCCAGGCCGGGTCGTTCTTGCAGAAGGAGCGGATCGAGGCGAACGTCGACGAGGAGTTCACCGCGTCGCCGTCCGGCATGACGCCGCTCCAGCCGCTCGGCACGTACACGGGGTCGTCGAAGCGGTCGTAGTCGGCGCGGGTCTCCGGGACGGCGATGCCGAGGGCGTCCCGGTGGTGGTCCCCCATGCCGTCGAGAAGGGCCTCGGCGACGCGCTTGGCCCCGGCGTGGCCGGACTTGGCCGCGTAGCAGGTGAGCGTCTTGGCGTAGGCGGCGGCCACGCCGATGCCGTCGGTGTAGTCGGCGACGGTGACGTGCAGTCCGGCGTTGGCCCCGGGGCTCGCCACGTTCCAGGTGTCGGGCGCGCCGGACCACCGGAGGGTGGAGGGGATGCGATAGGCGCCGTCCGGGTTGAGCGTGGTCCTGGACAGGGCCCAGGAGACCCACTCGTCGAGGACCGTCTTCGCCCTGGCGTCGCCGGTCTGCCGGTAGTGCTCGGCGACCCGCTCCTTGGGCCCAGAGGTCGGCCCAGGAGGCGGCCTGGACGGCGCGGGCGTCGGCGTCGGGGGCGTCGGTGAACTTCCACTGCTTGGCGTACGAGGAGTCCCCGGTGAAGAGGCCCAGGTAGCCGTTCTTCCCCCCGTAGGAGAAGTTGTCGCAGGTGGGGTGGGTGACGGTCTCCCAGACGGACTCCTGCGGGCCGCGCTGGAAGGTGTTGATGTACGAGGGGCCGGTCGCCGTCGGTCCGGCGGAGCACTTCCCGGGCCCGTTGCCGTAGCCGACGTCCTGGATCCAGTGCATGCCTTGAAGTTCTCTCCTGGCTGAAGCCGGGAGAGTCCCGCTTACCTCGCGGTAGCGGGTTCGACGCGCTTGGCGCGCCTGACGACTGCCCTCCCGGCAGCCGGGATGAGCGCGAGGCCCATCCGGTACAGGTGCAAGACGTTCCTGGCCCCGTTGTAGTCGGCGTTGCCCGACCAGCCGCAGTCCGGGTTCTTGCACACGAACACGGCCTGGGACTCCCGGCCGCCAGGCGTGGTGAAGCCGCACGCCGAGCAGCGCCGGGAGGTACCAGGGGCGGGGACCTTGTGCAGGGTGCCGCCATGCCGGGCGGTCTTGTACGCAGCATCCCCCTCAACTAGGAGTGCTGGCTCGGCCTCGACGGCATCAGGCCCGAGCACCGCGGCGCGAACTACATCGCCGCCGTCAAGGACCTGGTGGCCAAGGTGCTCGCCCACGGCATGACCCCCGTGATCGACCTGCACCGGACCCACGGCCAGTACACCGGGAACTCGGCGGGCTGTTCCGACGTGCGCGCCTCCTGCCAGAAGCCGATGCCGGACGCCCAGTACACCCCGGCGTTCTGGACCTCGGTCGCGAACACCTTCAAGAACGACAGACGGGTCGTGTTCGACCTGTTCAACGAGCCCTATCCGGACCGGGCCGCCTCCACCGCGGCGCAGGCCTGGGCCTGCTGGCGCGACGGGGGCACCTGCCCCGGCACCGGGTACGAGGTCGCCGGCATGCAGGACCTGGTCGACGCCGTCCGCGCCACGGGGGCGAAGAACCTGGTCCTCGTCCCGGGGATCGCGTACTCCGACGACCTGAGCCAGTGGCTCGCGTACCGCCCCACGGACCCGGCGGGCAATCTGGCCGCCGCCTGGCACGTCTACAACTTCAACACCTGCGCCGACAAGACGTGCTGGAGCAACACCCTCGCCCCCGTGGCCTCCCACGTGCCCGTTCTCGCGGGCGAGATCGGCGAGAACACCTGCGGACACGCGTTCATCGACCGCGTCATGAAGTGGTTCGACGACCGCGGGCTCTCGTACCTGGGCTGGAGCTGGAACACCTGGAACTGCAACTCCGGCCCCGTGCTGATCACTTCGTACGACGGCACCCCCACCTCGTTCGGCATCGGGCTGCGCGACCACCTGCGCGCGCTCACCCCCTGATCGCACCCGCACTCCTCGAAAGGAACCCCACCCGCATGAGCCGCAGCACCAGCCGTACCGCCCTCCTGGCGGCCCTCGGCCTCATCACCGCGACCGGAGCCACCGCCACGGTCTTCGGCACCACCGCCGGCGCGGCCACCCCGGGCTGCAAGGCCGACTACCGGATCACCAACCAGTGGAACACCGGCTTCGGCGCCGACGTCGTCGTCACGAACACCGGCGACCCGACGTCCTCGTGGCCCCTTGAGTGGACCTACGCCGGCGACCAGCAGCTCACCCAGGGCTGGAACGCCGCCCTCACCCAGTCCGGGGCCGCCGTCACCACCAAGAGCATGTCCTACAACGGCGCGCTCGCCACCGGAGGTTCGACCTCCTTCGGCTTCGACGGTTCCTACAGCGGCACCCATGCCGTACCGGCCGCCTTCAAGCTGAACGGCGTCGTCTGCAACACCGCCACGCAGCCGACCGATCCGCCGACCACACCGCCCACCACTCCCCCGACGACCCCGCCGACCACACCACCGGCCGGCACCAAGGCGGACGACCCTCACGCCGGAGCCAAGGTGTACGTGAACCCCGAGTGGTCCGCGCACGCGGCGGCCGAGCCCGGCGGCACCAAGGTCTCCGACCAGCCCACCGGCATCTGGCTGGACCGGATCGCCGCGATCCTCGCCGACTCCAAGTACGCGGGCCTGCGGATCGTCACCACGGTCGAGCTCGACTCGCTGCCCAACCTGGTCACCAACGTCTCCGGACGCCCCACCGCCACCTGCGACGTCATGAAGGCGAACGGGAACTACATCACCGGCGTCGGCTACGCGCTCAAGAAGCTCGGCGCGATCGCCAACGTCTGCGGCTACCTCGACGCCGGCCACCACGGCCGGCTGGGCTGGGACGACAACTCCGGCCCCTCCGCGGAGCTCTTCAAGCAGGCCGCCACCGCCGAGGGCCCGACCCTCTCCAACGTGCACGGCTTCATCGTCAACACCGCCAACTACAGCGCCCTGAAGGAGGACCACTTCACCATCGACGATGGCGTGAACGGCGTCTCCGTGCGCCAGTCCAAGGGGGTCGACTGGAACCGCTGCACCGACGAGCTGTCGTACACCCAGGCCATGCGCGCCAAGCCGGTCTCGATCGGCTTCGACAGCAACCTCGGCATGCTGATCGACACCTCCCGCAACGGCTGGGGCGGCACCGCGCGGCCCACCGGCCCGGGCGCGACGACCAGTGTCGACACGTACGTGAACGGCGGCCGCTACGACCGGCGCATCAACCCCGGCAACTGGTGCGACCAGTCCGGCGCGGGCCTCGGCGAGCGGCCCCAGGCCGCCCCGGCCGCGGGCATCGACGCGTACGTCTGGATGAAGCCCCCGGGCGAGTCCGACGGCGCCTCCAAGGAGATCCCGAACAATGAGGGCAAGGGCTTCGACCGCATGTGCGACCCGACGTACACGGGCAACGTGCGCAACGGGAACAGCATGTCGGGCGCGCTGCCGGACGCCCCGCCCGCGGGCCAGTGGTTCTCGTCCCAGTTCCAGGAGCTCCTGAAGAAAGCCCACCCGGCGCTGTGACACCCGCTCCGACGTACGACCCCGGGGGAACGGCATCTCCCGGGGTCGTCCGCACACGCCGGCTCAGGACGACTCCCGCACCACCAGCTCCGTCGGCAGCACATGCCTGCACGGCTTCTCCGGCGCGGTCCGCGCGACGTCCCGGAGCAGCATCCGCGCCATCGTGCGCCCCATCTCCTCGATGGGCTGCCGCACGCTCGTCAGCGGCGGGTCCATGAGCCGCGCGACCGGCGAGTCGTCGACCCCGACGAGGGCCACGTCCTCCGGCACCCGGCGGCCCGCCTCCCGCAGCACGCCGCGCGCGCCCGCCGCCATCACGTCGGAGGCGGCGAAGACGGCGTCCAGGTCCGGCCTGTGGTCGAGGAGCTCCCGCATGGCCCGCCGGCCGCCCTCCTCGGTGAAGTCCCCGGCCGAGACGAGGCCCTCGTCGGGCGGGAGTCCGGCCTCCGTGAGGCCGGCCCGGTAGCCGCCGAGCCTGGCGCGCGCCACGTACATGTCGAGCGGCCCGGTGATGGTCGCGATACGGCTCCGGCCGCGCCCCACCAGGTGGGCGACGGCCGCCCGCCCGGCGCCGATGTTGTCGGAGTCGACGTACGGCACGGGCTCGGCCTCCGTGCGGCGGCCGTTCATCACGACCGGGAGGCCCAGTTCCCTGACGCGGTCGGGCAGCGGGTCGCCTCCGTGGACCGAGGCGAGCAGCACCCCGTCGACGCGCTGGGCGGCGAGGTACTGCTCGAAGCGCTGCCGCTCCTGCTCGCTGCGGACCAGGGTGAGCAGCAACTGCTTGTCCCCCTCGGCGAGTTCGGCGCTGACCCCGCGGATGAGGTCGAGGAAGTAAGGCTCCGCGAAGAGCCGGGCCTCGGCCTCGGGGATGACGAGCGCGATCGCGTCGGTGCGGCTGCCCGCCAGGGCGCGGGCGGCCTGGTTGGGGACGTAGCCGAGTTCGGCGACGGCTCGGGCGACGGCCGTCCTGGTCTGCTCGCTGACCCGGGGGGAGCCGTTGATGACCCGGGAGACCGTGCCCCGGCCGACGCCGGCCCTGGCCGCGACCTGTTCCAGGGTGGGTCTGCCGCTCTGCCGTCCGTTCACGAATTCCGAACTCCCCTCCTCGCACCGTGTCCGCCCCCGATGCCCACAGGGGTGCGGGAGCGCTCCCACGCTAGTCCACCACCTCGGCGTCGCGCCATGTGCCCGCATTCAGGAGATGACGTCCCGGCGGCCGGGAAACGCCCTCGTAACGAATCCGCGTTCACGTCTTGACACTCGCACCTGCCAGACAGCAACCTTCCGGCAACGACGTGGGAGCGCTCCCATCAGAGGGCGCGCAGCCTCGCACCAGGTCCTGGCGGACGCCGCCGAGCCGCGATCAGCCGACCGGGCCCCTTGGCGCACAGAAGACGCACAAAGAGCACCACCTTTGGACGAGGAGAGTGGAATGCGCACTTCCAGCAGCAGACCCGGACGCCGTGCGGCGATCGCGGCGGTCGCCGTCGTCGTGACCGGTACGACCCTGCTCACCGGTTGCGGCAGCGACGACGACGGCGGCAAGGGCGGCGCGAGCGGCCAGGGCGGCGGGAAGATCACGCTGCGGATCGGGACCTTCGGTTCCTTCGGCTACGACGACAAGACCGGCGCCAAGCTCTACGCCGAGTACGAGCGGCTGCACCCGAACATCAAGATCGAGGAGTCGAACGTCTCCGACGGCCAGAAGTACTGGGACACGCTCAAGCTGCGCCTCGCCCAGAACAGCGGCGTCGCCGACATCCAGGCCGTCGAGGTGGGCTACATCGCCGAGGCGACCGGCCCCGCCATGGCGAACAAGTGGGTCGACCTGGGCAAGGAGGGCGGGGCGAACCTCGGCGCCTTCCTCGACTGGAAGGTCAAGCAGGCCACGACCGCCGACGGCAGGGTCATCGGCCTCGGCACCGACATCGGCCCCATGGCCATCTGCTACAACAAGGACCTCTTCGCCAAGGCCAAGCTGCCGACCGACCGCGACGCGGTCGGCAAACTGTGGGCCGGCGACTGGTCCAAGTTCATCGAGACCGGCGAGAAGTACAAGGCGGCCGCGCCCGCCGGCACCGCCTTCCACGACTCCGCGAGCGGCCTCTTCAACGCCGTCGTCTCCAGCGACCCGGTGCAGTACGCCAACGCGAGCGGCGAGCTCGACTGGGAGAACAGCCCCGGCGTGAAGAAGGCCTGGGAGACCGCCGTGAAGGCGGCCCAGGGCGGACTCACCGCCAAACTGCGCCAGTTCGACGAGAAGGGCACCTGGAACGCGGCCTTCAAGAACTCGAAGTTCGCCACCGTCGCCTGCCCGAGCTGGATGACCGGCATCATCAAGGATCAGGCGGGCCCCGCCAACAAGGGCAAGTGGGACATCGCCGCGCCGCCGGTCGCCGGCAACTGGGGCGGCTCCTTCCTCGCCGTCCCGAAGGCCGGCAAGCACACCAAGGAGGCCGCCGAGCTCGCCGCCTGGCTGACCGCCCCGGCGCAGCACGCCAAGGTGTTCGCGGTGAACGGCAACATCCCCTCCTCCAAGGACACGCTCCTCTCCTCGGCGGTCCAGGAGGCGAAGCTGCCGTACTTCGGCGACACCCCGGTCGGCAAGATCTTCTCCAGCGCGGCGGTCGGCATCACCCCCGCCGCCATCAGCCGCTACGACGGCCAGGTGAAGACCTTCCTCACCGACAACGGCATCCTCGACATCGAGCAGCGCGGCACCGACCCGGCGAAGGCCTGGGAGAACGTCAAGAAGCTGGTCGACGACAAGATCGACCAGTAGCGGGGGCGCCCGCCGGTCCGCCGCCGCCCGCCGGGCGGCGGGCCGGCACCGTCCGCACCACCGCACGCATCGACCTGGAAGGACGCCCCCGTGGCCACCTCCGTTCGGGCGCGGCGGGCCGGCTCCCCGCCGCCCTCCGCACCGCCCTCCTCCCCCGGCGGCCCCCGCGGCCGCCGTGCCGTCCCGGGCGGCCTGCGCAGCACGCTCTACCGATGGGACATCAAGGCGACCCCGTACGCCTTCGTCGCCCCCTTCTTCCTCACTTTCGCGGCCTTCGGCCTCTTCCCGCTGCTCTACACCGGCTGGCTCTCGCTGAACCGGGTCGAGCTCGGCGGGGACCCGACGTGGAAGGGCCTGGAGAACTACACCGACCTCGCCACCAGCGAGTTCTTCTGGAACGCGCTCCTCAACACCTTCACCATCGGGGTGATCTCGACCGTTCCGCAGCTGCTCATGGCCCTGGGCCTGGCGCACCTGCTCAACTACAAGCTCCGCGGCCGCGGTTTCTTCCGGGTCGCGATCCTCGCCCCGTACGCCACCTCGATCGCGGCGGCGACCCTCGTCTTCGCCCAGCTGTTCAACACCGACTACGGCATGATCAACGGCCTGCTCGACCGGACCGGCATCGGCCCGGTCGACTGGGAGTCGTCCAAGTGGCCCGCGCAGATCGCGATCTCGGTGATCGTCACCTGGCGCTGGACCGGCTACAACGCGCTGATCTACCTGGCCGCCATGCAGGCCGTGCCGCAGGACCTCTACGAGGCGGCCTCGCTCGACGGAGCCTCGCGCTGGCGGCAGTTCGTCAGCGTCACCATCCCGTCGATCCGTCCGACGATCCTCTTCACGGTCATCGTCTCCACCATCGGCGCCACCCAGCTGTTCGGCGAGCCGATGCTCTACGGCGGCAGCGTCGGCATCAGCGGCGGCAGCGGCAACCAGTTCCAGACGCTGAGCCTGCTGATGTACGAGAAGGGCTGGGTGACCGGGGCGCTCGGACAGGCCTCCGCGATCGCCTGGGTCATGCTCCTGCTCCTCCTCCTGGTCGGCGGCGTCCAGGCGCTCGTCTCCCGCAACAACCGCAAGAAGCTGGGGGGATGACCTCATGGCCCGCACACTCGAATCCCCCGCTCCCCCGCGCCGATTCGGACAGTCGGCCGGCCGGCAGCACCACGCGGGGCCACTGACGTACGTCCTGCTCGCCCTCGCCGCCGTCGTCTCGCTCTTCCCGCTGTACTGGAACGTGGTCGCCGCCTCCCACACCGGCGAGCGGGTCGTGGAGGCCCCGGCGCCGCTGCTGCCCGGACATCGGCTCCTGGACAACCTGGAATTCGCCTGGAACCAGGTCGACATGGGCGAGGCACTGGTCAACACCACGATCGTGGCGAGCCTGGTGGCGCTGTCCACCGTGCTCTTCTCCACGCTCGCCGGCTTCGCCTTCGCCAAACTGCCCTTCCGGGGCCGGGGCCTGCTGCTCTCGCTCGTGGTCGCCACGATGACGGTCCCGCCGCAGCTCAGCGTGATCCCGCTCTACCAGATCATCACGGACCTCGGCTGGTTCGACCGGCTCCAGTCCGTGGTGCTGCCCTCGCTCGTCGCCGCCTTCGGCGTGTTCTTCATGCGCCAGTTCCTGGTGGAGGCGCTGCCGACGGAGCTGGTGGAGGCGGCCCGGATGGACGGGGCGCACAGCCTCCGCATCATCTGGCACGTGGTCTTCCCGGTGGCCAGGCCGGCGATGGCCGTGCTCGGCATGCTGGTCTTCGTCCAGGCCTGGAACGACTTCTTCTGGCCGTTCATCGCGCTCACCCCGGACGGCAACCCCACCCTCCAGGTGGCGCTCGCCGGTCTCGGCGCGGGCAACCACAGCGTGAACCAGGCGGTGGTGCTCACCGGAGCGCTGATCTCCACCGTGCCGCTGCTGCTCGTCTTCGCCTTCCTCGGCAAGCACATCGTCGGCGGCATCACGGCCGGCGCCGTGAAGAGCTGACGATCCCTCTGTTCTCTTACTCCGTACTCGTGTTGGGAGACCTCTCCTATGACCGCGTCCGAAACCGGGCCGCTCACCGCCGTCCGTTCGTTCCCCGCCGACTTCCTGTGGGGCGCCGCCACCGCCGCGTACCAGATCGAGGGAGCGGCGGCGGAGGACGGCCGTACGCCCTCCATCTGGGACACCTTCTCGCACACCCCCGGCAAGGTCTTCGGGGGTCACACCGGTGACGTGGCCGTCGACCACTACCACCGGTTCCGCGAGGACGTCGGGATCATGGCCGAACTCGGCCTGAACGCCTACCGGTTCTCCGTCTCCTGGTCCCGCGTCCAGCCCACCGGCCGGGGCCCGGCCGTGCAGAAGGGCCTGGACTTCTACCGTTCGCTCGTCGACGAGCTCCTCGCGGCCGGGATCGAGCCGGCCCTGACCCTCTACCACTGGGACCTGCCCCAGGAGCTGGAGGACGCGGGCGGCTGGCCGGAGCGGGCGACGGCCGAGCGGTTCGCCGAGTACGCGGGGATCGTCGCCGCCGCCGTCGGCGACCGGGTGAAGCGCTGGACGACGCTCAACGAGCCCTGGTGCAGCGCCTTCCTGGGGTACGGCTCCGGGGTGCACGCCCCGGGCCGCACCGACCCCGTGGCCTCGCTGCGCGCCGCCCACCACCTCAACCTCGGGCACGGCCTGGCGGTCCAGGCGCTGCGCGCCGCGCTGCCGGCCGACCGGCAGATCGCGGTCTCGCTCAACCTGCACGAGATCCGTCCGCTGACCTCCTCTCCGGAGGACCTGGACGCGGCCCGCCGGATCGACGCCGTCGGCAACCGCGTCTGGCTCGGCCCGATGCTGGAGGGCGCCTACCCGGAGGACCTCCTCGCCGACACCGCGCACCTCACGGACTGGTCCTTCGTCCGGGACGGCGACACCGCGACGGCGAACCAGCCGCTGGACCTGCTCGCGATCAACTACTACACGCCGACGGTCGTCTCGACCGTCCCCGAGGGTGCGGAGAAGCCACAGGACGACGGTCACGGCAACAGCGACCACTCGCCGTGGCCGGGTGCGGACGCGGTCGCCTTCCACCGGGCGCCCGGCGAGCCGACGGCGATGGGCTGGGCGGTCGACCCGACCGCCCTGTACGACCTGCTCACCCGGGTCTCGGCCGCGTATCCCGACCTCCCCCTGGTGATCAGCGAGAACGGTGCGGCGTACGAAGACGTCGCCGGCCCGGACGGTTCGGTGCACGACCCGGAGCGCGCCGCCTATGTGCACGCGCACCTGGAGGCCGTGCACCGGGCCCTGTCGGACGGGGTGGACGTGCGCGGCTACTTCCTCTGGTCCCTCCTCGACAACTTCGAGTGGGCCTACGGCTACGCGAAGCGCTTCGGCGCGGTCCGGGTGGACTACGACACCCTGGAGCGCACCCCGAAGTCCAGCGCCCGCTGGTACGCGCGGGTGGCCCGCTCGGGCGAGCTGCACGCGCCCGGCGGGGACTGACGCGGGACGCGGGGAAGGGCCGTGCCGGTCGACCGGCACGGCCCTTCCTCACGCACTGCCGTCCTGTCAGATGTCGACGACCCGGTAGCCGATGACGTAGATGCCGCCGGAGCCCTCGACGGTGCGCCACTGGGTCTCGGCGCCGACCTCGCTGCCGGTGACGAGCGTGGCGCCCAGCTTGTCGTCGCTGCTGGTGGAGTCGTAGTCCCACAGGGTCAGGGTGCGGGCCTGCTCCTTGCCGAGGATGAGGGCGGCGTTGCCGTTGCCGTCCTCCATCGAGCGGACGTAACCGGTGCCCATGGTCTGGTACTTGAGGCCGTTGCCGGGCCAGACCTTGACGGCGTTGCCGTTGGCGTCGGTGATCTTGAGGTAGGCCTCGTCGTGGTCGCCCTCGCTGTTCTGCTGGCAGTGCAGCTCGAACAGCTCGATCTTCACGTAGTCGATCGGCTCGGCGTGCGCGGTGCCGGCGAAGGCGCCGAGGCTGCCGAGTCCGAGCAGGGCGGTGGCGGCCATTCGTACGGCTCGGTTCTTGCGCATGTGGTCCCCCCACACATCGGGTCACGGATGTGACGTGGTGCCCGGTCCGCCTCCCCCGGCGGCTCCGGTGTGCCGTTCCCCCGGCACGACAGCTACTGTGCCCGGCGGTCCCGCCCCGGCTCTACGCGCGTTCCGCTGGGCGGAACAGTCCCTAGAAGGCGATCGTGCTCGGCGGGACCGGCCCCCGGTGTCCGACGCGGCCGAGCGCGCGGGTGACCGCGGCTCCCGCCTCGGCGACGGCCCGGGCGAGCGCGTCGAGCCGGCGGCCGGCCGGGACCATGCCGGCGAGCGCCGCGACCGTACGGCCGTCCGGGGCGCGGACCGGCAGCGCGGCGCAGCACACCCCGTCCATGACGTCCTCGCGGTCGAGCACCGGCCCGCCCCCGAGGGGCCCGCACAGCGCCTTCCCGGCGGCGGTGTCGAGGCGGAACGCGATGCCGTCGCGGACGGGGAGCAGCGGCTCCAGGTCGCCGGGCACCGACGCGACCGTGATCGCCATGTCCTCGCGCAGCACGGCGAGGACGACGCTGGCGCCGGTGACGGCCCTCAGGCGCTGGAGCGGCAGGCGGGCGGCGGGGCGCAGTCCCGGGTGCGGTTCCCAGGCCTGGCCGAGGCGGTAGAGCTGCGGGCCGACCCGGTAGCGGTTGCCCTTCCGTTCGACGGCGCCGACCGCGACCAGCTGGTCGAGCAGCCGGTGGACGCTGCCCTTGGGCACCCCGCAGGCCAGCGCGAGTTCGGTCACGCCGGCCTCGTCGCCGTTCCGGCGCAGGGCCTCCAGCAGCGCGAACGCTCCTTCCAGCACGCCCCGGCCGCGCTCGGCCGTCTTCGTCGCGGCGCCGCCCGTTCTCCGTGCCGTTCCGGTGTCCATGGGTCCCCCTGACTCCGTACGCCCGGCCGTGGTCCCCCGATGGCACGACTGCGGGCACACGTCCCACCATGCCGCAGACCGGACGATTCGGCGAAAGGGTCGAGGGGCGCGTCTTCTCGTGTCGTGGCGCCCGCCGGTGTCCGGGATTTGTCGACACGTCACATCCCGTCCGGTGTGGGGCCCCGGTGAGGCCACCGTCCGTCCTTAAGCTCTTCGTCCATGAACCACCTCCCGCCCCGCGCGCCCCGGCCCTGGATCCGCCGGCGCTTCGGTTACGGCCCGGCGGTGCTCGCCACGGCCCTGGTCCTCGCCGCTCCTCCCACCCTGTCCGCCGAGCCGGCCGCGTTCACGCCGCGTCCCGGGGGGCCGCGGCACGCGCCTTCGGGTACGCCCGCGGCGGGCCACGGGCTCCGCGCGGCCGGGGCGCCGCTGACCGTGTACGCCCACCGGGGGGCCTCGTCCGCCGCGCCCGAGAACACCCTGGTCTCCGACGAGGTGGCCCGGCGGGGCGGGACCAAGTGGATCGAGAACGACGTCCAGCCCAGCAAGGACGGCGTGCCGTACATCCTCCACGACGCCACCGTCGACCGGACGACCGACGGCACGGGCACGCTCCGCTCCCTGACCTCCGCCCAGCTGGACTCCCTGGACGCGGGCTCCTGGTTCGCCCCCGTCTTCGCCGGCACGCGCGTCCCGACCCTGGCCGCCCAGCTGGCGGACCTCCGGACGCGCGGCGGGAACCTGCTCCTGGAGATCAAGGGCGAGCAGACCGAGGCCGAGGTGGCGCGGATCGTGCAGGAGGTCCGCGACCAGGACATGACCGGCCGGGTCTTCGTCCAGAGCTTCGACGTCACGTCGCTGCGACTCGCCCACGAGCTGGCGCCCGAGCTGCCGCTGGGTCTGCTGCGGGACAACCTGGACGCGGATCCGGTCGCCGTCGCCGCGGACCTGCACCTGTCCGCGTACAACGTCTCGGACAAGGGTCTCGCCGTGCGTCCGGCCGCCGTCGACGAGCTGCACGCGGCGGGCGTGGCCGTGAACGTGTGGACGGTCGACGGCGCGGCCCGCTGGAAGGCCCTGGACGCGCTCGGCGTGGACGGTGTCATCACCAACCGCCCGACGGAGCTGACGGGTTGGATCGCGGGCCGTCAGGCCTGAGGCCCGGGCCCGCCCGGCTCGTACGGCCGGTCGGTCCGTCCCGGTCGGGCCCGTCCGTCCCGTCAGACCGGTCGGGCCGGTCGGGCCGTCCCGGTCAGTTCGGCGAGCAGTTCGGGGTTGACCACCCGGAGGATCGTCGCGATGTCGCCGGGATCGGCCGCCGGCCACAGGACGGCCCTGGCCGCCCGGTACTTGGCGGCGAGTCGTTCCCGCTGGTCGGGCGGCAGGGCGGCGGCCCGGTCCGTGCGGCTGTTGTGCGCGTTGTCGGCGATCTTCACGAGGGTGGCTTCGGGGTTCCGTGCGATCAGGCGGAGCTTCTCCTCGTAGGCCGTGTCCGGACGGTTGGTGACGGCTTCGACGAGGGCGACGACCCCGTCGGGGATCCCGGCGGCGCGCAGCCGCTCCGCGGTCCATCCGGTGTCCTCGACGACGTCGTGCAGCAGACCGGCCATGGCCAGGTGCGGGCCGAGCGGCTCCAGGCCGGCGGCGACGGCGCGGACGTGGGCGATGTAGGGGACGCCGATCTTGTCGACCTGTCCGGCGTGCGCGCGGTCGGCCAGTGCGTCCACCTCGGCGAGAGTCTTCATGGACCTCATCATCCCCGCCACACGGTGTTCACACGGAACGGGAATGCCGGTCGCGGCGCGGCCGGTTGCCGGGTGCATGACTCTTGGAGTGACGCTCGGCTCGACCTCCCGGCAGCTTCCGATCGACGACACGGTGCGGCTCGCGCGGGAGGCGCACGAGGCCGGCCTGCACTCGGCGTGGTTCGGGCAGTCCTTCGCGTACGACTCGCCCTCGCTCGCCGCGATCGTCGGGCGCGAGGTCCCCGGGCTGCACGTGGGGACGTCCGCGATCCCGGTCTTCGGCCGCCATCCGCTGCTCGTCTCCAGCCAGGCGCAGACCGCCCAGGCCGCCACCGGCGGCCGCTACCACCTCGGGCTCGCCCTCGGCACCCGGCATCTGACCGAGACCGGGTTCGGCCTTCCGTACCAGCGGCCGATCGGGCTGCTGAGGGAGTTCCTCACCGCCCTGCGGCCGCTCCTGGAGACGGGCGAGGCCGACTTCCACGGGGAGTTGCTGACGGCGACGACACCGTACTCCGCGGCCGTTCCGGGGGCGCGGCCGCCGGTGCCGGTGCTCGTGGCCGCGATGGGCCCGCAGGCCCTGCGGGTCAGCGGTGAACTCGCCGACGGCATCCTGCCGTTCCTCGCGGGTCCGCGCGCGCTCGCCGAGCACGTCGTCCCGGCCGTGACCGCCGCCGCCGAGGCCGCGGGCCGTCCCGCGCCCCGGGTCGTGGCCCTCGTGCCGGGTGTGGTGACGGCGGACGCCGAGGGCGTACGGGAGAGGGCGGCGGAGGCGCACGCGCTGTACGAGCGGATCCCCTCCTACCAGCGCGTGATCGAGCTCTCCGGCGCCGAACGGGCCGCCGATCTGGCCCTGATCGGCGACGAGGAGACCGTCGCCGAAGGGGTGCGGCGCTACCGCGAGGCGGGCGCGACGGAGGTGGTGTTCACGGCGACGGACCTGGGCGGTGAGGACGACCGGCGCCGCACCTGGAAGCTGCTCGGCGAGCTGTCGCGCGGCTGATCGCAGGTCTCAGGTGCGTCCCGCGCCCTGGGGGACCTCCATGGCCTGGACCGCCTCCTCGCCCTCCGTGTCCAGGTGCGGCAGGATTCGGTCCAGCCAGCGCGGGGTCCACCAGGCGTGCCGGCCGAGGAGGGTCATCACGGCGGGCACGAGCAGCAGGCGGACCACGGTGGCGTCGATGAGGACGCTGGCGGCGAGGCCGAGGCCGAGCATCTTGACGACGATGTTGTCGGAGACGATGAAGGCCGCGAAGACGCTGACCATGATCAGTGCGGCGCAGGTGATGACCCGGGCGGTGATCTCCAGGGCGTGGGCCACGCTGGCCTTGGAGTCCCCGGTGCGCAGCCAGGCCTCGCGGACGCGGGACAGCAGGAAGATCTCGTAGTCCATGCTCAGGCCGAAGACGATGGCGAACATCATCATCGGCACGTAGCTCTCGATGGGCACCTTGCCGTTGACGCCGAGGGCGGGTCCGCCCCAGCCCCACTGGAAGACGGCCACGACGACGCCGTACGAGGCGGCGATGGAGAGCACGTTGAGCACGGCCGCCTTGACGGCGACGAGGAGTCCGCGGAAGACGATGAGGATGACGAGGAAGGCGAGACCGACCACGACGGCGATGATGAGCGGCAGGCGACTGGAGACGAGGTCGAGGAAGTCGACCTGGGCGGCCGTGTTCCCGGTGACGTAGGTCTGGGCGTCGGTGCCGGTCACCGCTTGCGGGAGGACGTCGTCGACGAGGTGGTTGGTCAGTTCGGTCGTCTTCTCGTCCTGCGGGGAGGCCACGGAGTAGGCGGTGCCGACGAGGACGTCCCCGTCGGGGGTGGTCTGGAGCGGGGTGATGTAGGCGGCGTCGGGGACGCCCGTCAGCGCGTCCTTGAGTTTGGTGCCGAGGTCGGCCCGGTCGGCGGCCGGGACGGCCGACTGGTCGACGACCACCGTGAGGGGCCCGTTCGCGCCGGGGCCGAAGGACGTGGAGATGAGGTCGTAGGCCCGCCGGTCGGTGAAGGACTCGGGGTCGGCGCCGTCGCCGATGTGGCCGAGCTGGATGAAGAGCAGGGGGAACGCCAGCACGAGGAGGACGAGGACGCCGCCGGTCAGGAACCACCAGGGGCGCTTCTCGACGCGTTGCGCGTACCGGTGCCAGGTGCCGTGCGCCGCTGCGCCGGGTTCGGCGTCGGTCTCGGCCACGGGTTTGCGGACGTGGTAGCGGTCGATGCGTCTGCCGACGAGTCCGAGCATGGCCGGGACGAGGGTGAGGGCGGCGATGACGGCGGTGACGACCGTGAAGGCGGCCGCCAGGCCGAGTTTGCCGATGAAGGTGACGCCGGAGACCCAGAGGCCGGACAGGGCGATGATGACGGTGCAGCCGGAGACGAGGACGGCGCGGCCGCTGGTGGTGGTCGCGAGGGCGGCCGCGTCGGCGGGATCGCGGCCGTTCATGAGGTTCTGGCGGTGGCGGGTGATGAGGAACAGCGCGTAGTCGATGCCGACGCCGAGGCCGATCATGGTGGCCAGGGTGGGCGAGACGGTTCCGAAGGTGAAGGCGGCCGCCATCAGGCCGAGCAGGGCGAGTCCGCAGACCGCGCCGAGCAGTGCGGTGACCAGCGGCATGACGGCGCCGATGACGCTGCCGAAGCCGATGAGGAGGACGACGATGGCGACGGCGAAGCCGATCGCCTCGCTGGTGCGGTCGTCGGGCGCCGGGCGGGCGAGTTCGCCGAGCGAACCGCCGTACTCGACGGTGACGCCGGCGTCCCGGAGGGGCTGTACGGCGGCGTCGACGCCGTTCAGGTAGTCGGTGCCGAGGGTGGAGGGCGCCACGCTGAAGCGGACGGTGATGTAGGCGGTCTTGCCGTCCGTGGAGAGCGGTCCCACGTTGGGCGTCCCCGCCGGGAGCGCGGGCGGGGTGGTCCCGGGCGGCGGGAGCGGGTTCTGCGCGCCGATGACGTCGGGGAGCTTCGCCAGGGCGGTGACGGCGGAGTTGACCGCGGACGACTCCTGTGTGAGGGGTTTGGAGGGGTCGTTCAGGACGACCTGGGCGCTGTACCCGCCGGCGGCGGGATCGTGCGCCTTGAGGACGTCGAGGCCGTCGGCCGACTGCACTCCCGGGAGCGCGAAGTTGTCCTCGTACTCGCCGCCGACGGCCCGGTCGAGGAGCTGGAGTCCCGCGACGGCCGCCAGCCAGAGGGCGATGACGACGACGAAGTGGCGGGCGCACCAGTGACCGAGTCGGTAGAGGACGCCTTTTGCGGGTACTGGCCGGCTCTTGGCCGGGCTTCCTGCGTTCATGGCGAGGCCGTGTCCGGGTAGGGAGGTCCCCGAGCGGTTCCGGCACCGACGTCGTGCGGGCCTACTCGGTCCATTCTTCGCCCGCCGTGGCGCTCCGGCATCTCGGCCGGGATCCGGTCGCGGGGCGTGGCGGGTTCAGGCCGGGAGGTGGTGGGTGTGGGAGGAGCGGCGGGCGGCGGCGAGGAGGGCCTGGATGCGGGGGCCGGCCTGGTCGATGTCCGTGAGGGGGGCGGGGAACGGCAGTCGGGCGTCCCGGTGGTGGCCGGTGCGGTGTTCGAGGCGCAGGGTGATGCCGTACCGGTCGAGGGCGACGGGCAGGACGCGGGCCAAGTCCCGTTCGGGGCGCGGCCGGACGAGGCGGAGGAGCAGGGGGAGGAGGGCGGCGTGGCGGTCGACGAGGTGGGTGAGCAGGGTCGCCTCGGCCGTGGCCGTCGGGTCGGGGTCGGTCGCCCGGATCTCGTCGAGGGTGACGTACGCGCGTTCCCCGTCGCTCTCGACGAGGGCCTGGCCGAACTCCACGCAGGTGCTCGTGG
Source organism: Streptomyces sp. NPDC004284 (assembly GCF_042874035.1). Taxonomy (NCBI): domain Bacteria; kingdom Bacillati; phylum Actinomycetota; class Actinomycetes; order Kitasatosporales; family Streptomycetaceae; genus Streptomyces; species Streptomyces sp. NPDC004284. The sequence goes on along the minus strand of NZ_JBIAMJ010000002.1, from coordinate 388,200 downwards.
TGGTGTCCGAGGCGTACGGGGCGGAGAGCAGTCCGGTCAGGGTGACGCGGGCGCGCAGGCGCCGGCGTACGGGGGTGGGGGCGACGTCGGTGAGTTCCAGGCGGACGGGGATGCGGGCGGTCCGTCCGGTGGGGCAGTTCTCGGAGGGGTCGTGGAGGTGGAGGTGCCCCATGGGTCCGGTGCCGTCGAGGAGGTGGACCTCCTGGTGGACCCCGTCGGTGACGACGGTCATCGAGTGGGCGGCGGTCAGGATCGACCGGACGCGTTCGGCGGGCGTGGGCCGCGCGGCGCGGGTGCTGGAGGAACGCATGCACGTACTCCCGGGAGAAGGACCTCGGCGATTACTTAGGTGAGCCTAACCTAATCCGTCCTCGCGAAGAGAAGAAGGTCACAGTCGTACGCCCTCCTGCTCACTTGTCGATCTCCCCTAGCATCCGAGCCATGACGGTCCTGCCTGACGACGGGCTCCCCCTGGCGTCCGAATTCCCAGACGCGCCACATGAACAGTGGCAACACCTCGTGGCGGGTGTCCTGCGCAAGTCGGGCAAGGAGGTCTCCGGCCCCGCCGCCGAGGACGCCCTGTCCACCCTCCTTGAGGACGGCCTCGACACCCGCCCGCTCTACACCGCGCGCGACACCGCGCCCGACACCGGCCTCCCCGGCTTCGCGCCCTTCGTGCGCGGCGGGCGGGCCGAGGGCGGCACCGTCGGCGGCTGGGACGTGCGCCAGCGGCACCTGACGGCCGACAACGAGGCCGTCCTCGCCGACCTGGAGAACGGCGTCACCTCCCTCTGGCTCGGCGTCGGCGGCACCGGCATCCCGGTGTCCTCGCTCGACGGCGTCCTCGACGGCGTCTACCTCGACCTCGCGCCCGTCGTCCTCGACGCCGGCGACGAGACGGAGGCGGCCGCCGAGCGGCTGCTGCGGCTGTACGAGGAGCGGGGCGTCGCCCCGGAGGCCGCCCGGGGCAACCTGGGCGCGGACCCCCTGGGCCACGAGGCCCGCACCGGCCGCGGCGCCTACACCCTCGCGTCCGTCGCCGGCCTCGCGCGCCGCTGCGCCGACACGTACCCGGGGCTGCGCGCCCTGACCGTGGACGCCCTGCCGTACCACGAGGCCGGCGGCTCGGCCGCGCAGGAGCTCGGCTGCTCGCTGGCGACCGGCGTCGCGTACCTGCGCGGCCTGACCGAGGCCGGACTGAGCGTCACCGAGGCCTGCGGACAGCTGGAGTTCCGCTACGCGGCCACCGCCGACCAGTTCCTGACGATCGCCAAGCTCCGCGCCGCGCGCCGCCTCTGGGCCCGCGTCGCCGAGGCCTGCGGCGCCCCGGAGGCGGGCGCGCAGCGCCAGCACGCGGTCACCTCGCCCGTGATGATGACGCGCCGCGACCCCTGGGTGAACATGCTGCGCACCACCATCGCGACGCTCGCCGCCGGCGTGGGCGGCGCGGACGGCGTCACCGTGCTCCCCTTCGACGACGCGCTCGGCCTGCCGGACGCCTTCGCCCGCCGGATCGCCCGCAACACCTCCACCGTCCTCATCGAGGAGTCCCACCTGTCCCGGGTCATCGACCCGGCGGGCGGCTCCTGGTACGTGGAGCGGCTCACCGACGAACTCGCCCACGCCGCCTGGGAGTTCTTCCAGACGATCGAGCGCGCCGGCGGCCAGGAGGCCGCGCTGCGCTCCGGTCTGGTCGGCGAGCGGCTCGCCGAGACCTGGGCCGCGCGCAGCAAGAAGCTCGCCACCCGCCGCGAACCGATCACCGGCGTCAGCGAGTTCCCGCACCTCGCGGAGAAGCCCGTCGACCGCGCCCCCGCGCCCGAGCCGCTCTCCGGGGGTCTCCCCCGCGTCCGGCGCGACGAGGCGTACGAGGCGCTGCGCGCCCGCTCCGACGCCCACCTCGCGGCGACCGGCGCCCGGCCCCGCGTCTACCTGGCCGCGCTCGGCCCGGCGGCCGCGCACTCGGCCCGCCTCACCTTCGCCGCCAACCTCTTCCAGGCGGGCGGCATCGAGGCCGTCACCGAGGGCACGTTCGAGGGGAGCGGCGCCCGCGAGGCCTGCCTCTGCTCCAGCGACGCGCTGTACGAGGAGCAGGCCGAGGTCACCGCCGGGGAGCTGCGCGCGGCCGGGGCCGAGCACGTCCTCCTGGCCGGGCGCCCCGCGTCGTACGCCGGTGTCGACTCGTACGTCTTCGCCGGCTGCGATGCCGTCGCCCTGCTCTCCACGACCCTCGACCGCATGGGAGTGTCCTGATGTCCATCCCCGATTTCTCCGGGATCGAGCTCGGGGCACAGGCCGCTTCCGGCGGCCCCGACGAGTGGCGCTCGGCCGTCAAGAAGGCGGCGGGCGGTGACGACCTGCTGTGGGAGACCCCGGAGGGCATCACCGTCAAGCCGCTGTACACCGGGCAGGACCTGGAGGGCCTGGACTTCCTGGACACCCGCCCGGGCATGGCCCCGTACCTGCGCGGCCCGTACCCGACGATGTACGTCAACCAGCCCTGGACGATCCGTCAGTACGCCGGTTTCTCCACGGCCGAGGAGTCGAACGCCTTCTACCGGCGCAACCTCGCCGCCGGCCAGAAGGGCCTGTCGGTCGCCTTCGACCTGCCGACCCACCGCGGCTACGACAGCGACCACCCGCGCGTCACCGGTGACGTCGGCATGGCCGGTGTCGCCATCGACTCCATCTACGACATGCGGCAGCTGTTCGACGGCATCCCGCTGGACAAGATGACGGTGTCGATGACGATGAACGGCGCCGTGCTGCCGGTCCTCGCGCTGTACATCGTGGCCGCCGAGGAGCAGGGCGTACCGCCCGAGAAGCTGGCCGGGACCATCCAGAACGACATCCTCAAGGAGTTCATGGTCCGCAACACGTACATCTATCCGCCCGGTCCGTCGATGCGGATCATCTCCGACATCTTCGCGTACACCTCGCAGCGGATGCCGCGCTACAACTCCATCTCCATCTCCGGGTACCACATCCAGGAGGCGGGCGCGACGGCCGACCTGGAGCTGGCGTACACGCTCGCGGACGGTGTGGAGTACATCCGCGCCGGGCGCGAAGCGGGCCTGGACGTCGACGCGTTCGCGCCGCGGCTGTCGTTCTTCTGGGCGATCGGCATGAACTTCTTCATGGAGGTCGCCAAGCTGCGCGCCGCCCGGCTGCTCTGGGCGAAGCTGGTGAAGCAGTTCGACCCGCAGAACGCCAAGTCCCTGTCGCTCCGGACCCATTCGCAGACCTCCGGCTGGTCGCTGACCGCACAGGACGTCTTCAACAACGTCACGCGGACCTGCGTGGAGGCGATGGCGGCGACCCAGGGCCACACCCAGTCGCTGCACACCAACGCCCTCGACGAGGCCCTCGCGCTGCCGACCGACTTCTCGGCGCGCATCGCCCGCAACACGCAGCTGCTCCTCCAGCAGGAGTCGGGCACCTGCCGGACGATCGACCCGTGGGGCGGCAGCGCGTACGTCGAGAAGCTGACGTACGACCTGGCCCGCCGCGCCTGGCAGCACATCCAGGAGGTCGAGCAGGCCGGCGGCATGGCCAAGGCCATCGACGCGGGCATCCCCAAGCTGCGCGTGGAGGAGGCCGCGGCCCGCACCCAGGCCCGGATCGACTCCGGACGGCAGCCCGTCATCGGCGTCAACAAGTACCGGGTGGCGTCCGACGAGCAGATCGAGGTCCTCAAGGTCGACAACTCCTCGGTCCGCGCCCAGCAGATCGAGAAGCTGCGGCGGCTGCGCGAGGAGCGCGACGAGACCGCCTGCCGGGACGCCCTCGACGCGCTCACCCGCGCCGCCGGCGGCGACGGCAACCTCCTGGAGCTCGCCGTGCGCGCCGCCCGCGCGAAGGCGACCGTCGGCGAGATCTCGGCGGCTCTGGAGAAGGTGTACGGCCGTCACTCGGCGCAGATCCGTACCATCTCCGGTGTGTACCGCACCGAGACAGGCGAGTCCCCCTCCGTGGAGCGCACCCGGGCCCTGGTCGACGCCTTCGGCGAGGCCGAGGGGCGCCGGCCGCGCATCCTGGTCGCCAAGATGGGCCAGGACGGCCACGACCGCGGCCAGAAGGTGATCGCCACGGCCTTCGCCGACCTGGGCTTCGACGTGGACGTCGGCCCGCTGTTCCAGACCCCGGCCGAGGTGGCGCGTCAGGCCGTCGAGGCGGACGTGCACATCGTCGGGGTCTCGTCGCTGGCCGCGGGGCACCTCACCCTCGTGCCGGCGCTGCGGGAGGAGCTGGCGGCGGAGGGCCGCGAGGACATCATGATCGTGGTCGGCGGCGTCATCCCCCCGCAGGACGTGCCGACGCTCCTGGAGATGGGCGCGGCGGCCGTGTTCCCGCCGGGGACGGTGATCCCGGACGCGGCCCACGACCTGGTGACCCGGCTCGGGGCCGACCTCGGGCACGACCTGTGATCGGTCTCGACACGTACGTGAAGGGCGTGCTCGACGGGAAGCGGGCGGTGATCGCGCGTGCGATCACCCTCGTCGAGTCGACGCGCCCCCAGCACCGGGCGCTGGCGCAGGAGCTCCTCACCGAGCTCCTGCCGCACAGCGGGAAGGCCGTGCGGATCGGGATCAGCGGGGTGCCCGGGGTCGGCAAGTCGACCTTCATCGACGCGTTCGGGACGATGCTGACCGGGCTGGGCCACCGGGTGGCGGTGCTCGCCGTCGACCCGTCGTCGACCCGTACGGGCGGCTCGATCCTCGGCGACAAGACCCGGATGGAGCGGCTCGCCGTCGACCCGGCGGCCTTCGTCCGCCCCTCCCCCAGCGCGGGCACGCTCGGCGGGGTCGCGAAGGCGACCCGCGAGTCGATGGTCGTGATGGAGGCCGCGGGCTACGACGTGGTGCTCGTGGAGACGGTGGGCGTCGGCCAGTCCGAGACCGCCGTGGCGAACATGGTCGACTCGTTCCTGCTGCTCACCCTGGCCCGTACGGGCGATCAGCTCCAGGGCATCAAGAAGGGCGTCCTGGAGCTGGCCGACGTGGTCGCCGTCAACAAGGCGGACGGCCCGCACGAGCGCGACGCCCGTGCCGCCGCGCGGGAGCTGGCGGGCGCGCTGCGCCTGATGCACGGCACCGGCGCTGTCTGGACGCCGCCGGTGCTCAGCTGCAGCGCGCGGGAGTCGGCGGGGCTCGACGAGGTCTGGGACCGGCTGAAGCGGCACCGCGCGCTGCTCGACTCGACCGGCCGCCTGACGGCCAAGCGCCAGGACCAGCAGGTCGACTGGACCTGGTCGATGGTCCGCGACGAGCTGCTGCGACGGCTGAGCGCCGACCCGGCGGTCCAGGACCTGACGCCCGCCCTGGAGCGGCGGGTCAGGGACGGCCAGCTGACGGCGACGCTGGCCGCCGAGGAGATCCTGAAGGCCTTCGGGGAACGCCGGGACTGAGGGACGCCGACACCGGGGGACATGGACGCCGGGCCCGGGGACCCCCTGGGCTCAGGCGTCCTTCTCCATGCCCGGGCGCAGCCGCGCGAGCAGGGCGTACAGGGTGGCGCTGTCCTCCGCGCCGAGCGTGTCGAGGGCGCCGTGGGTCGCCTGCATCTCCTCGCGGACCCGCCGGATGACGTCCCGGCCCTCGTCGGTCGCCACGACGTTCTTGACGCGCCGGTCGGAGGCGCTGGGCTCGCGGCGCACGAGGCCGCGCCCTTCCAGGCGGTCCACGATCCCGGTGACGTTCGACGCGTCGCAGACCAGCAGGGTGGCGAGGGCGCGCATCGGCAGCGGCCCGTTGAGCTGGGCGAGGACCTTGGCCTGCGTGGACGTCAGCCCGTGGTGGGCGGCGGCCGCGGCGAAATCGCGCCACTGGGCCGTGCCGATGGCGGCGAGGAGCTCAAGCAGCTGGAGCTTGGTGGGCGTCTCGGGGGTCGTCGCGCTCATGGTTCGAGCGTACTCAAGATCCTTGACATTATCAATTGTTTACTTAACGACCTCAAGCATTTACTTGACCACCTCAAGCATCGGGACCTACCTTCGTCGTATTACTTGATGACATCAAACATCCGCGACATGAAGCACCGAGAAGGCCTCCCCTACATGAGTCACGAGACCACCCCGCCCGCCGCCGATCCCCGGCGCGAGACGCGCATCGTCTTCGCGCTGAGCCTCGCCGCCATGGTCGTGTCGATGATGCAGACCCTGCCGGTCCCGATCCTCGGCCTCATCCGCGCCGACCTGGGCACCTCGGCCGCGAACGTCAGCTGGGTCACCACCGCCACCCTGCTCTCCGCCGCCGTCTTCACCCCGCTGCTCGGCCGCTTCGGCGACCAGCACGGCAAGAAGCCCACCCTGGTCGCCGTCCTCGGCGTCATGGTCGCCGGCTCCGTCGTCGCGGCCCTGGCGACCTCGCTCCCCCTGCTGATCCTCGGCCGCGTCCTCCAGGGCGCCGCCACCGCGATCTTCCCGCTCGCCCTGTCGGTGCTGCGCGAGGAGGTCCGCCCGCAGAAGCTGCCCGGCGCGATGTCCCTCGTCAGCGGCACCCTCGCCTTCGGCAGCGGCCTCGCGCTCGTCGCCACCGGCCTGCTCACCTCCGGCTCCGACGCCGACTACCGCAGCGCCTTCTGGATGGCCACCGGCTTCGCCGCGATAGCCCTGCTCGCCGTCGTGTTCCTGGTCCCCGCGACCCGCCACAAGACCGGCGGCCGCACCGACTTCCTCGGCGCGCTCACCCTCGGCGCCACCCTGCTGCTGCTCCTGCTGCCCATCTCGCAGGGCCACGAGTGGGGCTGGACCTCCGGCCGCACCCTGGGCAGCTTCGCCGCCGCGGCCGTCATGACCGTCGTCTGGGTGTTCACCGAGCTCAAGGTCCGCGAGCCCCTCGTCGACATGCGGATGTTCGTGCACCGGCCGGTGCTCATGGCCAATCTGGCCGGCGTCCTCGTCGGCTTCGGCATGTTCGCGAACTTCCTGGGCGTCTCGTACCTCGTCCAGATGCCCGAGGCCCTCACCGGCTACGGCTTCGGCGCGTCCATCCTCCGCGCCTCCGTCGAGTTCCTGCTGCCGGGCGCGATCGTCTCCCTGCTCGCCTCGCCGATCGGCGGCCGCCTCGTCCGCCACCGCGGCCCGCGCACCGCGCTGGCCCTGGCCGCCGCGCTCGGCGCCGTGGGCTTCGGCTGGCTCGCCCTCGACCACGGCCACACCGCGTCGGTGATCGGCGCCGGCGTGATCGTCGGCGCGGCCGTCAGCTTCGGTTACGCGGCCATGCCCGCCGTCATCATGGCGAGCGTCCCGCACCACCAGAGCGGCATCGCCAACGGCATCAACTCCATCTCCCGCTCCACCGGCAGCGCGATCGGCAGCGCCGTGGTCACCACGATCCTGGCCTCGAAGACGATCGAGCACCTGCCCGCCGGCGTCCCCGCCCTGCCCGCCGAGTCCGGCTTCACCCTCACCTTCTGGATCGGCGCCGCCGCCTTCGCCCTCGTCGCGGTCATCGCCCGCTTCGGTCTGCGGACCGGCCGGGCGCCCCGCGCCGAGCGGGTGGGCGCGCCGGCCGCCGCGACCTCCGAGAAGGAGACGGCCGCGGCATGACGCGAGGGGCGGGCCCGTCCTCCGGCGGGCCCGCCCCTCGATCGTCGCGCCGGTGCGTCAGACGCGGTCGGCCGCGATCAGGACGTACTGGAAGGAGCCGTCCTTGTACGACTCGATGAACGCCTCCTCGATGCCGGTGACCAGCGAGGACGTGGCCCGCAGCTCCCAGTAGGGCAGGGTGTCCGGCGTCAGGTCGATGACGGCCTGCGGGACGAGGCGGTTGTCGGCCATCGCCTTCAGGTACTCACGGCGCGAGTGGATGTTGCACTCGAAGTGCGCGTTGATCTGGGAGACCCACTTCGAGGGCTGGCCGTACTTCGGGTTCCAGCAGCCGGTGATGGTCACGTAGCGGCCGCCGACCTTCAGGAACCGGGAGTGCTCGGCGAACAGGTCGTCCAGGTCGACGTACATGCTCGACTCGTTGTTCCACGAGGCGGCGATGCTGCCCTTCTCGAAGGGGGTGTCGAGCATGTTGCAGACCTGCGCGCGGACGTGGCTGTCGATCTCCAGCTCCTTCGCGCGCTTGTTGCCGAACTCGGCCTGCGTGGAGGAGAGGGTGACGCCCTCGACCTTGCAGCCGAAGCGCTGGTGGGCCATGACGCTCGAACCGCCGCGGCCGCAGCCGGCGTCGACCAGGGTGTCCTCGGGGGTGATGGCGCCGAGGTGGTCGAGGAGGACCACGGCCTGCGCCGACTCCAGCCGGTGCAGCTCGCCGATCAGCTTCTTCTCGTACTCGCTGTCCTCGACGTCCCCGAGGGCGGCGTGGTCCACGGCACCGATGCCGTAGTGGTGGTGGTACAGCCCGTCGACGTCACCCAGGCGCAGGTTCACGGGCCTGGCCTCGGCGTTCCAGTAACGGGCGATGTCTCCCTGGTACGGCGTCGCCGGGCCGGGGACGAACGCGGAGGTGCCGTTGACGGTGGGGAGCTCGGTGTTGGTCACAGATGGAATCCGTTCTTACCAGAAATCGGGCAGGCTGTAGCGGTACGTATTGGTCTGGTGCCAGTAGTGGTTGCCGTCGACCCACACGGCCACTCCCTTCAGGAAGCGGAGCACGCTCGGGACGGGGCAGGTGGCGGCCAGTTCGGCGGACGCGGCCTCGAAGTCGCGCATGATCTCGTTGTGGACCTCGATCGCCTTGAGGTACGCGTCCTTCTCGGAGAGGTTCTCGCGGTCGGCGATCACCACGGGAAGGTTCAAGTGCCGCCCGGGGCTGGCGAGTTCCTTCGTGTACGAGTACAGGTCGTTCACGATGGTGCTGGCGTTGCCGGCCAGCGCCAGGACCCGCTGCATCGCCGGCCGGGCGTGCAGGTCGGCGGGGAGTTCGTAGCCGCCGACGGTGTCGGTGATGGTGGGGCAGGGGCGGAAGTTGTTGAACTGGCGCATCGTCAGGTACTCCCACACCTCCGGCACGTGGTCCGTCTCCGCCCACGCGGCCTCGGCGAGGTAGCCCAGGTGCAGCCGGGCCATGTCGTGCCGGAACCGGTCGGCCTGGGAGGGGGTCGCCTGCCGGACGAAGTACTCCATGGCCGAGCGGTACGCGCGGCGCGGCGCGTCCGCGTGGAGCGACTCCGCCCACTGCGGCTGGTACTCCGCCGTCGAGTGCAGCGCGTCCAGGGCGGTGTGCGCGAGGAGGAGGCGTCCGCCCAGCCCCTTGGGCGAGCCGCCGTGGTCCTCGCAGTAGATGTCGTCGACCGCGTTCTCGGCGACCATCAGCCGCGTGGCGACCATGAGGTGGTCGACGCTCGGCGCGTCCGGGTGGCAGGCCACCATGTAGCGCCCCACGGAGAAGCCGTCGAACTGGCCCTCCCAGTCCTCGGGGTAGAGCTGGATCTCGTCCACCGCCCAGGACTTGATGCGGAGGCTGACCTCCTCCACCCGCACCGGGTCGGGCTCCTGCACCGGGTGCCAGTACAGGCCCGGGATGATCAGCGCGTCCGCCGGCGCCCGTACGGGCTCCGCCAGGGCCTCCACGCCCGGGACCAGCGACAGCCCCGCCGTACCGAGCCCCCGGGGACCGCCCGGAACCCACCCCGGCCCCGGCTCGGGTCGCGACCGCGGGGCCGCGGCACCGGGGTCGACCGCGGAGGTCCCGGCGGAGAGCGCGTCGGGAGCCGCTCCGGAGCCCCCGGCGGGAGCCCCGAGGGAGATCCCGGCGAGGGACCCCGCGGGGACCCTGGCGGGAGCCCCGGTGGAGGCCCCGGCGGCGACTCCCGCAGGAGCCTCGGCGGAGATCCCGACAGAGGCCTCGGCAGGGGTCGTCCCGGTGGGGATCCCGGCAGGAGCCTCGGTGGAGGCCCCCGCCGGGGCTCCGGGCGTGGTGTCCGGGCGGGCTTCGGCCGCGACGGCCTGGGCTTCCGTCCGGGCCTGGGCTTCGGCAGGACCGTGGGGTACGGCGAAGCCGTGGGCCGCCATGTCGGCGAGGACGCGGGCGGTGAACGAGGCCGCCGCGCCGGGCAGGCTGGACTGCAGAGGGGAAAGCCCGGGATCGGGCATCCGTGACTCCTTGGAGAGGTGGGGGGCCGTCCCGGATTCCGGGCATGCCGGCCCGGCCCGGAAGGGTCCGGGTGGAGGTGGCCTGCGGGGAGGGGCTAGTCGCGCCTGCGCGCGATCTGCACGTTCTCCAGTACGCCGAGCGCGTTCGGGACCAGGACGGCGGCGGAGTAGTACGTCGTCACGAGGTACGACATGATCGCCTGCTCGCTGATGCCCATGAACCGCACGGACAGGCCCGGCTCGTACTCCTCGGGCAGACCGGTCTGGCGCAGACCGATGACGCCCTGGTTGTCCTCGCCGAGACGCATCGCGAGGATGGAGCTGGTGTTCTCCTTGCTGATGGGGATCTTGTTGCAGGGCAGGATCGGGACCCCGCGCCAGGCCGGCACCCGGTGCCCGTCGAGCTCGACGGTGTCGGGGTAGAGCCCGGCACGGTTCCACTCGCGCCCGATCGCCGCGATCGTCTTGGGGTGGGCGAGGAAGAGCTTGGTGCTGCGGCGGCGGCAGAGCAGCTCGTCGAGGTCGTCCGGGGTGGGCGGGCCGGAGTGCGGCTGGATCCGCTGCTTGAAGTCGGCGTTGGGCAGCAGCCCGAACTCCGGGTTGTTGATCAGCTCGTACTCCTGGCGCTCGCGCAGCGCCTCGATGGTGAGCCTGAGCTGCTCCTCCGTCTGGTTCATCGGCCCGTTGTAGAGGTCGGCGACCCGGGTGTGGACCTTGAGGACGGTCTGGGCGACGGAGAGTTCGTACTCGCGCGGCTTGAGCTCGTAGTCGACGAAGGCGCCGGGGATGTCGGCCTCGCCCTTGTGGCCGGCCGACATCGCGATCTCGGCCTCGCCGTACTTGTTCTGCCGCTGGTCGGGCAGCGAGCTGAAGTTCTGGATGTGGGCCTGGAGGCTCGGCGCCGAGGCGAGGATGCCGGCGAAGTCGACGCGGGAGAGGGTGAGCAGGGTGCCGGAGGTCTCGGCGGTCGCGGTGTAGTCCCAGCCGGCGTCGCCGTCGAGGAGGGCGTTCTCGCCGAAGCGGTCGCCGTCCGCGAGCACGGAGACGGCCACTTCGTCGCCGTACTTGCCGACGGAGGTCTGGCTGACGCGGCCGTGGGCGATCATGTGGATCTGCTCGGCGGGCGTCCCGCGCTGGACGAGCACCTCACCGGCGCTGAAGTCGCGCTGGACGCAGCGGTCGGCGAGCGCGTTCAGCACGTCGATGTCCTCGAAGCCGCGCAGCAGGGCGAGTTCGCCGAGCTCGCGGGGGATCACCCGGACGCGGGCGCCGTCCTGGACGAACTCGATGCGCCCGTCGCCGACCGTGTAGCTCAGCCGGCGGTTCACCCGGTAGGCGCCGCCCTTGGTCTCCACCCAGGGGAGCATCCGCAGCAGCCAGCGGGAGCTGATCTCCTGCATCTGCGGGGCGGACTTGGTGGTGGTGGCGAGGTTGCGGGCGGCCGCGGTGCTCAGACTGGACTGCCGGGGCGGCTCCGTCTGTACGTCCGGGCGGTCGTCAACGGTCATCGAGCGAGCTCTCTTTCGCACGGGCGGCGATCGGCGCACGAGTGCGCCGAGAACCGGTGAAAGAAGATGAAAGGGGGGCGAGGATCTGGGAATCCGTCCAGATCTCGGGGAGGACAGTAACGGCCGCCGCGCCCGCCTCGCTCAAAGAGACCGAGAGCATTACCTCCTTGCAGTGATCTTGCTCGAAATCATGTTTAACTCGCTGACCAGCGTGATTCAGGCCAACCGATCGAGAGTCGGCCAACGACGCGCCCGGAGTCGCCGTTCTCGGTCGCCCGTTCGGCCCCCCGGTGCAGGGGGCCGACGGGCCCGATCACGCGCGACTGATCCATACGGAGGAAACGTTCGCCTCCGCGTGCGTCGCGTTGACGAACGGTCAGCGCTTCAGCTGTCCGTCCAGCCATTCGAGGACCTCGGGGGTCACCGGGTCGGTGATGTCGGCGAACTCCTCGTGCTTCTTCAGGAACTTCGCGACGTAGGGGCAGACGGGGACGATCCGCATCCCGGAGGCGCGGACGTCGGTGAGGGCCTGCTCGACGAGGATCCCGGCGAGGCCCTGGCCCGCGTAGGCCTCGTCGACCTCGGTGTGGAAGAAGACGCGCCGGTCGTCACGGTCGCGGTAGGCCGTCAGGCCGGCGCGCTCGTCGCCGACGAGGATCTCGTACCGGTGCCGGGGGTCCACGCGCCGGACGACGGGGGCGGTGGCGGTCTGCTCGGTCATGGGGAATGCCTTTCGCGTGGCTGGGTGAGGGTCGTGGACGGGGAAGCGGTCGCGCGTCAGCCGCGTGCGGGGGCCACGCGGGGCGCGGGGTTCCTGCGGGGCGCGATCCGGGCGTTGGGCAGGGCGGGGGCGGGGAGGCGGTCGCCGGGGTAGCCGTCGACCGTGCCGAAGCGGTCGGAGGCCTTCTCCCACTCCTCGCGGGCCTCGACGATGTCCTCGTGGCTGCGGCCGATGAAGTTCCACCACATGACGATCTCCTCCTCGAACGGCGTTCCGCCGAGGAGGACCGCGCGGGCGGGGACGTCCGACTCGTTGGTCAGGGTCAGGCCGTCGGCCCCGACGCCGGCGTATCCGAGTTCGGCCGGGCGCAGCAGGGTGCCGGCCAGGCGGACGTCCCCGCTGTCGACGAGCAGGCCGTGCTCGAAGGCGGGGTCGGTACGGAGGGTGACGGTCGCGCCCGGGTCGATCAGGAGTTCGGCGCCGAGGAGCGGGGTGAAGGTGCGTACGGGGGAGGACGAGCCGGCGAGCGACCCGAGGAAGACCCGGATGTCCGCCCCGTCGACGCGGACGGTCCCGGGGGCGTAGTGCTGGAAGTCCCGGGCGGTGTTCCGGTGCTCCTCGGGGAGGGCCACCCACAGCTGTACGCCGTGCAGGGTGGTGGTGCGGGCGGTGGAGACCTCGGTGTGGCTGATGCCGTGGCCGCCGGTCATGAGGTTCAGCTCTCCGGGCCGTACGTACGCGTGGCTGCCCAGGCTGTCGCGGTGCTCGATCTCGCCGCTGAACAGCCAGCTCACGGTCTGGAGCCCGATGTGCGGGTGGGGTGCGACGTCCATGCCGCCGGTCGCGGCGACGTCGTCGGGGCCGTAGTGGTCGGCGAAGCACCAGGCGCCGATCAGCGTCCGGGCCCGCTGTGGGAGCGTACGCCGTACGGTCATGGCCCGTGGCCCGCCCAGGGGGACGTCCCGTGCCGTCAGGACCTCGATCTCCGTGGTGCTCATCGCCGACCCCTCCATGGAAGTAGTTCCATTTTCAACAATCATGGACGATGATAGCCCCTGCGACGGTGATACGCACGGTCGCGGACGGGGCCGTCGGGTCCCGGGAAGGAGCACACGGTGAGTGACACGGCAGGAGCCCCGGCGGACGGGCGAGTCTACGTCGACAAGCAGAGCCCCAAGGCGTACCACGCGCTGGTCCAGACGGCCGACGCCGTGCGCACGACGGCCGCCGACGCGGGACTCGACCGCATCCTGGTGGAGCTCGTCAACCTCCGCGTGTCCCAGATCAACGGCTGCGCGTACTGCCTCGACGTCCACACCCGGGCCGCCCTGCGCGCCGGCGAGACGACCCGCCGCCTGGGCGTGCTCGCCGCCTGGCGCGACACCGCGCTCTTCACGGCGCGGGAGCGCGCGGCCCTGGCCCTCGCGGAGGCCGTCACCGCCCCCGCCGACGCCCTCGCGCAGGAGCGCGCCTACGAGGCCGCGCGCGGCTCCCTGACCGACGACGAGATCTCGGCGGTCATCTGGGTGGCGATCACCATCAACGCCTTCAACCGGGTCTCGATCCTGAGCAAGCACCCCGTACGGGAGGCCTGACACGGCGAGGCCCGGTGCCTCCGGGGCACCGGGCCTTCGCGTCGGGTGGTGTGTCGGGTCGGTCAGGTGGAGATCGCGGGGAGCAGGCCGGTGGCCGGCGCGGCCAGGTCGGTCAGCTGGTGCAGCTGCCCCAGCTCGTTCAGCCGGTCGAGGCCGTTCAGCTGTCCGGCGATGCCGGGGAACTGCCCGCGGGACTCCTCGGGGATGCCGGTCGTGGCGAGGGCGTCGAGCTCGCTGATCGGGTTGATCTTGGGACCGAGCGGGCCGGAGGCTTCGGCCGCGCTCGCGGTGGTCGCCGCGGACGCGCCGAGGCACGAGAAGGCGGCGGCGACGGCGAGGATCGAGGAGATGCGTCGTGTTGAGGTCACACCCTCACAACGGGCCGGCCTGCCGGGGGACACGGTCGGCCCCCGCTCTCACGGTTCTCACCGCCCGAACGGGGGTCCCGCCGTCGAGAAGAAGGGGCGAGGAGAGCGAAGAGGCTATTTCAAGGGGTTTTGAGAAGGAAGCCTCCTCATGGCCTCGCCCGGGACGACCGTAGCAGTCAGGCGGGGATCAGGTCGCGCAGATTTTCGGGGGTGAACACGCGCGAGCCCGGCGGCAGGCCCTCGGGCCGCTCCAGACCGACGTACGTGACGGGCCCGTCCGGCGGCGTCGAGCCGTCCCACCGGGTCGTGACGGTGGCGTCGGTGCCCATCAGCCCGACGAGGTGGCGGACCGTCAGCGGGGTGCGGGCGAGCAGGCCCCGGAGCAGGACCGCGACCGACGCCCGGTTCTCCTCGACCCGGTTCGCGGACGGGTTGCCCCGCAGGTACAGGTGCAGCCACCGCGCGCGCCAGCCGCCGTCCTCGCCGCGCTCGAAAGCGAGCGGCAGCGCGACCCGGCCGGGCCCGCGCAGATCGGACTTCATCCGGACCGTACGCGGCTCGAACGGACGGCCCCGCTGCTCGGTCTCGCGCAGCATGAAGCCGAAGAACGACTCCTCGACCTCCTCGAAGTCCTCGCCGGAGTAGAGGTTCACCTGCGGGACGACGTAGCTGCCGCGGACCGCGCCGAGCCGCAGGTCGATGAACTCCGAGGCGCCGTCGGGCGCGTCGGTGATGTCGCCGGAGTGCCGGCCCTCGACGTCGGTGAGCGCCGTGTACGAGAGCCAGGTGACGGTCGCGTAGTCGGCGTCCAGGACCAGGGCCGACAGGTCGTAGTCGGTGGAGCGCGCGGTCTGCTTCCAGTACGTGAAGAAGCGCAGCAGCTCGCCCTCGACGGGCGAGACGGAGCCGCGCGGCAGGACGCCGAGGCCCGCCGCGGTCGCCCGGCCGCTGAGCGGGAGCGCCACGTCCAGGACGGCGGGATCGACGAGGAGGCGTCCCGGGGCGGGGAGCCGGCGCCGCGTCTCGGCGTCGAGGACGGCGCAGAGGCGCTCGCGCACGGCGGGCGGCAGCGGCGGGCGGGTGTCGGCGGTGACCCAGGCGGCCCCGAGCCGGTTGACGAAGATCCGCCGGTCCCCCGCCGTCCCCGCACGGTTCTGGACGTGCTCGCGGAGGGAGAGGACGACGCGGCCGGAGACCTTCGGGACGGCGCGCTCGAACGCGGCGAGGACGGCGTCGAGTTCCTTCGGCCCGTCCGCCGCGCGCAGGAGCCGGTCCAGGGCGCGCAGCAGCCTGCCGGGGGCGGACGTCAGGAGTTCGGCCGCCCCGACGACGTCGCCGAGACCGAGGAGTTCCTCGACGCGGCTGTCGAAGGAGGGTGCCTTCCGCTCGCCCCGGGCGACGGCGAACACCTCGGCGGCACCCGGCCACCGCGGGTACTCGTGCGGGTGCAGCCGCTCCCCGAGGCGCTTCCACGCCTCGCGGTGCCCGGCGACGTCGCCGAGCTTCGCGGGGGCTTCGGCGACGACGGCGTCGAGGCCGCCGAGCAGGGCGCGGCGGACGGGCCGGGACAGCGCGCGGAACCGGGTCGGCTCGCGCAGGGCGACGTCGCCGTCGGAGAGGGCGCAGGCCAGGCGCAGGACGTCGGTGACCGTGTCCAGGAGGAGGGGCGCGCCGGCCTCGAGCCGGGCCCGGTTGACGACGGCGCGGCTCTCCCGGATCGGGATCGCCTCGGGCTGCGGTCCGTCGGCCCGGTGGGCGGCGAGGAGGGCGAGGTCGCGCAGGTGCTCGTCGCCGAGCGGGGTGGTGCTTGCTGCCAGGGACAGGTAGAGGGCGGTGGCCTCGTCGTCGAGGGTGCCGCCGGGGTGCAGGACCGTCACGCGGTCGCCCGCCGCGGCGATGAGTTCGTCGTGCGCGGCGAGCATCCGCTCGTACGTGTGGCGGTGGGTGCCGTACGAGGGGAGGGTGAGGAGGTCGAGCACGCCGGCCCGCAGCTGCTCCAGGATCCCGGGGCGCGCGGTGTCGTCGTCGAGGGCCTCGGCGACGCAGCGCCGCCAGAAGTCGAAGGTGTCGGGCACGTTGGCCGGGAAGTCGATGAAGTACACGTTGTGCCGGACGTGGTCGCCGGCCATCTCGCGGACGGTGTCGAAGGTGCGGGCGGCGACGGCGACGACCGTCTCGCGCGGCAGCCGGGACAGTTCTTCGAGCAGTCCGGCCGACAGCTTGAACCCGACCGCCATCAGGGCGGTGTCGAACTGCCGGGCCGCGACGTCGCCGTCTCCGCCTCCGGCGGGTGCCGCGGGGAGGGGGAGGCGGCGGGTGTGCCGGACGACCAGACGTTCGAGGGTGTGGACCATTCGGGCATGCTGCCAGCCCCGCACGGCCCGGTGCATGCGGATTTCGGGCCGTGGGGGGAGCGGAGGGGGCTCAGGGCGTGGTGCGGACCGGGAAGCTGAAGGTGTGTCCGTTCTGCTTGAGCCAGGGCAGCACCTGCCGGAGGGCCGCGACGGTCTGGCCGCGGTCGCCGCCGCCGTCGTGGAAGAGGATCGTGGGCCCGTTGGACAGCTCGGTCTTGACGGTGTTGACGATCGAGGCCGTGCCCGGCTGCTCGAAGTCCTTCGTGTCCACGTTCCAGCCGAGCGGCCGCATCCCCGCGGCGGCGGCCATCTTGCGGCTGTCCGGGGTGAACGCGCCGCCGGGCGCGCGGTAGTAGTCGATCCGGGCTCCCCCGGCCGCGTCCTCGATCATCTTCTTCGCGTCGAAGATCTCGCTCTTCTGGTACGCGACGGGCTTCTTGTCCATCGTCGTGTCGTGGGACATGGTGTGGTCGCAGAGCCGGTGGCCCTCCGCGACGACCCTCTTGACGAGGTCGGGGTGCTGCTGGGCCATCGGGCCGACCATGCAGAACACGGCCTTGACGCCGTTCTGCTTGAGGATGTCGAGCATCTGGGGCGTCCAGCGCGGGTCGGGCCCGTCGTCGATGGTGATGTTCACGGCCGTGCCCCCGGCCTCGGCGGCGTGCGCGATGCTCACGGGCACCTGCTGCGGCCGCACCTGGGCCGGCGTCCTGGGCGCCCCGGCCGGTGTCTGCGAGGCCGGTGTCCGCCCCATCCCCGCGGCGGCCTCGTTGTCCATCAGCGCCGCGGCGCCCCACACCGCCAGGCTCAGCCCGAGCGCCGACGCCACCACGGCTATGTGCGTGGTGTACTTGCCCTGCCCCATGAAATCCCCACTCCCCCGGTTCGTCCGTCTCCCTGCTGAGAGGACGGTACGAGGAGCCGCGCGGTTTCACCGAATCCCGACCATCTGCCGGGACGGGCGGGCGCCGGGGCGGGGCGGGCGCGCTGACCGCCGTTCAGTTTCCGGGTGGCTCCGCGTCACCGCCGGCGTCGAGGAGGCGGACGAGCGCGGCGGCGAAGGCGTCGACGTCGCGCGGCCGGCGGGAGGTGACGAGGGGATGGGCTCCGGAGGTGTCGACGACGACCTCCCGGTCCCGCCAGGTGCCGCCCGCGTTCTCCAGATCGGGGCGGATCGAGGGGTACGAGGTCAGCTCGCGGTCCCTGGCCAGTCCGCTGTCGACGAGGAGCCACGGTCCGTGGCAGATGGCGGCCACCGGTCTGCCGGCGGCGGCGAAGGCGGAGACGAGGCGTCGCGCGTCGGCGTCGGTCCGCAGCCGGTCGGCGTTCACGGTGCCGCCCGGCACGAGGACGGCGTCGTACCCGGCGGCCGTCGCCTTCGCGAGCGTCGTGTCCGGCTGGACGAGGGCGCCGGGCCGGCGGTCGGAGACGAGGGTCAGGACCGCCTCGTCCTTCTGCGCGGCGATGGTGACCCGGGCGCCGTTCTCCCGCAGGACGGCCACCGGCTTTCGCAGCTCGCGCTCTTCCGTCCCGTAGTTCGTCGTGAGGACGAGGACGCTCTTTCCGGCGAGCCTTCGGCGGGGCGACATGGCGCGCCTCCTCTCCCGCGTCGCGGTGGACGTACGGAGCGCGCTTCCGGATCCACTTCGGAGTCTACTCGCGGGGTCGCGCGGCCTGCGGTCGGAAAGTCCCTCCTTCCGATCATTTCCGTCGGTTGGCGGGGCTCTGCGTGTTCTGACGGATCCGCGGTCCGCCGTAGGCGAGCATGACGGACGCCGAAACCGTCACGATGAGCGGAAGAAGGACCCACGTGCCCGGCAGCGACAGCGAGAACCCGGCGATCGCCTCCCCCACCCCCACCGAGACCCGGCCCAAGACCAACACGGACTGGTGGCCGAACCAGCTGGACCTCCAGGTCCTGCACCAGCACTCGCCCCTGTCCGATCCGATGGGCGAGGAGTACGACTACGCGAAGGAGTTCGCCGGCCTCGACGTCGAGGCGCTGAAGCGGGACGTCTTCGCGGTGATGACGGACTCCCAGGAGTGGTGGCCCGCCGACTACGGCCACTACGGGCCCCTGTTCATCCGGATGAGCTGGCACGCGGCGGGCACGTACCGCATCGCCGACGGCCGGGGCGGCGGCGGGCGCGGCGCCCAGCGCTTCGCGCCGCTCAACAGCTGGCCGGACAACGCGAGCCTCGACAAGGCGCGCCGGCTCCTGTGGCCGGTCAAGCAGAAGTACGGGCGGAGGATCTCCTGGGCCGATCTGCTGGTCTTCGCCGGGAACTGCGCCATGGAGTCCATGGGGTTCAAGACCTTCGGCTTCGGCTTCGGCCGCCCGGACGTCTGGGAGCCCGAGGAGATCTACTGGGGCCCCGAGGACACCTGGCTCGGCGACGAGCGCTACAGCGGCGACAGGCAGCTCACCGGCCCCTTCGGCGCCGTGCAGATGGGCCTGATCTACGTCAACCCGGAGGGCCCCAACGGCAATCCGGATCCGGTCGCCGCCGCCCGGGACATCCGGGAGACGTTCGGGCGCATGGCGATGAACGACGAGGAGACGGTCGCGCTCATCATCGGCGGCCACACGTTCGGCAAGTGCCACGGCGCGGTCGACCCGCAGTACATCGGCCCGGAGCCCGAGGCCGCCCCCATGGAGCAGCAGGCCCTCGGCTGGCGGAACTCGTACGGCAGCGGCAAGGGCGTCGACACGCTCACCAGCGGGCTCGAAGGGGCCTGGACCAACGAGCCGACCAAGTGGGACAACGGCTACCTGGACAACCTGTTCCGGTACGAGTGGGAGCTGACGACCAGCCCCGCCGGCGCCCACCAGTGGACCCCGAAGGACCCGTCGGCGAAGGACACGGTGCCCGACGCGCACGATCCTTCGAAGCGGCACGCCCCGATGATGCTGACGACGGACCTCTCGCTGCGGCTCGACCCGGTCTACGCGCCGATCGCGAAGCGCTTCCACGAGAACCCGGACCAGCTCGCGGACGCCTTCGCCAGGGCCTGGTACAAGCTGCTCCACCGCGACATGGGCCCCCTCTCCCGCTACCTCGGACCGTGGATCCCCGAGCCGCAGCTCTGGCAGGACCCCGTCCCCGCGGTCGACCACCCGCTGGTCGGCGAGGCGGACGTCGCCGTCCTCAAGGCCAGGATCCTCGACTCGGGGCTCTCCCCCTCCCAGCTGGTCACCACCGCCTGGGCGTCGGCCGCGAGCTTCCGCGGCACCGACAAGCGCGGCGGCGCGAACGGGGCGCGGATCCGGCTCGCCCCGCAGAAGGACTGGGAGGTCAACGACCTGCCGGAGGTGACCCGGACGATCGAGGTCCTCGACGGGATCCGCGCGGACTTCGAGGGCTCCGGCGGGGCGAGGATCTCGCTCGCCGACCTGATCGTCCTCGGCGGGTGCGCGGCGGTCGAGCGGGCCGCGAAGAACGCCGGGTACGACATCACCGTCCCGTTCGCGCCGGGGCGCACGGACGCCTCGCAGGAGCAGACCGACGTGGAGTCGTTCGCGGTGCTCGAACCGCGGGCGGACGGCTTCCGCAACTACCTCCGGGCCGGGGAGAAGCTGTCGCCGGAGACCCTTCTCCTCGACCGCGCCAACCTGCTGACGCTGACCGCGCCCGAGATGACGGTCCTCGTCGGCGGCATGCGGGTCCTCGGCACCGGGTTCGGCGGATCGCCGCACGGCGCCTTCACCGACCGGCCGGAGTCGCTGACCAACGACTTCTTCGTCCAGCTCCTCGACATGGGCACGGAGTGGAAGGCGTCGACGGACGACGAGAACGTCTTCGAGGGCCGCGACCGCGCCACGGGCGAGGTGCGGTGGACCGCCACCCCCGTCGACCTCGTCTTCGGTTCGCACTCGCAGCTGCGGGCCCTCGCGGAGGTGTACGCGTCCGCGGACGCGGGTGAGAAGTTCGCCCGCGACTTCGTGGCCGCGTGGGACAAGGTGATGAACCTCGACCGGTTCGACCTGCGCTGAGCACGGGCCGCGTACGGCGAGGGGCCGGCCGGCCCCTCGCCGACGTGCCGTCAGCCTGGTGGTGTCGACACCAGGTGTGACACACACTGCCGTCGGGCCGCCGATCGGTGCCAGCGTGGTCGCCATGACCCAGCGCACCACTCTGATCACCGGCGTCACCCAGGGCATGGGGCACGCGCTCGCACTCGACCTGGCGCCCCTCGGCGACACCCTCCTCCTGCACGGCCGGAACGCCGAACGTCTTGAGGCCGTGGCCGCCGAGGCCCGGGCCGCCGGTCCCGGCACCACGGTCCGTACGTATCTCGCCGACCTCTCCGACCTGGACCAGGTACGGGCGATGGCCGCCCGGATCCGGGCGGCGGAGCCGCACCTCGACGGCCTGATCCACAACGCGGTGGCCGGGGGCGGCGCGCGGCCGCTCGTCCGGGAGCTGAGCGGCCAGGGCCATGAACTCCGCTTCGCGGTCAATCACCTGGCCCCGTACGCGCTCACCCGCGCCCTGCTGCCGCTGCTCACCGCCTCCGCTCCGGCGCGGGTCGTCAACGTCGCCTCGATCGGGCAGGAGGCGATCGACTTCGACGACGTGATGCTGGAGCGGGACTACGAGGGACTGCGCGCCTACTGCCGGAGCAAGCTGGCCATGATCATGGCGACCTTCGAGCTGGCCGGCGAGCTGGCGGGCACCGGCGTGACGGTGAACGCCCTGCACCCGGCCCATCTGATGGACACGGAGGGCGTCCGCGCGTACGGGCTCGCTCCCGTCACCACCACGGAGGAGGGGGTCCGGCCGACCGCACGGCTCCTCCTGGACCCGGAGCTCGCCACCGTCACGGGCCGGTACTTCGACCGGTTCACCGAGACACGGGCCCACGAGCAGGCGTACGACACGGGGGCGCGCGAGCGCCTGATGAAGCTGACGCGCGATCTGGTGGGAGCGGCCTGATCGACCACTCGTCCGGGGGCCGGCTGGCGGGTCGTCCGCGCGCGAAGGGTTCTGCCGCCGATCATGGGCAGCGGTACGTCCCCATGAGCGAAGGAAGATCCGTCATGCCGATCCCTCAGGCCCTCGTGACCCCGAAGGCCCGCATCTACGCGATGCTGGACACCGACGGGGACGGAGTCGCCTCGAAGCACGACTACTTCGTCCGCATCGAACGGGCCCAGCGGGCGACCGGGCGCGGCGACGACGACCCCCTGGTCGTCGCCGCACGCACCACGGGCGAACGCGCCTGGGCGGCGATGGACGCCAACGGCGACGGCGTGATGACGTACGAGGAGTACATCGCCTGGGTGGACGCGGAGAAGTTCGACAACATCTGCCAGTACGCCCTGGGCGCCCTGTTCGACCTCGCCGACGCCGACCAGGACGGCGCCCTGGACCGCACGCAGTTCACGCTGCTGCGCCAGGCGCTGGGCAACCGGGCCGACAACGCCGACGCGGCCTTCGACGCGCTGGACGGCGACGGGGACGGCCGCGTCGGCCGCGCCGAGTACCTGGCGTCGATCCGCGCGTACGTCACGGGTGAGGAGTCCCCCATGGGAGCCGCCCTGTACTGACCGGGTGCCACCCGTCACCCCCTTGGACCGCGCACCGCGCCGCGCCGGACGCGGGGCAGCAGACTCACTCCCGGTGACGCCCCCACGCAAGGAGCCTGCATGTCCCCGCTCGCCTCGTCCCGGCGCGCCGCCGGCGCGCTCGCCCTCCTCATCGCCGCGGCGGCCGTGACCGCCCCCTCCGCGGCCGCCGCCGGGAGCAGCCACGGCGCCAGGCCGACCGTCGTCCTGGTGCACGGCGCCTTCGCGGACGCCTCCGGCTGGAACGCGGTCGCCGAGCACCTCCGGCACCAGGGCTACGAGGTCGTCGCGCCCGCCAACCCGCTGCGCGGCCTGAGCAACGACTCCACCTACACCGCGAGCGTCCTCAAGAGCATCGAGGGCCCGGTCGTCCTGGTCGGCCACTCCTACGGCGGCGCCGTCATCAGCAGCGCCGCGGCGGGCAACCCGAACGTCAAGGCGCTCGTCTACGTCGCCGCGTTCATGCCCGACAAGGGCGAGTCACCCGCCGAGCTCTCCGTCAAGTTCCCGGGCAGCGAGCTCGGAACGGCCGTGCGCCCCGTCCCGTACACCGACAGCGCGGGCAGCGGCACCGATCTGTACATCCAGAACGACAGGTTCCACAGCGTCTTCGCCGCTGATCTGCCCGAGCGGCAGACCCGGCTCATGGCGGTCGAGCAGCGCCCGATCACGGCCGCCGGCTTCGCCGAGAAGGCCCAGGCGGCCGCGTGGAAGACGATCCCGTCCTGGTTCCTCGTCGCCCGGCAGGACAAGGCGATCGCCCCGGACCTGGAGCGTTTCGAGGCCCGGCGGGCGGGCTCCCGCACCGTGGAGATCGACTCCTCCCACGTCGCC
Organism: Streptomyces sp. NPDC004284; assembly: GCF_042874035.1. Classification (NCBI taxonomy): domain Bacteria; kingdom Bacillati; phylum Actinomycetota; class Actinomycetes; order Kitasatosporales; family Streptomycetaceae; genus Streptomyces; species Streptomyces sp. NPDC004284. Next base: position 365,206 of record NZ_JBIAMJ010000002.1, on the reverse strand, counting down.
ATGATGTCCCACCCCGAGACCGTCGTCGGCCTCATCGACGAGGCCGCCGAAGCCACCTGCTGACGCCGGAGGAAGAAACGCCATGAGTGACAAGCCCACCATCGTCCTCGTCCACGGCTTCTGGGGCGGAGCCGCCCACTGGGCCAAGGTCATCGTCGAACTGAACAAGCGCGGTTACGACAGGATCCGCGCCGTCGAGAACCCGCTCACCTCGCTCGCCGACGACGCCGAACGCACCCGCAAGATGGTCAGGCAGGTCGACGGCCCGGTCGTCCTCGTCGGCCACTCGTACGGCGGCGCCGTCATCACCGAGGCGGGCGACCTGCCGAACGTCACCGCCCTCGTGTACATCGCCGCCTTCGCGCCCGACGCCGGCGAGAGCCCGGGCGGAATCACCCAGGAGATGCCGCCGGCAGGAGTCGCCGGCATCGTCCCGGACTCCGACGGATACCTGTGGATCAAGCAGGACGAGTTCCACCAGACCTTCTGTCAGGACCTCACCCCCGACGAGGCCCTGGTCATGGCCGTCACCCAGAAGGCGCCGGTCGGTTCCACCTTCGGCGACACCATCACCGCGCCCGCCTGGCGCAGCAAGCCGAGCTGGTACCAGGTCTCCACCCAGGACCACGCGATCCACCCCGACAACGAGCGCCGGATGGCCGCGCGCATCAACCCGCGCAAGACCGTCGAACTCGACGCGAGTCACGCCTCCCTGGCGTCCCAGCCCCAGGCCGTCGTCGACCTGATCGAGGACGCCGTGAACGGGACCGCCGGCTGACCCGGTCCCCGCGCGTACGCGGCCGGCGCCGGGGACCGCTTCCTCAGACCGCCGCCGAGTCCCCGTCCGGCGCGTGCTCGGCGGCCTCGGCGGCGGTGTACGCGGAGGTGAAGGTGAACGCCCGGGGGGACGGCCCGTGTTCCCGCAGGTCCGCGAGCCGCTCCAGGGCCTCGGCGACGGTGGGGACGTGGCCGGCGGGGACCCACCAGAGCACCATGTGCGCCTCGGCGTGCCGGTGGAACCACTCACGTCGTCTCCGCATCACCTCCAGGTGCCCGCTGCGGTACGCGTAGTCCCACAGGGCCTCCTGGTTCTCCCAGACCGACAGGTTGACGATGACGTCCTCGCCCAGCGGGCGCATGCCGGTGGCGTCGGCCTCCCCGTCCTCCACGAGCCGCCAGACGAAGCCGGGGGCGGCGTCGGCCGCGGCGTTGACCGGGTCGAGCATCTCGACGAAGTACGCCGCGCGCGGGTCGTCGAGGGGGAAGCGGAGCCTGGCGACGTTGAGCTGGGCGAGGTGGAGGGCGTGCGGGGATGCGGTCATGGCCTCATCCCAGCACGGGCCGCTTTTCTATGTCAATCATCGTTGTTTTTAGAAGCTTCGACCACCACGCAGCACTCCCCCGGGCGGGCGTCCATGCGCGCGCGTACGGGACCCTCCACGCCGAGCAGCCCTTCGAGGAGTGCGAGGTTCATGCCGCAGACGAGCGGCGGGAAGCTCTCGGCGACGGCGTGGAAGGGGCAGTTGCGCATCCGGACGGCCCCGTCCGCCGCGTACGGCTCGTAGCCGCGGGCCGCCAGCGTCTCCATGGCCTCCTCGAGGCCGCCGCAGGGTCCCGCCGAGCCGCGCAGGGCCTCGCCCCGGCGGCGCGCCGCCGCGCAGAGCCCGGCGTCGAGCCCGGCCTGCTCGGCGGCCTCGGCGAGGAGCTCGGCGGCGGTGCGGTAGTCACGGGCGGGCAGCGACACCGAGCGCTCGCCACGCGCCCGCGTGTAGACCTTGGCGGGGCGCCCGGCCCCCGGCCCCGAGCGGCCGGACAGACGGCGGCTGCCGCTCTCCAGGAGCCCCGCCCCGGTCAGCCTGTCCAGATGGTGCGCGGCGAGCGTGCGCGCCACCCCGGCCGCCTCGGCGGCCTCGTTGCGGCCGACCTCCCGGCCCTGCGCCACGACGTACTCGTACAGGCGGCGCCGTACAGGATCCTGCAGCACCGCGATCGCTTCGATGTCCTCCACGGGCCCATTCTAGGAACAATGCGGATTGGCGATAGAAGGTACGCTTCCCCGCACTGGACCGCCGGACGACCGGGAGCATGTGATGACGGAAGCGACGGAGCCGGAGCCGCGGCTGCGCAGACAGCCCCGGCAGGCGCGCAGCCGGGCCCGGGTCGAGGCCATCCTCGGGGCGGCCGACCGGCTCCTGTCCCAGGAGGGGTACGAGGCGCTGACGATGCGGCGGATCGCCGAGGAGGCGGGCGTCCCGGTGGGCAGCATCTACCAGTTCCATCCCGACAAGGGCGCCGTCGTGGACGCGCTCGGCCGGCGCTATCTGGAGGGCTTCAAGACCGCCATCGACGGGCTCGTCGAGCGGGCCGTCGCGGGTGAGCTGACCGACCTGGTGGGCACGGTGGTCGAGGTCTACAGCGAGCTGTTCCGGTCCCAGCCGGGCGGCATGGCGCTGTGGGCCGGGCGGCACCTCAGTCCCGAGCTCGCCCGGGCCGACGAGGCGAGCAACGCGCTGGTCTCCGAGGGTCTGCTGCGCATCGTGGAGCACCTGACCGGCGGGCCCGGCGGCGAGCGGGCGCGGCGGGCGACGCGGATGGTGGTGTGGGCCGCCAACGCCGTGCTGCACGAGGCGTTCAAGGGCGGCGGCGAGCCGGACCTGGAGACCGTGGAGGAGCTCAGGCGGATGCTGGACCGCTACTGGGAGGACCTGAGGGACCGGCTGACGGCCGCGCACGGGTGAATCCGGCCCCGCTCCAGCCATAGAACATGAACGCGCGTTCATGTTACGGTGCGGCCCACCTCGGACGGCGAGCGCAGCAGCGAAGGCAGGTGCCCGTGACAACCAGCCCCACCGACCCCACCCGACTCCCCCGACTTCCGGGCGACTTCGTCTGGGGCGCGTCGACCGCCGCGTACCAGATCGAGGGCGCGGCCGACGAGGACGGCAAGGGCGCCTCGATCTGGGACACCTTCGTACGGCGCCCCGGGGCCGTCCGCGACGGCCACACCGGCGACGTCGCCTGCGACCACTACCACCGGCTCGACGAGGACGTCGCGCTGATGCGCCGGCTCGGGCTCGACGCGTACCGCTTCTCGGTGTCCTGGCCGCGCGTCCTGCCGGCCGGCACGGGCAAGGTGGAGCCGCGCGGCCTCGACTTCTACGACCGGCTGGTCGACGCGCTGCTCGACGCCGGGATCGAGCCCACCCCCACCCTCTTCCACTGGGACCTGCCGCAGGCCCTGGAGGACGAGGGCGGCTGGCTGAACCGCGACACCGCGCACCGGTTCGCGGAGTACGCGGCGGTGACGGCCGACCGGCTCGGCGACCGGGTCAAGCGGTGGATCACCCTGAACGAGCCCTTCATCCACATGTCCTTCGGCTACGGCTTCGGCGTCCACGCCCCGGGCCGCGCCCTGCTGCTGGACGCGCTGCCCGTCGCGCACCACCAGCTGCTCGGCCACGGTCTCGCGACCGCGGCGCTGCGGGCCGCCGTTCCCGACGGCCAGGTGCTGATCGCCAACAACTGCACGCCCGTGCGCCTGCGCCCGGACACCCGGCGGGACGTGGACGCGGCGGCGGCCTCGGCGTACGACACCCTGCACAATCTGATGTTCAACGACCCGGTCCTCCTGGGGAGTTACCCCGACCTCTCGGCGTACGGCATGACCGATCCGAGCTGGGGAGGGGTGGTGCGCGACGGAGACCTCGCCACCATCGCCGCGCCGCTGGACGGCCTCGGCATCAACTACTACAACCCGACCTGGGTGACCGCCCCGGCCGATCCCGCCGCGGGCCTGCCCTTCGATCTGACTGAGCCTCAGGAGACGTACGAGCGGACCTCGTTCGGCTGGCCGGTCGTCCCCGACGGGCTCACGGAGCTGCTCACCGGCCTCAAGGACCGCTACGGCGACGCCCTTCCGCCGGTATGGATCACCGAGAGCGGCTGCTCGCAGCCGGCCGGGCAGCACGACCAGGCGCGCATCGACTACCTCGCCGGACACATCGCCGCGGTCGCGGACGCCCTGGCCCGAGGGGTGGACGTGCGCGGCTACTTCACCTGGTCGCTGCTCGACAACTTCGAGTGGGCCGAGGGCTACCACCAGCGCTTCGGCCTGATCGAGGTCGACTTCGCCACCGGGCTGCGCACGCCCCGGGCGAGCTTCGACTGGTACCGCGGCCTCATCGCCTCCCACCGGCCCTGAGCGGCGGAGTCATCATGACCCACGCCCCGGAAGCGGCCGCCGAGGACGACCCCGCCGTCTTCGCCGAGCCCACCGTCCCGGTCACGGCCGGCTGGACGGCGGGCCTCTCGCTGGCCACCCTCGCCGTCTTCATGGCGTTCATGACGCCCATCCAGATCCTGCTGCCGCTCCAGCTGGAGCACATCGACCCGCAGGACAAGAACACCGCCCTGTCGCTCGTCACCGGCCTCGGCGCGCTCGTCGCGGTGCTCGCCAACCCGCTCGCCGGCGCGTGGTCGGACCGGACGACGAGCCGGTTCGGCCGCCGCCGTCCCTGGATCCTCGGCGGGGCGCTCGCCGGGGCGGCGGGCCTCGCGGCCACCGCCACCCAGCACACCGTGGCGGGGGTCGCCGTCGGCTGGTGCCTCGCGCAGGCGGGCCTCAACGCGATGCTGGCCGGGGTCACCACCCCGATCGCCGACCGCGTGCCGCTCGGCCAGCGCGCGGTGGTCTCCGGCTGGACCGGCCTCATGCAGTCCATCGGCCTGGTCCTCGGCGCGCTGATCACCACGCTGATGGTGACCGGCGTCGGGTCCGGCTACGTCACGCTCGCCGTGCTCACCGTCGTCCTCGCCCTCCCCTTCGCCCTGCGCCAGACCGAACCGGCCCTGCCCCGGGAGCTGCGCCCCGCCTTCGACGCCCGCGCCTTCGCCCGCTCGTTCTGGGTGAGCCCCCGGCTCCACCCCGACTTCGCCTGGGCCTGGCTCACCCGGTTCCTGATCAACCTCGGCAACGCCCTCGGCACCCTCTACCTGTTCTACTTCCTCGCCGACGCCGTCCACTACGGCGACCCCGGCACCGGCGTACTGATCCTCACGGTCGTCTACACCCTCTGCGCCGCGCTCACGGCCATCCCCGTGGGGGTGCTGTCCGACCGCGCCGGACGCCGCAAGGGCTTCGTCGTCCTCTGCTCGCTGGTCATGGCCGCCGCCGCGCTGCTGCTCGCCCTCATCCACACCTGGCCGTCCGCCCTCGCCGCCGCGGCCGTCCTCGGCGCGGGGTACGGCATCTACCTCGCCGTCGACCAGGCCCTCGTCACCCAGGTCCTGCCCGAGGCCGCCGACCGCGCCAAGGACCTGGGCGTCATCAACATCGCCAACTCCGGCCCCCAGGTCCTCGCCCCCGCGCTCGCCTCACCGGTCATCGCCCACCTCGGCGGCTACACCGGCCTGTACGCGACCGCGGCCCTGGTCATCCTCGCCGGCGGCCTCCTCGTCGGCCGCATCCGCGGCGTGGCCTGACGCCGCCGTCGCGGGTACACGCCGACGGACCGGACGAACGCTCCCTCCTGACCGGCTCGTAGCATGGCGGGATGGAGACCTTCGCGCGCGGAGCGGCCCTGTGGGAGGTCGAGTGCCCGCGGCTGCCCGGCCGGGTGGCGGGTGTCACCATGGCCGGGTTCCGCATCCGTGACCTGGAGGCGCTGCGGATCGTCCCGCACCCGGCCGTGACGCTGCTCGTGGAGTTCGGCGCCGGTCCGCCCGTCGTCGAGGGCGGCGCGGGGCGGCGGCACCGGGGAAGTCTCGCCGCCGGGCCCGGGCTCGGTTCCGGCGGCGCGGTCCGGGCACGCGGGGAGAACGTCGAGTGCGTGCAGGTGCGCCTGTCCCCGGTGATCGCGCGCGCGATCCTGGGCGCCTCCCCGGCCGAGCTCGACGGCGCCGTCGTACCGCTGGACGAACTGTGGGGCCGGGAGGCGGCGCGGATCCGCGAGCGCCTCGCCGAAGCGCCGTCGTGGCAGGACCGCTTCGCCCTGACGGACGCGCTGCTCGCCCGCCGGTACGAGGCGGGGCCGCCGGTGGACCCCGAGGTGGCCTGGGCCTGGCACCGGATCACCGCCGGCCGCGGCCCGGTCCGGGTCGACGGGCTCGCGGACGAGGTCGGATGGAGCCGCAAGCGGCTGTGGTCCCGGTTCCGCTCGCAGCTCGGCGTGCCGCCCAAGCGCGCCGTGAAGCTGGTCCGCTTCGACCACGCCGCGCACCGCCTGGTGGCGGGGGAGCGCGCGGCCCGCGTCGCGGCCGAGTCCGGCTATGCCGACCAGTCCCATCTGCACCGGGACGTCATGGAGTTCACCGGGGCGACCCCGGCGACCGTGGCCGGGGAACCGTTCCTCGCCGTCGACGGCCTCGCGTGGCCCGCCCGTGGAACAGCCGCCACGCCTCAGCCCCATTATTTTTAATACTTACATACGTGAATACAAAAATTTCGTAGCGAAAAGACTGGAAAACATCGACGTCGGCAGGTTTCCCGACCGGTTCCGCTTTCTCCTTGATCACTCACGATCTCCTGGATATGCACAGCGACCGGTCGACACCTCTCTTCGCCCACTGCGAAAGCCGGTGCCACCGGCCAGAGATGTATTGAAGCCAAACCACGGAGCACGCCCCTTTAATTGCCTTCTTCCCCTCCTGTGTCGCCTATTTTCTTAAGGGCGCATCCGGGTCCGCTTTCCGACCCGGAATACCCTTCGCCTCGACACAGGAAGGTCCATAGATGAGTCCGCACGAGGTTGACCAGCTCCTCGACCGCAAGCTCGACGTGTGCTTCGGACACGGCGACCAGAACGGCGACGGCGTCCTCGAAAGCGCCGACGCCCTGGCCCTGGCGGCCCGGATCGTGGCGTACATCGGCGAGCCGTTCGGCTCCGACAAGGCGCAGGACCTCTTCAAGGCGTTCGGGCTGTTCTGGCAGCACGTCAGCGCGGCCACCGACCTGAACAAGGACGGCCAGGTCACTCCCGAGGAATGGCGGACGGGACTGCGCCGCGCGTTCGCGGAGGACGAGGCCGGCTTCACCGCGGGCTTCCGGCCGCTGGCCGAGGCGCTGTGGGCGATCTGCGACCAGGACAACGACGGCAGCGTGGACGCCCCGGAGTTCGCCAACTTCCAGAAGGCGTTCGGAACCTCCGAGGAGAACAGCCGCATCGCCTTCCAGAAGCTCGACCGCGACGGTGACGGGAGCCTGTCCGTCGACGAGCTGCTGATCGCCTGGAAGGAGTACTACACCAGCCCGGACCCGGACGCCCCGGGCAACTGGCTGTTCGGCGACATCTGGCAGCACGAGATCTGGGACGGCACGCGCGTCAAGCTCTGACGCCCCCCGTCCAGCCACTGGCCGGTCGCACCACCGTCGGTGCGACCGGCCAGTCCGCCGCGTGCCCTGAGCCGCGCCCAAGGGGTCCCGAAGCAGGCCCGCCCATGCGACCCGAGGAGGAATCGCACCGAAATGCCCAGTATCCCGGCAAGCCCCGAACGTGAACCCATCGCGGTGATCGGCATCGCTTGCCGCCTTCCGGGCGGCATCGACTCTCCGGAGGAGTTGTGGGGGCGGCTCTCGGACGGTGAACCCGTCGTGGGGGACCTGCCCGCCGACCGGTGGGCCGAGGCGGTCGCACGGGGCGGAGCCGCCGCCCGGCGTGTCCTGGCCGGCACGCCCTCCCGCGGCGCGTACCGGGACGACATCGCCGGCTTCGACGCCGGCTTCTTCGGCATCCCCGCCGACGAGGCCGCGATGATGGACCCGCAGCACCGCATGGCGCTCGAGGTGGCCTGGGAGGCGCTGGAGCACGCGGGCGTCCCGGCCCGCGGCCTGGCCGGGTCGGACACCGGCGTCTACGTGGGCATCGGGGCCGACGACTACGGCCGCCGGGTCCTCGAGGACCTGCCCGGCATCCAGGCCTGGAGCGGGATCGGCGCCTCGCCGTGCGGCGCGGCCAACCGCATCTCGCACGCACTGGACCTGCGCGGCCCCAGTGCCGTCATCGACACCGCCTGCTCCTCCTCCCTCGTGGCCGTGCACACCGCCTGCCAGGCGCTGCGCGCCCGCGAGTGCCGGATCGCGCTGGCCGGGGGCGTGATGCTGATGGCCGGCCCCGGCCTCGCCGTCGCCCTGGCCCGGGCCGGGGCGACCTCCCCCGACGGTCGCAGCAAGCCCTTCGACGCGGCGGCGGACGGGTACGGGCGCGGTGAGGGCTGCGTCGTCGCCGTGCTCAAGACGCTCTCCGACGCCCGTCGCGACGGCGACCGCGTGCTCGCCGTGATCCGCGGCAGCGCCGTCGGCCAGGACGGCCGCACTCCCGGCATCATGGCTCCGAGCGCCCCCGCGCAGGAGGCGGTGCTGCGGGCCGCGTGCCGCGCGGCCGGGATCGCGCCCGGCGACCTCGACTACGTCGAGGCGCACGGCACCGGTACCCGCGCGGGTGACCCGGTGGAGGCCGCAGCACTGGCCGCGGCCTACGGCGTGGAGCGTGAGGCCGACGATCCGCTGCTCATCGGGTCGGTGAAGGGACTCATCGGCCACCTGGAAGCGGCCTCCGGCGCCGCCGGCCTGCTCAGCTGCGTCCTGGCCCTGGGCCATGGGCGGCTGCCCGCGACGCCCGGCGTCGCCGGCCCGAACCCGGCGGTGCCGTGGGCCGCCTCGGGGCTGCGCCTGGTCACCGAGGAACGCCCCTGGCCGACCCGCGGCCCCCGGCGACTGGCCGGCGTGTCCAGTTACGGCTACGGCGGCACGCTCGCCCACCTGATCCTGGAGCAGCCTCCCGCCCCTTCCGGTCGGGCGCCCGACCGGCCCGCCCGCGGCCTGTTCCCGCTCTCCGGCGCGTCGGCGGGCCACCTGCGCGCCAACGCCGAACGGCTGGCCGGGCACACGGCCGCCCACCCGGAACTCGCCCTGGCGGATGTCGGCCGCACACTCGCCGTGCACCGCTCGCCCCTCGCGCACCGGGCCGCCCTGACCGCCGACACCGCCGAAGAGCTGTCCGCCGCCCTGCGGGACCTGGCCCGGCAGGAGGAGCAGGAGTTGCCCGCGGCCCAGCCGCTCGGGGACGCGGTCTGGGTCTTCTCCGGGCACGGCGCGCAATGGCCCGGCATGGGACGGACCCTGCTCGCGGAAGAGCCCGCCTTCGCCTCCGCGCTGGACCGGATCGACGGCGTCTTCCGTACCGAGGCCGGGTTCTCGGCGCGCGAGGCCCTCGACGCTGCCGACCTCGGCGACACGGGGCGCGTCCAGGCCCTCACCGTCGCGGTGCAGCTCGGTCTCGCGGCCGTGTGGCGCTCCTACGGGTTCCGGCCGGCGGCGGTGATCGGCCACTCCGTCGGCGAGATCGCCGCCGCGGCCGTGGCGGGGGTGCTCGACGAGGCGGACGCCGCCCGACTGGCCTGCAGGCGCGCCACCCTGGTGCGGCGTGCCGCCGGAGACGGCGCCATGGCCCTCGTACCCCTGTCCTTCCAGGACGCCGAGCGGCGCCTCGCGTCCGAGGGGGTGACGGACGTGTGGGCGGCGATCGACTCCTCGCCCACCAGTTGCGTGCTGTCGGGCCGGGCCGACGCGCTGGCCCGGCTGACCGCCGCCTGGGCCGGGCAGGGGATATCCACCCGACCGGTGGCCAGCGACACGGCCTTCCACACCCCCCTGCTCGACCCGCTGACCACGCCGCTCGAAGCCGCCTGCGCGGACCTGACCATCCGTCCGCCACGGCTGCCGCTGTACACCACCGCGCTCGCGCGGCCGCGCGACGACGCCCCCCGCGACGGCGCCTACTGGGCCGCCAACCTGCGGGCCCCCGTACGGCTGCGGGCCGCGGTGGAAGCGGCGTGGCAGGACGGTCACCACGCCTTCGTCGAGGTGTCCACCCACCCGGTGGTCGCGCACTCGGTCGCCGAGACCCTGTCGGGCGCGCACACCCCCGGCCGCCCGAGCCCGGTCGTCGCACACACCCTGCGCCGCGACAGCCGCGAGCGGGCCACGCTCCTCGCCAACGCGGCGGCGCTGTACGGCGCGGGCGTCGAGCTCGACTGGACGGCGCACCACGGGGAAGGCGGCCTCACGGACCTGCCTGCCACCGCCTGGCGGCAGACGCGGCACTGGGCGGCGCCCTCGGAGACGGGCGGCTCGTCCGGCGGCGGCCACGACCCGGCCGGTCACACCCTGCTCGGCGAGCACACCGCCGGGCCCGGCCCCGATCCGCTGCACCTGTGGCGGACCCGTCTGGACACCGCGGGCCGCCCCTATCCCGGCGACCATCCCGTGGCGGGGACCGAGGTGGTGCCGGCCGCCGTACTGGTGCACACCCTCGCGCACGCCACCGCACTGGTCGGCGGAGGCCCGGACCTGGGCTGCCTGACCCGGGTGCGTCTCGCCGTCCCGGTCGCCGTGGGAGGTCCCCGTGACGTCCAGGTGACGCTGCGGTCCGACGCCCTGCGACTGTCCTCGCGCCTCGCCACGCGGAAGAACGGTGCCGAGACCGGCGCCTGGCTCACCCACACCACCGCCCGCACCGCCCCGTGCGCCCATGACGCGCTGCCGCCGCTCACCGGCCCCGGCCCCGAGGCGGTCGTGGAGGATCCGTCGCTGGTGACCGCCCGGCTCGCGGACCTGGGCGTGCCGTCGATGGGATTCGTCTGGACGGTCAAGGAACTGGTGCGCACGGAGGAATCGGCGTACGCCGTGGTCATCGCGCCGACCGGACGTCCCCGCACCTGGGCCGCGCTGCTGGACGCGGCCTTCTCCACCGCCTCGGTGTGTCTGCCGGGTCCGCCCCGTCTGCGGATGCCGGCCGCGCTGGCGACGGTCTGCCTGGCGGACTGCGGCGAGGCGCCCGAGGAAGCCGTGCTGGTGATCCGGCTGCGGTCCGACGCGGACGACACCGTGGACCTCGACCTCGTGGGCCCCGACGGGCGGACCCGCGTCCGCATGCGCGGGCTGCGCTACGCCTCCCCGGCACCCGACCCCGCCACGACCGGCGGCACCGTGTTCGTCACCGCCCGCCGCCCCCTGCCGCCCCAGCCGGACGCCCGGCCGCCGCGGCGCGTCGTGGTGGTCGGGTCCGAGCCCGGCTTCGCGCGGGCCCTGGGCGCCGAGCACCTGCGCGGTCCCGACGGACTGCGCACCGGACCCGGCGACGTGGTCCTGGTCGCCCCGCCGCACGGCGACGGCGGCCTCGGCCCCGACCGGGCCGCCCTCGATCACGTACGGCTCCTGGCGCGCACCGCCGGGGCGCTCGCCGGGAACGGCGCCCCGGCGGCCCTGTGGGTGGTCACCCGGGGGGCGGGGACGGCCGACGACGTGCGCGCGGTGGCACAGGGAGCCCTGTGGGGCCTGGGCCGCGCCCTGGCCGGCGAACTCCCCCACCTGTACCGCGGGGTGATCGACCTGCCCGCCCGCCCCGGCCCGGACGACCTGGCGGCACTCACCGGGCTCCTGGGCCGGACCGGCACCGAGGACGTCGTCTCCGTCGAGTCGGGCACCGCCTGGGCCGGCCGCCTGGTCCCGGCCCCACCCGTCCAGGACGGCGGGCCGCGGTGCCGCCCGGACGGCACCTACCTCGTCACCGGCGGGCTCGGCGCGCTGGGCCTGCGCACCGCCGCCTGGCTCGCCGGGCGCGGCGCGCGCCGATTGGTCCTCCTCGGCCGTACGGGACTGCCTCCGCGCCGGGACTGGGACGATCTGCCGCCGGGAGCGGATGCCGAACGCGTCGCCGCCGTAAGGTCGTTGGAGCGCACGGGCGCCACGGTACGGGTGGTGGCCGCCGACGTGTGCGACGAGGAGGCCCTGCGCCGGGCGCTGGACCCCGACGCGCTCGGACTGCCACCCGTCCGCGGGGTCGTGCACGCTGCGGGCGTCACCGCCGGCGGCTTCCTGCCGGACGCCGACGCGCCCGTGTGGGAGCACGTGCTGCGTGCCAAGACGAGCGGCGCACTCGCTCTGCACCGCCTCTTCCCGCCGGGCTGCGTCGACTTCTTCGTCCTGTACTCGTCCGCCGGCCAACTGCTGCACCTGCCGGGCCAGGGCCCGTACGCCGCGGCCAACGCCTTCCTCGACGGGCTCGCCAGGCACCGCCGGGCCGGCGGGCACCACGACACGCTGTCGCTGGCGTGGACGAGTTGGCGCGGGCTCGGCATGGCCGCCGACGCCGACACCGTGACCGCCGAGCTGAGGGCCCGGGGCACGGACGCCCTGGACGCCGAGGAGGCCCTGGAGGCGTGGGGCGGCGCCGACGCCGGCCGGCACGGCGAGCTGGCCGTGTTCCGCCTGGCCGATCCGGGCCTCGGTGGGGACGCGATCCCGCTGGTGGCGCCCCCGCTGCTGCGCGAGCTGCGGGCACGGACCGAACAGGCGGCGGGCCCTGCCCGTGAAGCCGCCCCCGGCCCGGTGTGGCGGAAGCTGCCCGCTCAGCGCCGGTACGACGTCCTGCTCCAGGAGGTCCGGAGTGCGGCCGCCCGCGTCCTGGGCGGCGAGCCCGCCGGGGTCGCCGCCCACCACGCCCTGTCCGATCTGGGTCTGGACTCCCTGCGCACCGTCGCCTTCCGCACCGACCTCGAACGCCGTCTGGCGGTCCCGTTGCCGCCCACGCTGCTGTGGAACCGTCCCGCCGCCGCCGACATCGCGACGTACCTGACGGAGCTGGCGGAGCAGACGGAGCCGGCCGCCACGACCCCGCTCGCGTAAAGGAGTGATCCACCGATGACCACCACCCCCGTACACCCACGCGCCCTTCACCACCCCGACGACGTGCGGCGGTTCGCCGACGATCCGCTGCGCTGGTTCGGCGGCGACCGCGAGTCCATGCACCGGCTGCCGGCGCCCGACCTGGCCGCGCTCCAACTCGCGGCGCTGCGCCTGCGCTTCACCGAACTCGTGGACCGGCTGCCGGTGGTCGGCGCGCTCGCCCGCGAGCAGAACCTGGACGGCATCGGCGCGCTCGACGACGCGGCCCCGCTCCTCCTGCCCCACACCGTCTACAAGTCCTACCCTCCGTCGCTGCTGTCCCAGGGCCGGTTCGACCAGCTCACCCGCTGGGTCTCCCGGCTCACCACCGTCGACCTCGGCGGCCTCGACACCGCCGGCTGCGACAGCGTCGACGCCTGGCTGGCCCTGATCGACGACCGCACCCGACTGCGCCTGGCCCATTCCTCGGGCACCTCGGGCACCATGTCCTTCGTGCCGCACACGGCGGAGCAGTACAGCCTGCTGTACGAGATCGTGCGGCACGACACCGTGCCGGCGGGCACCCCCGCGGACGAGCCGGTGCACGTCGTGTGGCCGTCCTACCGCAGCGGGCGCAGCGGCATCGCCCGGCACGCCACCGCGATGTTCGAGCAGCTCTCCCGCCACAGCCCCGACCACTTCCACACCCTCGACCCCGGCCACCTCAGCGCCGACCTGATGCTGCTCGCCGCACGGGTCAAGGCGGCCGGCGGTCGCCCGGGGCAGGTGGAGATCCCCGCGGCCCTGCGGGAACAGCGCGACCGCTACCTGGCCGCCCGCCGCTCGGCGCCCGAGGCCATGCGCCGCTTCACCGCCGACCTCGCCGAACGGCTGCGGGGCGAACGCGTCGTCTCGCTCAGCCTGTGGGAGACCTACCACCAGTGGGCCCGCGCGGGCCTGGACCAGGGGCTCGACGGCGTCTTCACCCCCGACTCCGTCCTCATGCCCGGTGGGGGCACCAAGGGTTCGGTGCTGCCGGACGACTGGGCGGCCCAGGTGGCCCGGTTCGCCGGTGTGCCGTCCGTACGGCTGGTCTACGCCATGGTGGAACTGATCATGCTGAGCCTGGTCTGTCCGGCGGGCGCCTATCACGTCGAACCCTGGATCGTTCCCTACGTGCTGGACCCGGAGACCGGCCGGCCGCTCCCGCGGCAGGGCACCGTGCGCGGCAGGGCTGCCTTCTTCGACCTCACGGCGGACGTCTACTGGGGCGGTTTCGTCACCGGCGACCGGGTCGCGGTGTCCTACGACGCCTGTTCCTGCGGGCGCACCACACCGCGGGTGGAGCCCGGCATCTCCCGGTTCGAGGACGACGACAAGATCACGTGCGCGGCCACTCCGGAGGCTCTGGACGACGCGCTGGAGTACCTCGCCGACGCCGCCCTGTGACCCTGTCGACCCCTGAGGAATCACCCCATGACCGCGCCCACACTTCCGCCCGACACCGCCGCGGGGTCGCTGACCGTACCGGCGTACGTGCGGGGAACCACCGTCACCGACCGGCTCGTCCCCTTCGGAGGCCGCCCCGGTCGCCCCGCTTTCCACGCCCCCGACCCGGCCGCCCTCCTGCCCCGTCTGCCCTTGCGCGACCCGGGCGGCCTGCGGGAACTGCACGCCCTGAGCACCGCCGGGATCATCGACCTGCTCGCCGCGCTCGGCCCGCGCCTGACCCTGGAGGCCAATCCCCTGCTGCGCGAGGCGCTGCGCACCGCGGCCGCCTGGTCCGACATGACCGAACCGGTCCTGCGCGCCGCCTACGAGGGCCTGCCGGAGCTGTTCACCCGTCAGGCGCTGCACGACGTGGCGGAGCACACCATCGGCACGCGGTTCCTCGACGGCTGGGTCCCCGTGCCCGGCCGCGGCGGACGCGGTGCCGCGGTCCGCGCCGTCGGGGCACGGACGGTGCACGTGATCGCGGGCAACCACCCGATGATCGCCGCGCTCACCGTCATCCGGAACGCGCTCACCCGTTCCGACGCCATCGTCAAGACACCGTCCAACGACCCGCTCACTGCGGTCGCCATCGCCCGCACACTGGCCGACGCGGCACCCGACCACCCCCTGACCCGGCACCTCGCGGTGGCCTATTGGAAGGGCGGTGACGAAACGGTCGAGAAGCCCCTCTACCAGCCCCGCAACCTGGACAAGATCATCGCCTGGGGCGGCATGGCCGCGATGCGGCACATCACCCGCTACATCCGTCCCGGCCTCGAGATCGTCGCCCTCGACCCCAAGGCCAGCGGCACGGTGATCGGCCCGGAGGGCTTCACCGACGCCGCGGCCATGGCCCGCAGTGCCAGGCTGGCCGCCGCCGACGTCGGCGAGCTGAACCAACTGGCCTGCTTCAACGCCCGCGTCGTGCACGTGGTGACGGGAACGGACGCGGCAGGACTCGCGCGGGCCGAGGAATGGGCGGAACTGCTGCACGCCGAGATCCAGGCGCTGCCGGCCCACCGCAGCACTACGGCCCGGCACTTCGACCCGGCCCTGCGCGAGCATCTGCGGGCCCTGCGGGCCACCGGCGGCGACTGGTACCGGGTGATCGGCGGCAGGGCCGACGAAGGCGCCGTGGTCCTCTCCCGTACTCCGGACCCCGTCTCCTTCCACACCGCGCTGTCCGGGCGGGTCGCCAACGTGATCCCGGTGGACGACGCCGAGCAGGCGCTCTCCACGATGGACGCCTCCACGCAGACCCTCGGGGTCTACCCGGACGCCCTCAAGGAGCGGTTGCGCGATCTGGCGCCCTTCCACGGCGTCCAGCGCCTGGTGCCGCTCGGCCGGGCGACCGACTACCGCCCTGACCTTCCGCAGGACGCGACCGAGCCGCTGCGGCGCATGGTCCGCTGGATCACCGACGAGAGCCATGACCCCACCGCGGCGTCCGGAGGGCGACGATGACACAGACGGCACCGACCACCCATGACGCCTCCTCCTCCCTGCCCGGCCCCCGCTGCCCCCATCTGGCCCGCCTCACGGCCGACTTCGACGCCCACGACCCGCATCTGACCCCCGACCTCGCCGTGGAGGTGCACCGGGCGATCCGCACCGCCACACCGGTCGCCCGCTCCCGCGCCCATGGCGGCACCTGGATCGTCTCCCGTTACCAGGACGTACGGGCCGCGCTGGCCGACCACGAGACCTTCAGCTCCGCCTCGGGCGTCTTCTTCCCCCGCGCCGCGGGCACGCCCCGGTTCGCCCCGCTGGAGTACGACCCGCCGGAGCAGAACCGATTCCGTACCGCGATGAAGCCGCCGTTCCAGCTGTCCCGCGTCCGCGAGCTGCACGGTGCGCTGGCGGAGCTGATCCGGGCCCACGTCACCCCGATCGCCGAACGCGGCCACGGAGACCTGGTCGCCGAGCTGGCCGTGCCGCTGCCGCTGGCCGTGGTGGGGCTCGCCGTCGGCTTCACCGAGCACGCCCAGCACAGCATCCGGGAGCTGACGAGCAACACCTGGGCCCGTATGCCCAAGGACGACGGGCCCCGAGGTTTCTGGCCGGCGTTCGCCGCGCTGTTCGACAGCGAGATCCGCCGGGCCCGGGAACAGCCGGGCGACGACTACCTCAGCACCCTCGTGCGCCTGCCGTTCGACGGGCGGCCCGCCACGCGCGAGGAACTGCACGTGATGCTCGTCGCGTACGCCATCGCCGGTCACGAGACCTCGATGAACACCCTGGCCCACCTGCTGTGGCAGCTCGGGCGGCAGCCCGAACTCCAGTCGGCGCTCCGGCGGGACCCCGGCCTGGTCCCGGCCGCCGTGGAGGAGGCGCTACGGCTGTGGACGCCCGTCGACCACGGCACCCGCTTCACCACCCGCCCGGTCGTCCTGAGCGGCACCGAGATCCCGGCCGGCGCCAGGGTGGTGCTGCTGACCGGCGCGGCCAACCGCGACCCGGAGGTCTTCCCCGACCCCGACGCCTTCCGCCTGGACCGCGGCACCAACCGGCACCTCACCTTCGGCCACGGCATCCACTTCTGTCTGGGCGCCCACCTGGCCCGGGCCGAATTCGCCCAGGTGCTGCACGAACTCCTCCGGCACCCGGTGTTCACCCTCGCCGAGGCCCCGACCCGCTACTTCGAGAACGGCCGGCACATCTGCCTCGACCGGCTGCCCGTGCGCTTCGCCTGACCGTGCGGCCCGCCTCAGCTCTCCAGGGCGCGGGCCCGGCGGTACTCGGCACGGGCGAGGAGGGAGAACGCGACCGTGGCGCAGAGCGCGAGGCCGACGATCACCCACTCCAGGGCTCCGCTGTGCTGGTCGGGGTCGACCTCGAAGACCTTCTCGATCCAGTCGGGCCAGATCAGGGTCAGGAGGAACAGCAGTCCGCTGAGGGAGGCCGCGATCGCCTCCATCCAGCCCCGCAGGCGTACGTTGCGCATCATCGTGCTCACCTTCACCGTCGGAGACCTTCGGACCTTCAGACCGTGGACAGGTCGATCCGGAACATGCCGCGCCCGTGGGTCGCGCAGACCAGGGTCTCGTCCATCCAGAACAGGTCGTCGACCGAGCAGTTGGTCGGGCCCTCGTTCGTCGGCGACCAGGTCGTCCCGGCGTCCTCGCTCGCGAACAGGCCGACCTCGGTGCCGCAGTACAGGAACGCGTGGCGCCGCGGATGCACGGCGAGCGCCCGTACGGGAGCGGCGGGGAGGGTGGGCGAGAGGTCGGTCCACCGCGCGCCGCCGTCCGTCGTCACCCACAGGTTGCCGGGCTCGAACCCGCCGAAGGCGACGTACGCGGTCTTCGCGTCCGCCGGATGGGCGGTGATGCTCGTGCAGTACCGCTGGGGCCGCAGCGGATTCGGGCCGATCACTCCGACCCGGTCCCAGTTCGGTGTCGCCGCCGTGCCGTCGGCGGTGTGGAAGAGCATGCCGTTGCGGTGGCCCACCCAGACCACGTCGGAGTCGGCCGGAGCCACGGCGAGCGCGCTGATCAGGGATCCCGCGCTGGGTTTGATCGACTGCCAACTAGGTCCAGAGGTTGGCGTGTTCGGCGCCTTCGCGTCGTTCGTCCGCCACAGCGAGAGCCCTCCGGCGAGGAGCCGTTGCGGGGCGTTCGGGTCCATGACGAACGGTGCGATGAAGAGCGCCTGCTGGTTCTTGGCGTCGGGGATCCGGAACGGCAGCGGCTTCCAGTCCCAGCCGGGGATCGCCGGGTTCCAGAACTGGCCGCTGATGTAGCGGTCCGGATCTTCGGTGACGCCGCCGTCGTCGTTGCGGTGGATGTTCAGGAAGACGTACTCGCCGTAGAGGACGGCGGGGTCGGTCGGGTCGCAGGCGCACCAGCCGCCGTCACCGCCCTGGAACTTCTTCCATCCCTCGGTGCCGGTCTCGGGGTCGAACACGAGCGTGCCGTTGTCCTGCGCACCGCCGATGATCTTTCCGCTGACGGTGCTGCCGGCGCCGCCGAAGAACTGCGTGACGCCGTAGTTGTTGTCCAGCTCGGTCCAGCCTTCGACGTACGGCGCCTTCGGCTCCGTCCCCACCACCGCGAGGTCCGCCGCCTTGTACACCCCGCCGTCGTTGCCGAAGAACACCGTCCTGTTGTGCACCCCGTCGTAGGAGGGGTGCGAGACGATGGCGTGGTGGTCGGGGTGCGCCGAGGCATCGTCCCACCAGGTGCTGATCTCGGCCAGGTGGTCGCCGCCGTCCGTACTGCGCCACAGGTCGACGCCGCCGGTGACGATCAGGTCCGCGTCCGTCGGGTCCCCGGCCCAGATCGCGTTGCCGTACCAGCCCTGGTCGCCCAGGTAGTCGGCCACCTGGCCGTCCGGGTCCTGGGTCTTCCTGATCCGGTACGTCCTGCCGCCGTCGGTGGACCGCCAGATGCGGCCGGTCTGCGCCTGCACCGAGGCGTACACGACCGTCGGGTCCTTCACCGCGTAGGCGAGTTCGACCCGGCCCGACCACGGGCCGTGCGCCGCGGCCTGCCAGGTGACGCCGCCGTCGGCGCTCACCCAGGCCTCGCCCGCGTTGAGCGCGCCGGCGACCGCCCGGCCGTCGTCGCCCGGGTCGAACACGACCTGGCCGAGCGGGACGTCCAGGACCTGCGTCCACATCGCCCGCGCCGGATCGGAGCTGCGGAACAGTCCGGTGTCGGTGGCCGCGAGGACCACGGCACCCGAGCCGGAGACCGCGATCCGGGTCACGGCGCGGAAGTCCGCGGTCTGCGTCGCCGGAAGGGGCGCCCAGGTGGTGGCGTCGGTGGTGCGGAAGATGCCGTTGCCGCGGAGGGCGTCGACGTTCGAGAAGCCCTCGCCGGTGCCCACGTAGATCGTCGACGGGTCCGAGGGATCCATCGCCAGGCATCCGCACGCGAGGTTGCCGAGGAAGTCGTCCACGGGCGCCCACTTCGCGCCGCCGTTGCGGGTGATCCACACGCCCCCGCCGGCGCTCGCGGCCCACATCTTGTTCGGATGGCCCGGGTCGACCACGATGCCCCGGGTACGGCCGCCGATGTTTCCGGGGCCGAGCCACTCCCACCGGGTGAGCGCCATCCCCGCCGTCGGCGCCGGCCGGTCCGCCCGCGCGCCGGGGTGGTGCCCGGTCGGCACGCCGGCCGTCTGCGGGGCCGGGGAGGTGCTCCGCACCAGGGAGCGCATCCGGGCGCGCGCCGTCCCCTGGGCGTGCGGCGGCACCGTACCGTCGTCGCCGCGCTCCTGTTCGTACCGGAACAGCACCCGCGCGTTGGGCAGGTCGGGGTAGTCGAGGCGGCGCAGTGCCCGGCGCACCGCCGGGACGGAAAGCCCGTCCAGTGTCTCGTTCGTGGCTCCCCGGCTCCGGCGGAGCAGGCGCACCTGCTCGACGCTGATGTCCTTGGCCTGGGCGAGCTGTTCGTCCGAGAGGGTCATGATGCACCTCTGAGATGCGGGGGAATCCTGTTCGTTCGCAGGGTTACGGGCGGAGGGTGAGGGTGACGAGCGGAGGCGTTGCCGGCGGAGGGTCACGGGCGGAGCCTGCGGGGACGGCGCTCGGCCGTCTCGTCGAGCACCGCCTCCCAGACCGTCGAGGCGGTACGCGTGTCCACCGCCCGCAGGACGACGGCGCCCTCGTCGCCGGAGCCGGGGCGCACGGTGAGCTCCAGCCGGAGGTCACCGACCTGCCCGTGGTCCAGTACGTCGGCGGCGAGGGGCGGGTGCGGCGGCGGCGCGACCTCCGCCTCCGTCTCCGCCTCCGCTCCTGTCGCCGTTCCGGGCAGCGGCTCCACCGACGGAGTCGCCACACCGACCCGCAGGGCGCCGTGCGCCTCGCGGTGCTGACTCCCCGCCACATCGGGGCCCGGTGGGGCGCCGCCCCGGTACAGGGCCCGGGCGGTCCACCGGATCACGAGCGGATCCTGCTCCTCCGCGGTGCTCACGGTGAACTCGGGCGAGTCCTGCAGTGTCGGATGAGCCCACTCCGGCAGTGCGAGAGCGGGCGACGTCCAGAGTTCCGTTCCCTCGTCCGCGTCGAGCAGTTCGACCTCGAGCGCGGGGGAGGCACCGACGTGGAGCGCCACCACGTTCCCGGCCACGATCGCGCAGGGGCGGAGTGCGCGGCCACGACGCCACAACACCGCGCCGGTCTCCAGGTCCAGCGCGATGAGTGTGCCCTGGCGGTCGTGGACGACGGCCCGTCCGGCGGACCCGTCGGCCACCCCGCGTGGAATCCTGGGCATCCGGCCCCCGATCACCGAACTCTGGTGTGGTGGGACAGTTGCTGCGGACACGCCCCAGTCGCGATGCGGAGCTCATTCACCATTCTCTCCGGCCTCCGGGGAGGCGGCAACCGGGGGGATCCCCTGGGGTGTCGGCCCCGTACGCCCTCGTACGTCCCCGTACATCTCCGCCTGAAGATCTCGCGATCCGCCTGATGTCGGGGACTTCTCCTTGTCGCAATGCCCCCGCTGGGCCGTCGCGGCACTCGTGCCGGGACCGACCGGGGGGAACGGTGAACGAGCGGGTGATCGGCCTTCTGCCGAGCCGGATGACCGGGCAGACGTCGGTACGGACACAGGTCCGGACGTCGGGCTGGACGTCGGGCTGGACAGGGGTCTGGACGTCGATGCCCTGCTCACGTCGATGCCGCCCCTGGGGGAACGCGAGAAAACCAGGCACGCCCTGCTGTCGCCCGGGGCAGCCCGCCTTCGCGTACGTCAGGGAGCGCGTGGCCGCGGAGGACGTCGCGGCCCTGCGGGTCCTGGACACCCCCTGCACCGGCTGCTGAAACCTCGTGCGGTGGCGGTCCAGTCCCTGCGGGCGCCCGCGGCCATGGTCCTCGCACCGGTCGGCGACGCCGAGCGAAGCGCCGACGAGCCGGCCGTCGGGCTGCTGTGGCTGCGGGGGCTGCTGGGGCTGCTGGGGCTGCTGGGGCTGCTGGGGCTGCTGGGCAGCAACGCCCACCCGGGCCACGAACAGGCCGATCCGCAAGCCCTCCTGACGGAGACCGCCTCCGGTCACGCCACCCGCCTGCGCCGCCTGATGGACCTCGTCCCGCCGGACGGACGGGACCTGGCGCTGCCCGCCCCGACCTGGCTCCTCGCCCTGGACGGCGTGCTGCCGGAGCCCCGGCCGGGCGCCAGGGCGACCGTCCTGTTCGACGACGGGCGGGGCGGCGTGCGGGGCGGCGTCGCCATCCTGCCGAACGGCCCGTCCGCGCTCCTCCCCGACCCCCGCGCCATGCCGGGCTTCCGGGGCGACGCGCGGTTCCGGGAATCGCTGCGCGACGCGTGGAACAGTGGTGGCGGGCGGCCCGCCACCACCGCGCTCTGGTCGCTGACCGACACGGACGGCGTGGTGTCCGTGGTGAAGGACGACTCGCTCGGCTGCGCCTTCGCCGTCCTGCTGGACGAGGCGGAACGGGCCGTGCGCCGCTTACGTCCGTCCGCGCTGCGCGGGATGAACCCGCGGACCGCGCTCGTCGGCGGCCTCGACGCGGCCCGGCCCTCCGCGCTGGTGTCGGTGGGCGGGTACGGGGTCAAACCGAGGGCCGTCGAGGAGGGCGCCAACGTCGTCCTGCCCGCCGCCGACCGGGACGGGCCCGGCGCGCGCTGCCGGGGTGCAACGTCATGTCCCCGGCGCGGACCCGTCTCCTCCTGCCTGCGCGACGGCCGGTGGACCCACCTCGGCAGCGGGATGCTCGGCATCGCGCTCGGCGCCGACGGCAGGGCCGTCACGGACGGCACGCTCCAGGGCTTCCTCGCGGTGCTCCTGCCGTCCGGCTCCTCCGAGGTCGACCTCGACGCCCCCCCGTACCGCTGTGCTCCTGAACCGCGTCCCGGCGGCCGAACCGGAGGCCTCCCTCTCCGCCGACGAGCACGTCCCGCTGTCCCGCTGGCAAAGGAAACGTCAAGGCCGAGGTCCCAGCCGTCGCGCCTACCGCAGGGCCCAGGCGAACCTGAGGGCGGGAACACGGTCGTACGCGGTCGGCGGCGAGGCCTGAGACCCCGGCGCCTGGTGCCGGACCACCGCGCCGCCTTCACGAGCGGCCGGGCCGCGCCCGTGGCCGCCTCGGCCCCTTCCGTGCGGCGCCGTACCGGATGATCGACCCTTTTCGCAGCTGTCTTCTCGACGAAGCCCAGGGAAACCGCAGTTGATCGCCCTCTCGACAGGAAGGTCGGCGGAAGCGATGATCACCCTCAGTTCGGGGGATCTTACGGGCGTGACGTGAAGGTCTGGTGGCGATCGTCCTGGACGGGCGGTCGGCACCGTGCCCGCGGCATCAGGGGAGATGTTGATGTTTCGAACGGTGACGGATGCGGGGACGACGGCGGACGCTGCTGGCGCGCCGTCGGTGCCGCTGGTCGGGCGGAACAGCGAACTCGGCCAGCTCGTACGGCTGTTGACCGACAGTCGTAGAACGAGCAGGGTCGCGGTGGTCGAGGGGACGGCCGGTATCGGCAAGACCCGGCTGCTCGCGGCCGTGGGCGAGCAGGCCGCTTCGGCGGGGCGCGAGGTGCTGCGGGCGGCGGCCACGCCGGCCGACACCGACGTGCCCTACGGGCTGCTGATGCACGCCCTGTACCACACCTCCGCGTTGGACCTGCTGGAGGAGTTCGGCGAGCAGCCGGCCACCGGTGCGTCGCAGCGCCACCGCAGGCACCGCAGGCTGCGGGACGCCCTGTTGGAGAACGCCGACCCCACGCCGGTGGTC
Organism: Streptomyces sp. NPDC004284; assembly: GCF_042874035.1. Lineage (NCBI taxonomy): Bacteria > Bacillati > Actinomycetota > Actinomycetes > Kitasatosporales > Streptomycetaceae > Streptomyces > Streptomyces sp. NPDC004284. The sequence goes on along the minus strand of NZ_JBIAMJ010000002.1, from coordinate 342,359 downwards.
CTGGTCCTGGACGACCTCCAGTGGGCCGACGAGGAGTCCCTGCGATTACTCGAGCACCTGCTGCGCGGACCGTCCGACCAGCGCCTCGGCTTCGTGCTCGCCCACCGTTCCGGGGGCTGTCCGCCGTGGCTGGCGCGGACCCTCGGGGACGCCGCCGCGCTACGGATCGCGCTCGGCCCGCTCGCCCCGGCCGATGCCGCCCTGCTGGTGCCCGGGGCCCCGCCCGCCCGGGAGCGCCAACTCGTCGCGGTGGGCCGCGGCAACCCCCGCCAGCTGCGCGCCCTGCACTCCCTGACGGCCGGGCTCACGGCCGACCTGGCCGACGAGCTGGCGGCCGAACTGGCCGCGGGCGAGCCCCGATCGGTGGGCCTCCTCGACGGCTGGCACCCGGACCCCGACCTGCTCGGCGAGTTCGACAGCCTCTCGGCCGACGCCCGGGCGGTGCTGCAGGCCACCGCTGTCGCCGGAGCGGAGTTCGACCCGGCGCTCGTCTCGGAGGTGGCCGTCCTGCCGGAGCGCCGGGTCGGCATCGCCCTGGACGAACTGGCCGACCACGGCTGCGTGGTCGGCAGCGCCGGGTGGTACCGGTTCGGCAGACCGCTCCTCGGATCGGTCGCCTACCGCACCGCGGCCCCGGCCTGGCGGGTCGAGGCGCACCGACGGGCCGCCGCCCACCTCGACCGGCGCGGCGCGGCCCCCGGCGCCTGGGCCTCGCACGTCGAGCACCTGGCCCACACGGCGTCCGGGGACGAGCTGGCCCGGCTGATCGACATCGCCCGGGCGGAGCTGAACGAGGCGCCCGAGACCAGCATCCGGCGGCTGCGCATCGTCCTGCGCGTGCTCGGCGACCGAGGCGACGGTGATCAACTGCGGCGGGCCGCCCTGCTCTTGGGACGAGCGCTCACGGTCACCGGCCGGCTCGACGAAGCCGCCGAGGTCTTACGCCCGCTGCTCACCGCTTCGGCGGGGGGCTCGACGGCCGCGGCGGATCTCCTCGCCCTGGGCGAGGGGCTGCGCGGCCGGGGCGAACGCGCCTACCGGCTGCTGCGCGAGGCCGGCGTCGCCGAGGACGCACCGGCCGACTCCGGGCCGGTCCCGCACCGGCGATCCGGTACGGCGGGCCCCGCGGTCCTCGCGCGGGAGGCGGCGGCCGGGCGGGCGGGCGCGCCGCTGGACACCGAGATCAGCCTGGCCAGAAGGGAGATGATGCTCGGCGGATGGGAGCGATGTCTGGGCCGACTCGACACCCTCGACATCCCGGCGGACCGCCCCGAGCTCGCCGCGGCGGCCGACGCCCTCCGAAGCCTCTGCCTGATCATCCGGGGCGACGTCACGGGCGCCGTCGACGCGCTCGACTCTGCGGAGCGCCTGGCCGACTCCCTCACGGGCAGCGAACGGCTGCGGCTCCTCGGCGGACTGCCCGACCTGTGCTGGGCGGAGATCCTGCTGGAGCGGCCGAACCGCTGCGCGCGCCGGGTCGAGGAGGCCATCGCGCTCGCCGAGACCCACCGGCACCGCTACATGCTCCCGGAACTTCACTCCGTCCGCGCGGCCCTGCTGGCCCAGTCCGGTCCCATGGAGGAGGCGCTGGCCGCCGCGGACGCGGCACTCGAACTGGGCAAGGCGCTCGGCACCACGGAGATGCTGCCGCCGGCGGCGGCCCTGCGGCTGCGGGCCGTCATGTGGGGATCCGGCCCCGAGGCCGCCGCGCCGGCCCTGGCGCTGCTCGAGGGCTACCCGGAGCCGGAGACCTGGATGTGGGCGGGCTTCGTCCGGCACGTCCGGATCGAGGCCGCGCTGGCCCTGGGCACGCTGATTCCGCCGGCGGAGGCGGTCCGGCTCCTCGGCTCCCCGAACGGCGAGCGCACCGACCCGATGTCCGTGAACGGTCACGCCCTCGCGGCTGAGTTCTGGGCCCGTGAGGGGGACGTCGAGGCGGTCGCCGGGCACGTCGCGCAGGCGACCCGCATCCCGGTCCCCGGTCTCGCGATCACCGCCGCCGTGGCGCAGCTCGCCGAGGCCCGGCTGGCGGCCGTCCGCGCCGAGCACGAATGGGCGGTGGAGCTCGCGAGCCGCGCCGGCGACCGGCTGGCGGCGGCCGGGATGCCGGTCAAGGCCGGCCAGGCGTACCTCGTGGCGGCCCGTTCCGCGGGCGCCTTCGGGCATGCGGAGGGGTTCGCCCGGGCGGTCGACGCCGCGGAGGAGCAGTTCGAGCGGGCCGGCGCGCACGGCCTGCGCGCGACGGCGGCGCAGCTGCGCGACTCGCACGCGCTCACGCCCTCCCCGTCCGGTGGCCGCCCGCAGGAGCACGGGCGGGACCGGGCGGGGCGTGCCGAGGAGGAACGGCCGGAGGATCGCGGGCCGTCCGTCCCGCGGGCCGGCGGACCGGCGGACTCCGTCCTGTCCGCCCGGGAACGCGAGATCGCCGGCCTGGTCCTCGAAGGGCTCACCAACCAGAACATCGCCGCCCGGCTGTTCGTCAGCGTCCGCACCGTGGAAACGCATCTGACGCGCGTCTACAACAAGTTGGGCATCGCCCGGCGCGGGGCTCTCGCCCGGGCCCTGGACTCCGTCTGACCCCGAAGCGGTCCTGACAGCGGCTCCGGAGGCTGCCGGGAACGACGTCGAGAACCCCACCGAACGGCCCACGACGGCCCCGGAGCATTCCCGCAGCACCTCGGGAACGCTCCGGGGCCGACGCGTTCCCCGGACTCCCGTACGTACGTGTCGTGGTTTCCCGCAGCCCCGCCGCGATCCGCCCGATACGGGTCCGGCCTGCGGGAATCCACGATCTGCGGTGCGCACCCGCCGCATTAGCGTCCTTCCTGTGACCGGCGGACGCCTGGGAACACGGTCCCCCACACGCTGACGTGCCGGGGCGGGGCATGCCTCGCCGGCCGGCGGGCGCGGTGGCGCGGCCGGGACGGCACACGGACGGGAGGCAGCAGGTGCAGCAGGTCGGAGGGTCGAGCGAGCAGAACGCCACGGCCGGCTCGGCGGACGGCTTCCGTCTGCAGGGCCTGGCGCGGACGGTCCTCGCCGAGCACGGCGCGCACGACTGGACCGTCACCGAGGACGACGTCTGGTGCCGGGTGATGCCGCCCGTGCGGGAGGAGCGGATCCAGGGCTGGAAGCTCCACCTGTCCGCGACCCGCCTGTCGGCGCCCGAGGTGGTGCACCGCGCGGCGACGGTCCTGGTCGCGGCCGGCTGCGGCTTCAAGTTCGCCAAGAGCATCGCGATGGTCGAGGAGATGACCTCGGACCGCTACGACCGCGCCCAGTGCGGCAAGATCGTCACCTGCTACCCGGCGGACGACGAGCAGCTGCGTACGCTGGCCGCCGCCCTGGACGAGGCCACCGCCGGACTGCCCGGCCCGGCCATCCTGTCCGACCGTCGCCTGCGCCCGGGCAGCCTGGTGCACTACCGCTACGGCGTGTACGGCGGGGTGCCGGTGCTGACCAACGACGGCAGCCATCAGCTGCGGGTCCAGGCGCCGGACGGCACCACCATGGAGGACCTCCGCAAGCCGTGGTTCTGCCCGCCGGCCTGGGCCGTGTCGCCCTTCCCGGCGGAGCCGGGAGCGTCCGCGGCTCCGGCACCGGCCGCGCCCAGGAAGCCCGGGCCGGTCCTGCTCGCCGACCGGTACGAGATCCGCGAGGCGATCCGGCACTCGGCCCGGGGCGGCGTCTACCGGGCGCTCGACCACCGGACCGGCGCGGAGGTGGTCGTGAAGCAGGCCCGGGCGCACGTCGGCACCCGGGTGACGGGCGAGGACGCCCGGGACTGCCTGCGTCGCGAGTCCGCCGCGCTGACGGAGCTCGACGGGATCGCCGCCGGGCACGTGGAGCTGTTCGACCTCGACGGTCACACCTTCCTCGTCCAGGAGTCCCTGCCCGGGAGCACCCTCACCCAGTGGGTGCAGAACGAGCTGGACCGCACCGACCGCCTGGCGGGCCTGGAACCGGCCCGGGTGGTGGACACGGCCCGTCGGCTCGCCGCGCTGCTGGCGCAGGTGCAGGCCCGGGGGATGGTCTACCGGGACTTCACCCCGAACAACATCATGGTGGGCCCGGACGGCGGGCTGCGGTTGATCGACCCGGAACTGGCGGTCCGCCCCGGGCAGTGGACGACCCGCGGATTCACCGAGGGGTTCGCCGGTCCCGAGCTGACCCGCGGGCCGCGGTTCGGTCCGGCGCCCGGCCCGGAGTCGGATCTGTACGCCCTCGGCTCGGTCCTCCTCTACCTGGTCGTGGGCACCGCGCCCGCGTTCCCGGAGGACCGCCCGGAGCCGTCCTCCCGGGAGCCGAAGCTCGCCGGCCTGCTCGCCATGAGCGCGGTCCGCAACCGGGCCGCCCGGCTGATGGCACCGGCCGTGCTCGGACTGACCTGCGACGCGCCGGAAGCGCGCTGGACCCTCGCCCGGCTGGGCGGGTTCCTGGACGGGCTCGACGTCGACGGCCCCGCGAACGACCAGCCCGCGGGCGGCGGTTCGGGCGACGGCTCTCCGGACGGGCCGCTGCCCGCCGACCGGCTCGCCCCCCGGCTGCAGCAGCTCCTGATCGACGACGGGCTGGCCCATCTGCTGGCCACCCTCCCGGATCCGGGCGGCAACGCCCGGCGCCTGTGGTCCAGTACGGGATTCGGCAGCACCAGCGACGCCTGCAACGTGCAGCACGGCGCCGCCGGCGTGCTCGGCCTGCTGACCCTCGCCGACGCCCACGCCGGCCCCGCCGGCAGCCGCGACGAGTTGCGCGCCGCCCTCGCCGGGGTGGCCGGCTGGCTCGACCGCCGCCGCGCCGACGTACCCGAACCGCTGCCCGGGCTGTACTTCGGCCGTGCCGGCACCGCCTGGGCGCTGCACGACGCCGCGCGCCGCCTCGACGACCCCGAACTCGCCGAGCACGCGGCCGAGCTGGCCCTCGCCCTGCCCGTCCGCTGGCCCAACCCGGACGTCTGCCACGGCACCGCCGGCAGCGCGCTCACCCAGCTCCACCTGTGGTACGCCACCGGGCGCGAGGAGTTCCGCCGGCGGGCGGCCGAGTCCGCCGACGACCTGCTGGCCGCGGCCGAGTACGACGGCGGCCGGGTGTACTGGCCGGTCCCCAAGGACTTCGACTCGCTCCTCGCGGGCATCCGGCACCTCGGCTTCGCCCACGGTGTCGCCGGTGTCGGTTACACCCTGCTGGCCGCCGCCCGGGCCACCGGCGAGCGGAAGTACCTCGATGCCGCCGTCGCCGCAGGCGACACCCTTGTCGCCGAAGCCGAACGGGGTCCGTGGGGGGCCCGCTGGCGCACCGACCGCGACGACGCGCCCGGCAGCGGGATGCTGTACCACTGGTGCAGCGGGGCGTCCGGCGTCGGTACGTTCCTGGTCCGGCTCTGGCAGGACACCCGGGACCCCGCCCACCTGCTCGCCGCCGAGGAGGCCGCGGTCGCGGTCCGCGGCGTGCGGTGGAACTCGCCCACCGCGGCCTGCCACGGCCTGGCCGGCAACGGCGACTTCCTGCTCGACCTCGCCGACGCCGTCGGCGGACCGTACCGGGACTGGGCGCAGGAGCTGGCGGCGTCGCTGTACGCCCGGCGCACCGTCCGGGACGGCCGCCTCCTCATCGCCGACGAGAGCGGGCTGGACGTCACCGCCGACTGGAACGTCGGTCTGAGCGGTGTCCTCGGCTTCCTGCTCCGGCTGCGGCACGGCGGCCCACGGCCGTGGATGGCCGACGGCCCGGCGGACCCGGCGTCCGCGCAGGGCGAGACGGCCGGCTGTACGGAGGTGCGGCCGTGAGCGTCCACACCTCCGTCCTGCCGCCGGACGACCGTCGAGCCGCGCCGACCGGCGCCGAGGTGACGGCCCGCACCAGCTTCAAGTTCTCCGCCGACGGCCTGCGGGCCGCCTGCGTGGCGACCGACACCGACGGGCACCACCTCGCCGAGGTCTGGCGCCTGGGCCCCTCCGGTCCCCGTCTCGAACTGCGGACCGGCCTGGGCACCGACCCCACCTGGACCCAGCTCCTCCCCCTCGACGGCACCAGCGCCCTGATCTCCTGGTACGGGCAGGGCGGCGCGCAGTCGCTCGCCCGGCTGACCGCCGACGGGCACCGGGAGACCGTCTCCGTGCCCGGCGGGCGGCCGCTGCGGCTGCTCCCGGCACCCGAGGGATCGGAACTCCTGGCGCTCGGGGTGAGCGGCGGCGCGGCACCCGACACGCTCGTCATGGCGGTGCGCGAGGACCGGCCCCGGTTCGAGGAGCTGGCCCGGGTCCCGGGCGCGCTGCTCGGCGGGATCGTGCTCGGCCACCGGGTGGTGTTCACCCGCCTGCTCGACGAGGTCTCGCATCCGGTCGTGCTGGACCTGCGGGACGGCACGCTCCGTGACCTGACCCCGCGGAGCGGTCCGGCCCACGTGCTGGCCGCGGCCGCCGGACAGGTGCTGCTCGCCCGGCTCGCTCCCGAGGGCAACCAGCTCGCCCTGGCGGACCTGGACGGTGACGCGCCCCTGCGCGCGGTCCACGGCGACACCGGCCTCGCCGGCGCCGTCCACCCGCTCGCGCTGGACCCGGACGGCGACCGGCTGGCCCTGCTCACCACCTCCGGGGCCCGGTCGCACCTCACCCTCCTGGACCCGGTCTCCGGCGCCGCCCGGCACATCGACATGCCGCCGGGGAACCTGCTGCCGACCGCGGCGTGGACCGGGCACGGGCTGTGGCTGCCGCATTCCGACCCGGGCCGCCCGCGCACCCTCGGCTGGATGCCGCCCGCCGGCACCGCCCTCGAACTCCCCGAACCGGCCCGGCCCGGCCACCGGCCGGCCCGCCTGGAGACCTTCCCCGGCGCGGACGGTCCCGTGGAGGCCGTGGTGTACGGGCCCGACTGGCGCACCGCCCGGCAGGTCGTACTCGCCCTGCACGGCGGCCCCAACAGCCGCTGGACCCTCGGCTTCGATCCGTTCCTGCAGGCGCTGGCGGCGGCCGGCCCGGCCGTCGTCGCGCTCAACCAGCGCGGCAGCACCGGCTACGGCGCCGCCCACACGCTGGCCATCAAGGGAGCCTGGGGCGGCCCGGACCTGGCCGATGTCACCGCCGTCGGACGCTTCCTGATCCGCGAGCGCGGCACGGGACGCGAACGGCCGGCCCTGTACGGGATCAGCTACGGCGCCTTCCTGGCCCTGATCGCGGCGGCGGCCGAGCCCGACGGCTGGGCGGCCTGTGCGGCCGTGGCTCCGTTCCTGTCCGGTCCGCGGCTGCACGCCGACGGCGGGGCGCAGGTCCGCAGCATGGTCGAGCGTCTCGACGGGCTGACCGCCGTGCGCGACCGGCTCGGGCCGCGTGACGTGGAGCGCCTGGCCCCCGCCCTGGAAGCGCCGTTGCTCCTCGTCCACGGCGCCCGGGACGACTCGACGCCGGTCGCCCACTCGAGGGCGCTGGCCGCCCGGCTCGCGGCCCTGGGCCGCCGCCCCGGCACCGACTTCCACTACCTGGAGCTTCCCGACCGCGGTCACTCCGCGCTCGGGACGGGAACCGCCGATCCGGTCGTCGCATCGGTGGTGCGGTTCCTCACCGGACAGGGCCATCCCGGCCCGCCCGGATCCGTACCGACGACATCCGCCTGAAAGGAGGTGACCCCCATGGATCTCGACCTCGACGCCCTGCAGCAGCTTCCCTCCGAGGAGGAGCAGGCCGGCCCCTGCGGCTGGACCTGCGCCGTCACGTGCCCGTACACCTCGGCCGACGCGTCCTGACGACCGTCGCCCGGCGCGCGGCGGTCCTCCGCCGGAGGACCGCCGCCCCTGACCCGCGCGAAGGAGGTGACCCCCATGGAGCTCGACCTCGACGCCCTGCAGCAGCTTCCCTCCGAGGAGGAGCAGGCCGGCATCTGCAGCTGGACCTGCAGCGTGACGTGCCCGTACACCTCGCCCAACGCGGCGTGACGACCGTTCCCCGACCCGCGGCACGCCTCCGCCGGAACACCGCCGCACCCTTCCCCGAAAGGTGATCACCATGCAGCTCGACCTCGACGCCCTGCAGCAGCTTCCCGCCGAAGAGGAGCAGGCCAGCATGTGCCAGTTCTCCTGTTCGGCCAGCTGCCCCGTCACCTGCCTCGCCACCGGCAACTAGCAGGACTCCGGCGGTTGTCGCGCCCGTACGCCCCGATGGTCCGCGGGCCCGCCGACCGCCGCCGTCCCCCTGGGAGGAGCAGCGTCATGGAGCTCGACCTCGACGCCCTGCAGCAGCTGCCCGCGGAGGAGGAGCAGGCCACCGTCTGTGGCTACACCTGCCCCGGCACCTGCGACAGCACCTGCCTCGTCACCGGCTAGGTCCGGTACGGAAAACCCCGGACAGCCATCCCGCTGACCGTCACCACCCACCGAGAGGAACACCGTCATGAATCTCGACCTCGACGCCCTGCAGCAGCTGCCCGCCGAAGAGGAGCAGGCCACCATCTGCGGCTACACCTGCAAGGTCACCTGCGACAGCACCTGCGTCGTCAGCGGCCAGTAGGTCCGGTGCGAAGGCCGGCCGGGGTGGACCCGTCCACCCCGGCCCGCGGGCCCGGCCGGCCTTCCCCCTCGCAACCCGCCACCGGGCCGCCCCGCACATCGGGGCGGCCCGGTGGGCGTCAAACCCCCGAGAGGACAACCGCCATGGAGATCGACCTCGACGCCCTGCAGCTCCTGCCGGCACCGGAGACACAAGCCGCGCAGTGCTGCTGCACCTGCTGCGTCACGTGTCCGGCGACCTGCGAAGCCAGTGGTGCCTGAGCACCGCCCCGGCGCCGCGGCCGCCGGGCGGGTGACGGCACCCGCCCGGCGGCCCGTCCTCGCCGCCCTGGCCCCCGTACGACCGCACCTGATCGGTCTGGCCGTCCTCATGGCGGTGCGGATCTCGGTCGGCGTCGCCGTGCCGGCGCTCCTCGCCGCCGCGGTCGGCGCCGTGCTCGACGGCACCGACGTCCGCGGCCCGGCCGCCCTCCTGGCGGCCGCGCTGGTCGTCGGCGGGCTCTGCGAGGCGGCCGCGGGACCGCTGGCCTCCTCGGCGAACGCCACCGGAACCCACCGGCTGCGCATGCTGACGGTCCGCCATCTCCTGGCGCTGGGCCCCCGGTCCCCGCACGCCGTCGGCGAGGTGGTCACCCAGGTCGTGCAGTCGGCGCCGATGGCCGCGGGCCTGCCCGCCCGGGCGGCCGAGAGCGCGATCTCGCTCCTGGGTTCGACGGCCGCCCTGGCCGCCCTCTGGTGGACGAACTGGCAGGCCGGACTGACCTTCACCCTGGCCATGCCGCTGACGGTGCTGGTCGCCCGGCGCTTCATGAGCGAGGCGGGCCGGGCCCAGGAGAACTACCTCACGGCCCAGTCCCGGATCGCGGACGGCCTGGTGGCCGCCCTCGCCGGCGTCCGCACCATCCGGGCCGCGGGCACCCTCGCCACGGAGACCGGACGCGTCCTCGAACCGCTGCCCGAACTGTCCGCCGCCGGGCGCGCGATGTGGCGCACCCAGCGCGACGTCGTGTGGCGCCTGGGGCTGCTGCTGCCCCTCACCGACGTGCTGGTCCTGGCGGTGGCGGGCCTGGCCGTCGCACGCGACGACCTCGGCCCCGCGGGTCTGCTGGCCGTCTCCGGATACCTCGCCCTGGCCTCCGGCATCGTCGACCAGATCGACGCCCTGCTCGGCATCGCCCAGGCCCGGGCCGGCGCCCGCCGGCTCTCCGAGATGTTCCGGCACGAACCGCCCGTCGGGGGGACGGGGAGCGCCATGCCCGTGGACGGCGCCGCGCGGCTGCGCGGCATCACCGTCCGCCACGCCGGTGAAACCGTGCTCGACCGGCTCGACCTGGACCTGCCCGCCGGCGCCGCCGTCGCCCTGGTCGGACGTACCGGCGCCGGCAAGAGCGTGCTCGCCGGCCTGCTCGGACGGCTCACCGACCCCGACGAGGGCGAGGTCGCCATCGGCGGGGTCCCGGTGCGCGACCTGCCCCTGGACCGGCTGCGCGGCCTCGTGGTGCACGCCTTCGAACGGCCCGAGCTGTACGGGCGGACGGTCCACGAGGCCATCGCCTTCGGCCGCCCCGGGGTCAGCCGCGAGGACGTGGTCCGGGCCGCCCGCGCCGCGCAGGCCGACCGGTTCGTCCGAAGGCTCCCGGCCGGATACGACACCCCGCTGGACGAGACCCCGATGTCCGGCGGCGAACGCCAACGCCTCGGACTCGCCCGGGCGTTGCTGCGTCCGGCGCTGGTGCACGTCCTGGACGACGCGACCTCGGGCCTGGACACCGCGACCGAGGCCGAGGTCAGCCGCTCCGTCACCGACCTGCTGGCCGGCCGCACCAGGCTCGTGGTGGCCCACCGTGCCGCCACCGCCGCCCGCTGCGACCTCGTCGCCTGGCTGGACGGCGGCCGGATCCGCGCCTTCGGCCCGCACGACCTGCTCTGGGCGGACCCCGACTACCGGGCGGTCTTCGGCCCGGCGGGTGCCACCGGGTCCCTCGCGGGCCCGGATCCCTCGAAGAAGGAGACGAAGGAGGAGGAGCGGTGCCGCGTCGAACACCGATGAGGATCGGCTTCGGGCTCAGCGCCCCCGCGGCGCGGCTGCTCGCCGACGGGCTGCGCGGCAGCGGGGGGCCGCTGCGGCGGATCGCCGGCTGGTCGGTCCTGGAGGCCGCCCCCGCCCTGGCCTCCGGCTGGGTGACCGCGGCCGCCCTCGACCACGGGTTCCTGGCCGGCCGGCCGGGAGTCGGCCTGGCCTGGATCGCCCTGCTGGCCGGGCTGTTCTTCGCCCGGGCCGCCGCCGAGCGCGCCCTGTTCACCCCCCTGGCCGAGGTGGTCGAGGACCTTCGGGACACCTTGGTGCGCCGGGTGGTGGGCGGCGTGCTGGAGCGGGCCACCGCCGACGGGCGCGGCGGCGGATCCGCGGCCGTCGCCCAGCTCAACGGCCAGGTGGACACCGTCCGCAACCTGACCGGGACGCTGCTGCGCACCGCCCGGCCGTTGAGCATGTCGCTGCTGGCCGCCGTCATCGGGCTGGCCGCGCTCGACCCGGTGCTCGCCGGGCTGGTGCTGGCGCCGCTGGTTCCGGCGCTGGCCGTGTTCTTCTGGTCGATGCGCCGGCTGACGGCGCGCCGCCGACTGCTCGTCCTCGCCGAGGAGGAGGTCGCGGGGCGGGCCGGGGCGGCGCTGGGCGCGTCCCGCGACATCACGGCACTGGCGGCCGAGCCGCACGCCGCCTCGATCGTGGAGCAGGAGGTGGCCGGGGCGGCCAAGGCGCAGGTCGCCGTCGGACTGGCAGCCGCCATGCGCGTCCCGGTGGTCCTGCTCGGCGGCCAACTCCCGCTGATACTCCTGCTGCTGGCCGGACCGGGGCTGGTGGCGCACGGCTCGGTCAGCGCCGGTGCCGTGGTCGGCGCCGCCACCTACGTGGCGGCCCATCTCCTGCCGGCCCTGCAGATGCTGGCCGGCGCGGTGTCCGGATACTGGAGTCAGCTGGGCGTGGTGCTCCACCGCCTGGCCGAGGCCGCCACGATGCCGGAACCCCCTTCTCGGCACCCCCGGTCCGACCCGTCGCCCGAGCCGCCTCGACCGTCGGAGCCGACCCGGGTGCCCGGGCCCTCGGCACCCGCACCGGCGCCCCGCGGGCCCGGGGAGGCCCCGGACATCTCGGTGCGGGATCTCGACTTCGCGTACGGTCCGCATGCCGAGCCCGTGCTGCGCCGGCTCAGCCTGGACGTCCCCTTCGGCGACCGCCTCGCCGTCGTCGGCCCGAGCGGCATCGGCAAGTCCACCCTCGCGGCACTGCTCGCCGGGATCATCCCCCCGACCGCCGGCACGGTCAGCCTCGACGGCCGCCCGGTGACGGACCTCGACGAGGCACTGCGCTGCCGGCTGTTCGCCCTCGTCCCGCAGGAGGCGTACGTCTTCCCGGGCACGGTCGCCGCCAACCTGGCCTACCTGGCCCCCGATGCCGAACCGGCCCGACTGGAGCGCTCCGCCGCGGCGGTCGGACTCACCGAGGTGATCGACCGGCTCGGCGGACTCGATGCCCGACTGCGCTCCCCGTCCACCGAACTCTCCAGCGGCGAGCGGCAGTTGTTCGCCCTGGCCCGGGTCCACGCGTCCACCGCCCCCGTGGTGCTCCTCGACGAGGCGACCTGCCATCTGGACCCGGTCGCCGAGCAACGCGCGGAAGCCGCCCTCGCCGAGCGCCCCGGCACCCTCATCGTCATCGCCCACCGCCTCGTCTCCGCCACCCGGGCCCGCCGCGTCCTCCTCCTCGACGGCGACCGGACCGCCCTGGGCACCCACGCCGAACTCCTCGTACGCAGCCCGCACTACGCGGAACTCGTCGGCCACTGGACAGGCACGACGCAAGCCGGCCTCAACACCCGCGAGCAGGAGGTGGCAGGGCACGGGTGAACCGCTCCGGCACCGCTGTCACCTCCGGACCCGCTCAAGGGGGCCGGTCCCGGCCGCCCCGAAAAACGGATCGAGGGGCCGTTTCAGATCTCTCTGAAACGGCCCCTCGATCTACGACTCTTTCGAGTCGGGGACAGGATTCGAACCTGCGACCCCTTGACCCCCAGGAGTAGGGGTCAAGTCCGAGGGCTGCGTGGAAGTACCGCAGCTCCTCAGAGTGACCTTGTCAGCGACACACTCGTCGCGTACGCCACAGCGGGCCGCCCGCTCCTCGGATGGGGGACACTCGACGCAGTCGTCCACCAGGACGCCTCCTGCGCGAGCGGTGCACCACCGCCGAGGGCGATCGGATCGTCGCCTTCCGGACGCACCACGACCTGCTCGTCGCCCACGGCAATCACAGACTCCGCCACCGCGGCACCATCAAGGACGACGCCTGGTGTCACGCCCGGGGCCGGGGCCGCCCGGCCCATCGGCGGACAGCCCCTCGACAAGATCTTCATCGGCCCCAGGCGTTGCCGGAGAGGCTCAGAGCATGACGACGTTGCGCGCGCCCTCCCCGCCGCGCATCCGCTCGAAGGCGGCGTTGACCTCGTCGAGCTTGATCCGCTCGCTGACCAGTCGGTCCAACGGCAGCCGGCCGTCCAGGTACAGCGCCGCGTACCGGGGGAAGTCGCGGGCCGGGACACAGCCGCCGTAGTTGGAGGCGATCAAGGTCTTGCCGCCGTAGCACAGGTCCAGGACGTCGAAGCCGACCTGGGTGCCCTCGGGGGGCATGCCGACGAAGACGCCGGTCCCGGCCGGGGCGAGGTAGGAGGGAACCTGCGCGATCGTGCGGGGATTGCCGATGGCCTCGAAACAGTAGTCGGCGCCGCCGCCGGTCAGTTCGATGACGCGCTCGATGGAGTCGGCACCGGCCAGGACGGTGTGCGTCGCGCCGAGCGCACGCGCCAGGGCGACCTTCTCCTCGGAGACGTCGACAGCGATGATCTTCTCCGCGCCGGCCAGGCGGAGCCCCATCACGACCGAGAGTCCGACGCCGCCGCAGCCGATCACCACGGCCGATTCGCCCACGGCGACCCGTGCGTTGTTCAGGACGGCGCCCACGCCGGTGCTGACCGAGCAGCCGATGAGGGCTCCGACCTCGAAAGGCAGCTCCTCAGGCACCTTGATCGCCGCCGAGGCCGGCACGACCGCGTATTCGCTGAGCGATCCGACCGCGATGTAGGCGAACAGCTCCGTGCCGTCCTGGTGCAGCCGGGTGGTGCCGTCCGGCATCAGGCAGTCGTTGGAGCGCAGGTGACGACACGCCCACGGCCGGCCGGACAGACAGTCGGAGCAGCGTTCACAGCCTTGGTTCCACACCAGGACGACGTGATCGCCGGGGGCCAGATGGGTGACGCCCGGGCCGACCGCTTCGACGACTCCGGCACCCTCGTGACCCATCACCGTGGGTGACGGGACGCTCCACTCGCCGTCCAGGACGTGGCGGTCCGAGCCGCAGATGCCGGATGCGCGCACCCGGACCCGGACCTCCCCGGCGCGCGGGTCGCCGACCTCGATGGTCTCGATGTTGACCGTGGCGCCTCCGCGATGCACCGCGGCGCTGGCACGCAGCGACATGGATCCTCCAGCTGGTTCGGGGTGTCGGAGCGGGAAGTCTAACTACGGGATACAAATCCGACGATCGAATGATGGGCGCCTGATGAATTCAGGATGCTCTTTCGTTCATGACACACCCGACGGGTGTCCGAAAGATCTCCACAGCGCGCCTCCTGCTGCTGATTCGTTCGCGGTTCGTTCCGAAAGAAATCATTGCGCGACGGGCCATTCGTATCGTTCCTTGCGGACGTCGAGGTGGATCCAGGACTCGATCGAGCGGACCCCGGTGGTGCACCGCAGTTCGTCGAAGCGCGCCTGCAGCAGACGCGTCGAGTCGCTGTGGATGGTGCCGACCACGTCGAACCGGCCGAGCGTGGCCACCGCGAAATGAGTGCCGGGCAGCTGGGCGAGTCGGTCGACCATCTCCTCCGGGTCGGCATCACCGAGTCGCAGTCCGACGCCGGCCACGCGGCCGGAACCGTCGGCGGTTCCGGTGATCGCCTCGATACGGATGGCCCCACAGTCGAGCAGCGCCCGTACGCGGGCGCGGACAGCGCCGGCGGACCGCCCCACCTCCTCGGCGAGCTCCCGGTACGAGCGACGGCCGCTGCGGCGCAACAGTTCGATGAGGGTCAGATCGAGCGCGTCGATGGCGGGAGGCGGCCCTTCCAGACGCGGGCGTCGGTAACCGCGCGAGGCGCCGAGGTACAGGAGCGCCTCCACGGCGCGCACCCCCGGCTTCGCGCGGATGCGGCGAACGGTCTCGGCGAGGTGCTCCGGCGAGGGCACCCGGACCTCGACGACGGCGTCGAAGCGGCCGGAGACCGCTGACGCCAGTACCACCTCGGGAGCCGGGCGCAGCGTGTCGAGGAACGGAACCACCGCCACGTCGAGGGCGAGGGAGAGGTGGGCGATGGTGCGCACGCCGAGGATCGCGGGGTCGACGGAGGTGACGATCTGCAGGTCGCCGGAGTCGAGCAGTGTGCGCACCCGGTCGGCGACGCGCGCCCTCGGCACCCCGATGCGTTCTGCGAGACTGGTGTACCCGGCCCTGCCGTCCTCGCGGAGCAGGCCGAAGAGGCGAGTGTCCAGCTCGGCGTCCGACAGCATCGATGCGCCCTTCCGTAGCGGGTCCAGCGGATTTTTCGTTTCAGTCATCGTACGAAAAGTGTGCCAGAACCCTCCCTGACTGCCGAGCCGTTTCACTTCTGCGGCTTGACCATACAAAAGATCTGCACCGGGGATCGATGGCAAATATTTCGGCGTTGTCACGTGCTGTGGCCGGGACTACCGTGAGCGAACTTCACCAGACCAGAAAGGTGTGATGCCATGCTGCAAGAGCACGACGAGCGGACGGCCGGGGTCGTCTCTCCCGAGCCCGTCACCCCCATCACGCTGTCCGTCGAGTCGCGCGGTATCGACACCGTTCCGGACGACGAGCGCTGGTCGAAGCCGAAGGACATCTTCTGGGTCGTCTTCGGAGGCGCGAACAGCATCAGCACCGCCCTGCTCGGCGCGTTTCCCATCATGTTCGGCCTGAGCTTCACGGACGGGCTCCTGGCCGTGTGCATCGGGGTGGTGCTCGGCTCCCTCGTACTCGCGCCGATGGCGCTGTTCGGCCGCCAGACCGGTACGAACAACGCCGTCGCGTCGTCGGCGCACTTCGGTGTCCACGGCCGGATCATCGGATCGTTCCTGGCGCTGCTGACCGCCTTCACCTTCCTGGCGCTGAGCGTCTGGACCGCGGGCGACGCCCTGGCCGGCACCATCTCACGGCTGACCGGCGAGGAGCCGCCGACCTGGCTGACCGTGGTCGCCTATGCGGTACTGACGCTGATGATGGTCGCGATCTGCGTCTTCGGGTACCGCCTGCTGGTGATGCTGAACCGGATCGTCCCCCCGGTCGTCGGGGTGCTGTTCGTCCTGGGTGTCCTGGCCTACGCCCCCCAGTTCGACGGCGGCGTCGCGGGCTCCTTCGGAGCGGGTGCGGATCGCTGGTCGGATCCGTTGTTCCTGAGCGCCTTCATCGGTTCGGCGCTGATCGCGATGTCCTGCCCGATCTCCTTCGGCGCGTTCCTCGGCGACTACTCCCGCTACGTCGCGCAGGGCGTGCCCTCGCGCAGGCTGATGGGCGCCGCGTTCGGCGCGGGCGTGGCTCCCCTCGTGACCTTCGGGTTCGGCCTGTTCACGGCGAGCGTGATCGCCACGCATCAGCCGGACACGATCGCCTCGGGCGATTACGTGGGCGGTCTGATCTCCCTGGCCCCGACCTGGTTCTTCCTGCCGCTGGGAATGATCGCCATCGCGGGTGGCCTGTCCACCGGCACCAGCCTGCTGTACGGCACCGGTCTGGACTTCTCCAGCATCGTCCCCCGGCTCAGCCGGGTCGCGTCGACCCTGGTGATCGCCGCCCTGGCCGCCGTGCTGATCTTCGTGGGCAAGTTCGGCTTCGCCATCGTCGGCACCGTCTCCACCCTCTCCACCCTGGTCGTCATCTGCACCGTGCCCTGGATGGTCATCATGATCGTCGGCTATGTCACACGGGGCGGCTGGTACTCGGTCGACGACCTGCACGTCTTCAACCGTCGGCAGCGGGGCGGCCGCTACTGGTACCAGCACGGCTGGAACCTGCCGACGACGGTCGCCTACCTGATCTGCGCGGTGCTGTCGCTGCTGTTCGTCAGCCTGCCCGGCCAGTTCGTCGGACCGTTCGCCTCCCTCGTCGGCGGCACCGACATCAGCATCGCGGTGGCACTCGGCTCGTCGTTCCTGCTCTCGGTGATCGTCGCGCGGTTCGTCCCGGAGCCGTCCTACGTCGTCGACGGCAGCCAGCCCGGCTGGGCTCCGATCCGCCAGGCCCGGCCGGTCCCCGTCACCTCTTCGCGCGCCTGACAGCGCCCTCCACACGTACACCCTGGACTGAATCCATGCGCAAGCTGAACACGTTCCACCCCGATGTCCGCTCGTTCGAGCCCGTCATCGTCACCGCCGACCGCATCCACACCATGGAGGCCGGACATCCCGTCGTCGAGGCGCTCGCGGTCGTCGGGCCCGACATCGTCGCGGTCGGCACCGTCGAGGAGTGCCGGGCCCGGCTCGCCGAGCTGGGCTTCGGCGGCGAGGCGCGCCGGCAGGAGCTGTCCGGCGTCGTCGTCCCCGGGCTCATCGACGCCCATGCCCATCCGCTGATGCACGGCCAGCTGATGAGCTGGGTCGACTGCGGCCCGGACAAGGCCGCCGACATACCCGAGATGGTGGCGCTGCTCCGTGAAGCGGCGGCCCGCACGCCGCGCGGCCTGCCGGTACGCGGCTTCGGCTACGAGCACCGCAATCTGCGCGAGCGTCGGCACCCCACCCGTTTCGAGCTGGACCAGGTCGCCACCGACCGTGAGGTGTACGTGATGAACGCCTCCGGTCACGGCGGAGTGGTGAACAGCTTCACCTTCGCCGCCCACGGCGCGACCCGGGACACCCCGAACCCCGAGGGCGGGGAGTTCTTCCGGGACGCGGACGGCGAGCTGACCGGGGAGCTCTCGGACGCCGCGTGCAACGTGCTCACCGGAGTGGGCGGGGTGAAGGTCGGCCATCACGGACCGAACTTCCACCTCGCGGACGCGCCCGCCGAGCACATGCGGCAGCTGATCGCCGCACAGGACGACTTCCTTCGCGGAGGCGTCACCGCGATCGGTGACGCCCAGGTGTCGAGCCGTGAGTTCGACAACTACCTGAGGGTGGCCGAGGCCGGGACGCTCAAGCTGCGGGTCAACATGTACCTGCTCTCCCACCTGCTCGGGAGCACTCTGGACCTCGGCCTGCACGGGGCGTTCGGCAACGACCGGCTCGCGGTGACCGGCATCAAGCTGTACGCGGACGGGACCCTGGGCGGCTGGACCGCGTACTTCCCGGAAGGCTACCTCGACGACCCGTGCCGCAAGGGGCAGCTCTACCACTCGCCGGAGGAGTACCGCGAACTGCTGCGCTCGGCGCACGCCGCCGGCCTGCAGACCGCGACCCACGCGCAGTCCCCGACCGCGATCGGCATGGTGCTCGACGCGATCGAGGCCGCACTGGCCGAACGTCCCGACTCCGACGCCCGCCACCGGATCGAGCACTGCGGACTCCCCGACGGCAAGCAGATCGCCCGGATGGCCGAGCTCGGCGTCCTCCCGGTCAACCAGCCGCAGCACCACTACAACTGGGGCGAGGGCGTCACGGCGGCGATCGGCACACCGGGCGAACGGTTCAACCCTCTCGGGGAGTTCGTCGCTGCCGGGGTCCCGGTCACCATCAGCTCCGACGCCCCCGTGGCCGAGCCGCGCCCGCTGGAGGCGATCCAGGCGGCCGTCACCCGCGTCACCCGTCGCGGGGTACGGCTCGGCCCGGACGAGCTGCTGATCGACGTCCACACCGCACTGCGCGCCCACACCCTCAACGCGGCACGGGCGATCGGCCGCGAGGACGACCTCGGTTCCCTGCGAGCCGGCAAGCGTGCCGACTTCGCACTGCTCGCGGCCGACCCGTACACGACGCCGCCGGAGGAGATCGCCGCGATCGAGGTCCGCGAGACCTGGATCGGCGGGCAGCGCGAGTACCGGGCCGGCTGAGTCCGGCACGTCCTCTCGAACAAGGCGTGTGCGGCCGCCGGCGCGACGGGCGGGTTCAACCTCTTCGAACCCTCCGGCCAGGGCACACGCATCATCGGACGCACCTACGAATCCGGCGTCGGCGCGATCGGCACCCCCAGACCGCACCCGCCTCCACCCGGCCGGACGGCTGCTGCTGCTGCTGCTGGACGAGCTGATCGGCGCCGTCCTCCCCTCCGGGAGGCAGCCGTCGCCTTCGAGGACCTCACACCGGACGTCGGGATCCGCACCCCTCTGCAGCCGTCGGGCTCCCGACGCCGGCCCCTCGGCACACGTATGCGAGGAACCCGCCTCCGGCCGCCGCACTCCCCCACACCTCCTGGAGACTTGATGTACGCCGTCACCGACCCGTCCACCGGCACGACCACACAGACCTTTCCGACCGCGACCGATACCGAGGTCACGGCGGCCGTCGACGCCGCCCACGCGGCCACCGCCTGGGGACGGAACAGCTCCGTGGCCGAACGTGCCACGCTCCTGCGTCGGCTCGGGGATCTGCACGCCGAGCACCGTGCCGAACTGGCCCACAGCATCGTGCGGGAGATGGGCAAGCCGCTCGACGAAGCGGAGGGCGAGATCGACTTCTGCGTCGACATCTACCATTACTACGCCGACCGCGCCGAGGAGTTCCTCGCCGACGAGGAACTCGACGTCACCTCCGGCCCCGGCCGCGCCGTCATCCGGCGCAGCCCGGTCGGTGCCCTGCTCGGCATCATGCCGTGGAACTACCCCGCCTACCAGGTCGCGAGGTTCGCCGCCCCGAACCTCGCCCTGGGCAACACCATCGTCCTCAAGCACGCCCCGCAGTGCCCGGCCACCGCGGCGCTGCTGGAGAAGCTCTGCACCGAGGCCGGCTTCCCCGCCGGGGCGTACGTCAACGTCTACGCCACCAACGAGCAGATCGCCCAGGTGATCGCCGACCCACGCGTCCAGGGCGTCTCCCTGACCGGCTCGGAACGGGCCGGCGCCGCCGTGGCCGAGATCGCCGGACGGCACCTGAAGAAGGTCGTCCTCGAACTGGGGGGCTCCGACCCGTTCATCGTGCTCTCCACCGACGACCTCGATGCCGTGGTGGAGGCCGCGGTTTCGGCCCGCCTCGAGAACACCGGCCAAGCCTGCAACGCCGCCAAGCGGTTCATCGTCGTGTCCGACCTCCATGACCCGTTCGTCGAGAAGTTCACCGCCCGGCTCCTCGCCCGTCAGTCCGGCGCACCGCTGTCGTCCGTCGCCGCGGCCGAAGCCCTCGGACGCCAGGTGGACGCCGCCGTCGCCGCAGGCGCGAAGCTGCACACAGAGGGCGAGCGGAACGGCGCCCACTTCCCGGCCGGGGTCCTCACCGGGCTCACCACCGACCACGCCGCGGCACGCCAGGAACTCTTCGGTCCGGTCGCCATGATCTTCCCGGCGATCGACGAGGACGACGCGCTGCGCATCGCCAACGACACCCCCTACGGCCTCGGCTCCTATCTCTTCACCACGGATCCCGCACAGGCCGCGCGCGTCGCCGACCGCATCGAAGCCGGAATGGTCTTCGTCAACGGCGTCGGCGCCGAGGCGGCCGAGCTGCCCTTCGGGGGCGTCAAGCGCTCCGGATTCGGCCGGGAACTGGGCCGACCGGGCATCGAGGAGTTCGTCAACAAGAAGCTCATCCGCACCATCGCCTAGGTCCCGACGGGGGCAGCGCGGCGCCATGCCCAAGAGGTCGGCGTCACCACACGCGGTGTCCTTTCGTTGCTGCGGCGGACGCGCGCAACCGGCGCGCGTCCGGCGTGGGCCGCTACGGCCCCACGTTGATCCGGCGGATCAACGTGGGGCCGTTCCGTCATGAAGCCCCGGACACTGTCCGGTCTTCGGCCACGACACTGACGCCCTGGACTCGGCCGCGGCCCGTGCCCCGCAGTTCGAGCACCACCGCCGGTGACGCCCGCCGCGTCATGGCAAGAAGGACGGCGCCACGCAGGAGCAGGTGCTGCTCGCCCACCGGCCGCGGACCGAGGCTCCGCGGATCCTCATCCCGGCTGCGACGCGGACGTGGACGCACGGGTGCGCTCCTTCCGGGCGGCCCTGCGGCTCGGAGTGGAGCCGCACTTCACCGGTCCCCGTGGCGGCCACATCTCCACAGCCCCCTCCGCGGCGCGCCCCCTGGGACGAGATCGCCGCGAGGCTCGGCTACGGGCACCGTCGACGCCACGGCCTACGGCACACCGGGCCGTCCTGGTTCGCCGACGCGCTCTCCGCCCGACCGACCGCGCTGTGTGCCCCGCGGTCCTTGGCGGTCCTGATCGCGGTCACCACCTGACGCAGTCAAGCGGGTTGGTCCCCGGGCAGTCCCCGAAAACGAGTCAGGGGCCGTTTCAGATCTCTCTGAAACGGCCCGTCGTACACCGCCGCGCAAACCGTGTGATCCCCAAGCGGTCCCCACCCAAGGTCACAGATCTGCTGCCAGACGCTCCGTGAGACGTGTCGACGTCATGACCGGAGCGCCCCGACTCGACGACTCCGAGCGCTGCGCAGAAGTACCGCTCCCCCTCAGAGTGATCTTGTCAGCGACGTACTCGTCGCGTGACACGGTCGTCGGGCGCACGACAGGGAGCGGTCGGCACGGGTCACTTGACGGAGCCGGCGGTGAGGCCGGAGACGACCTTGCGCTCGATGAGCGCGAAAAGGATCACGACGGGCACGATGGCGATGACCGAGCCGGCGAAGAGGAAGTTCCACTGCACGGTGTAGTTGCCGATGAAGCTGTTGATGCCGACCGTGAGGGGCTGGCTCTCGGGAACGGTGGAGAGGGTCAGACCCATGACGAACTCGTTCCACGCGGCGATGAAGGTGAAGATCATCGCGGTGACGACGCCGGGCATCGCCAGCGGCAGGGTGATCCGCAGGAGCGCGCCCGCCCGGCCCAGGCCGTCGATCATCGCCGCTTCTTCGAGCGCCTCGGGGATGGACGAGAAGTAGGCGGTGAGGATCCAGATCGCGAAGGCCAGGTTGAAGGCCGCGTTGCAGAGGATCAGGGTCCAGACGGAGTTGAGCATGCCGAGCTGGTAGAACTCGCGGTAGAGGCCGACCAGCAGCGACGTCGGCTGGAACATCTGGGTGATGAGGACCAGCAGCAGGAAGAGCTTGCGGCCGCGGAACTTCATGCGCGCGGTGTAGTACGCGGCGGGGATGGCGACCAGCAGGACGAGCAGCGTGGATCCGGCGGAGACGAGCAGGGTGACCTGGAGGTTGTCCCCGAGGTGGGACTCCCGCCACACGTCGATGAAGTTCGCCCACTCGAACGTGCTCGGGAGGTAAGTGGCGTCGCGGAGTTCGTGGGCCGGCCGGAGCGCGGTGACGACCATCTCCAGGTACGGCAGCAGGAATACCGCGGCCAGAGGCCAGGCGACGGCCGCGATCAGCAGGGCACGGGGGGTGACGGACCGCGGGCGCCGCTTCCGCGGAGGCGCGGGCGCGGCCTCCGGGGCGGCACCGACGGGGGCCGCGGGGCGGGCGGGAGCGAGGGTGCGCTGGGTCATCGGTTCTCCTCCTGGTTCCAGCGGCTGGCCTTGAGGAAGAGGACGACCATGACCACGACGAGGACGAAGTTGACGACGGACATCGCCGCGGACTCTCCGATGTCGGCGTTCTTGAGCTGGTACATGAAGACCGTGGTGGTGGCGGTGTCACTGTCCGGGCCGCCGTGCGTCATGGACCAGATGATCGGAAACGAGTTGAAGACGTTGATCAGGTTGATCACCATGCCGACGAGCAGCGCAGGGCGCAGCAACGGCAGGGTGATCCGCAGGTACGTCTGCCAGTTGTTCGTGCCGTCCACCTTGGCGGCTTCGTAGACCTCGGTGGGGATGGTCTGGAGGCCGGCGAGCAGGGTGTACGTGGTGAACGGCAGCGAGACGAAGACGGCCACGAACATCATCCACGGCCAGGCGGTGGACGGGTCGCCCAGCCAGTCTCGGGGGCTGTCGATGAGGCCGAGGTCGGTCATCGCGGTGTTGAGGACGCCTGCCGTCTGGTTGAGCATCCACTTGAAGCCGATCGCGGTCATCACGAGCGAGGCGGCCCAGGGTGCGATCAGTGCCCAGCGGGTGACGCGGCGGCCGGGGAACCGCTGGTTGAACAGCTGGGCCAGCGCCAGGGAGATCACCATCGTCACGGTGACCACGACCAGGGTCCAGACCACGGTGGAGACCATGACCGAGGGCAGCGACGGCTCCGCGAACAGCTGCTCGTACTTGTCGAACCCGGCCGAGCCGCGGACGAAACCGCTGCTGCTGATCTTCAGGAACGACGTCCGGACCATCTCGTAGACGGGCCAGAGCACGACCAGGACGATGAGCAGGACCGCGGGGCCGATCCAGGGCAGCGGGCCGAGGCGGGCGAGGCCGCCCCGGCCCTTGCGGCTGGGGCGGGCGGCGGAAGAGGTGGTGGACACGAAGGTGCCTTCCGTGACGGTGCGGAGCGCGGGGCCTACTGGTCGGCGACCGCTGCCTCGGCCTTCTTCTGGAGCTCCCCCAACACCTTCGCGGGGTCGTTCACGGCGGTGCCGCCGCTCTTCTTGATCTCGGCGGAGACGGCGTCCCAGGTGGTGTCGCCCAGCGGGTAGAAGACGGCCTTCGGCAGCAGGGAGAAGAAGGGCTCCAGGTCCTTGTGCTTGCCGTTGGCCGTCATCTCCTTGAGGGTGTCCTCGGTGACCGGCATGAGGTTGTACGTCTCGTCGAACTTCAGCGTGTTCTCCTTGGAGTACGCGAAGTCGAGGAACTTCTTGACCTCTTCCTTGTGGCCGCCGTCCTTGAACGCCATCATCCAGTCGGCGACGCCGAGCGTGGACGTCAGGGCTCCGTCCTTGCCGGGGATGGGCGCGACGCCGTAGTCGACCTTGCCGTCCTTGGACATCTGGATCAGTGAGGGGTGGCCGTTGAGCATGGCGGTCTTGCCGGCAGCGAAGTCGGCGAACGCGGTCTTGCGGTCGGTGGTGGCGGGGTTGGCGTAGGTCAGACCCGGCTCGACGAGGTTCGACTTCAGCCAGGAGAACGCCTCGACGTTGGCCTTGCCGTCGAGCGTGTAGGCGCCCTTCCTGTCCGTGTAGCCGCCGCCGTTGCCGAGCTCCCAGATCAGCGACTCGCCCTGGGCCTCCTCGGGGCCGAGAGGCAGCGCGTACGGCGTGACGCCGGGGACCTTCGCCTTGATCTTCTCCGCGGCGGCCTTGAGGTCGTCCCAGCTCTTCGGGGCCTCGGTGATGCCGGCCTTGGCGAAGGTCTCCTTGTTGTAGAAGAAAGCGCGGGCCGAGGACACGAAGGGTATGCCGTACTGCGTACCGTCGACCTCGCCCGCCTTGGAGAAGCTGTCGATGAGGTTCGCCCGCGTCCTCTCCGAGAGGACTTCGTCCGCCTTGTACAGCAGGTCGTCGGCGACCTTGTCGGCGTATCCACCGGTCTGGAGGACGTCCGGCACGTTGCCGCTCTGGATCATCGTCTTGACCTGGGCGTCGATGTCGTTCCAGTTGATGACCTGGACGTCGACCTTGATCTTCGGGTTGGCGGCGGTGAAGCGCTTCGCCACGTCGTTCCAGTAGGACGTCGAGCTGTTCGACGCCTTGTCCCCGTAGTCCGCGGCGACGAGCTTCAGCGTCACCTCTCCGTTCGCCGAATCGCTGCCGCCCTCGCCGCCACCGCAGGCCGTGAGGGTGAGCACACCGATGGTGCAGGCCGCCACGAACATCCGCTTGTTCATCGTCAGTAACCGCCTTCGTATCTGCCGATCGTCAGGACGATGCGGCCGGTGGGGTGCAGGAACCGCAGCAGCCTCGGAGCTTGCATGAACCTGGATTATCTTCCAGGTTTTCGCTCATTAACGAGCATCTGCCGTGGCCAAAGTAAACACGATGGCGGCCTTCGGTACCAGGGGCTGTGATGCGAACGATGCACAATCAGGCTGGAGTCGGGCGTTTCACGACTCCGGTGCGGGCATCACGTCCGCGGAAAAGGCACCGCCCCCGTACGCCGTCGGGCGTGCGGGGGCGGTGAAGCATGCGGGGCGCCCGTCGGGGCACCCCGCTCAGACGGTGATCACTTCGATGCCGGCCTCAGTGAGCTTGGCGGCCATGTCCGGGGCGATGCCCGCGTCCGTGACGATGGAGTCGATGCGGTCGAGGCCGCAGATCCTCGCGAAGGCGCGCTTGCCCATCTTGGAGGAGTCCGTCGCCAGGATCACCTTGCGGGCGCGCTCCGCGAAGAGCCGGCTGATGCCGGCCTCGTCCTCCTGGTGCGTCATGACCCCCAGCTGCGGATCCACCCCGTCGACACCGAGCACGGCGATGTCGAGCACCACTTCGCTGAGCACTCCTGCCGTCAACGGCCCCACCAGCTCGTAGGTCTGCGGCCTCGCCACGCCCCCGGTGACCACGATCTTGAACTGCGGGCGGACCGCAAGCTCGCCGGCGATGTTCAGGGCGTTGGTCACGACCGTGTACAGGGGGCCGGAATGGCCCTCTCCCGACACACCCGCACCCCCACGCGTCCGCAGGGCCAGCGCGCGCGCCACCTCTGTGGTCGTCGTGCCGCCGTTGAGGCCTACGACGTCCCCCATGCTCAGCAAGTCCGCCACGGCCGCGGCGATCCGCCGCTTCTCGGAGGCCCTGCGGGACGACTTGTACCGCAGGGGGAGCTCGTACGACACGCCGTGCGCGATCGCCCCGCCCCGCGTGCGGACGAGGAGCCGCTGCTCGGCGAGCTCGTCGAGGTCCCGGCGGATGGTGGCGGGTGAGACGTCCACGGCGACCGCGACCTGCTCCACGTCCAGCTTGCCCTCGACTGCCAGCAATTCGAGCAACGTGCTCCACCGCGCCTGCTTGGACATTGCCGCAACCCTTCTGTGCCCCTGAGACGTTCGAACCGCACGCTCGGGTTCTCGGCCGCCTGTGTGCCTGGAGGCGCTTGGAGGCGCCCGAACAGGGACCGCTGGACCGAAGGGAGCCTGCGCGAAGTTGATCGTAGCGCGACAACATCGAGCATCACCCCGGACGGCGTTTCCCGCACGCGAGACGGCCCCGCGCCTGTCCGCCGCCCCATGAACGACCCTTCCAGACCTGTCCAACGATCATCGATCCTGAAAGAATACGCGCGCTTCATGCTTGCAGTGCGCATAATCACTCACCCTGGATGGTCGTCAGTTATGGACGTCAGCACCTCAAGCGCCTCGCCCGCGAGCGGTCTCCCGCCGTGTGTGCTCGCTCTCGACGTCGGCGGGACCGGCATGAAGGGGGCGGCACTGGACCGTGCCATGCGTCCGGTCGTGTCGCTGCGCCGCCCGACGCCGCGCGGCGACGGACCGACCGCCGTGGTCGATGCCATCGCCGAGACCCTGCTCGCGCTGGAACGGCTGGCCGCGGAACGGGGGCTACGGGTCGCACACACGGGTGTCGTCGTGCCCGGCATCGTGGACGAAGGTCTGCGTCGGGCCGTGTGGTCGGCCAACATCGGCTGGCGCGACCTCCCGCTCGCCGCCCTCCTCGAATCGCGGACGGGGCTTCCCGTGGCACTCGGGCACGACGTACGGGCGGGCGGCGCGGCCGAGTGCGCCCTCGGCGCGGCGCGGGGCGCGCGGAACGTGCTCTTCGTCGCGGTGGGGACGGGCATCGCCGCCGCGCTGGTCACCGACGGCAGGCCGGTACGTTCGGACGGATTCGCCGGGGAACTCGGCCACGTGAGGGTGCGCGGGGGCACGGCATGCGCCTGCGGGGGGCACGGCTGCCTGGAGACCTTGGCGTCGGCACGCGCCGTCGCGAACGCCTACACCGCGCATACCGGCCGGCGGGCCGCCGGCGCCGCGGACGTGGCCGCACGCGTGCGGGAGGGCGACCCCGTCGCCCGGGCCGTCTGGGACGACGCCGCGGACGGCCTGGCGGAGGCGCTGGCCATGGCCACCAGCCTGGTCGCCCCCGAACTCGTCGTCCTCGGGGGAGGTCTGGCCGAAGCCGACCGACTCCTGCTCGATCCCGTACGGGACAGGCTGGCGGCGCGGCTCACCTTCCAGCGCGCCCCGGCTCTCGTCCGGGCCGGCCTCGGGGACCGAGCGGGTTGCCTGGGCGCCGGCCTGACCGCCTGGCAGGCGGTCGACCACCACTCCCCCACCCCCTTCACAGGAGCAACCACACCATGATCGTCACCGTCACGCTCAACGCGGCCCTCGACATCACCTGGGAGGTCGCCGAGCTGCGACCCGGGGCCTCGCACCGTGTCCTCGCGGCGCACGAGCGCGCCGGCGGCAAGGGCATCAACGTGGCACGGGTACTCGCGTTCCTGGGACACGCGCCGGTCGCCACCGGACTGGTGGGAGGACCGACGGGCCGAGCGGTGCGCGAGGATCTGCGTGCCGCCGGAATCCGTGACTCCTTCGTCGCCGTGGCGGGCGACTCCCGGCGTACGGTCGCGGTCACCTCGCGCGAGGACGGCGACGCCACCGTATTCAACGGCCTGGGCCCCGAAGTGACCGCCACGGAATGGGCGGCGTTCGTCGCGCACTACACCGCCCTGGTCCAAGGCGCGAGCGTTGTCGTCCTGAGCGGCAGCACTCCCCCGGGGCTGCCCGGGGACGCCTACGCCCGCCTGATCCGGATCGCGGCCGCCGAGGGGGCGTCGACCGTGCTGGACACGTCGGGCCCGGGCCTCCTCTCCGCCCTGGAGGCCGGCCCGGACGTGATCAAGCCCAACGCGGCCGAGATCGCGGAGGTGACCGGCTGCGAAGACCCGGCGAAGGCGGCCTCGGAGCTCCGCGCCCTGGGCGCCCGGACCGTCGTGGCGTCAGCGGGCCCCGACGGCCTGTACGCCATCACGCCGGAGGGGGCGTGGCGGGCCGCTCCGCCGGAAACGCTCTTCGGCAACCCGACGGGCGCGGGAGACGCCTGCGTCGCCGCGATCGCCTCGGGTCTGGCCGACCGCTCGGCCTGGCCGGTCATCCTGTCCGAGGCGGTGGCCCTGTCGGCCGCCGCCGTGCCGTGTGCGGTCGCCGGCGAGATCGATTCCCCGGTCTACTCCCGGTTCCGGCGCGAGATCTCCGTTCAGATGCTTGAAACTGCGCAGAAAAGCTGACTTTCAAGCATGTGTTGACACGTAAACCGCTCGCAACAGAGCATGGTCATCGACCCTACGAACCCAAGGAACCGCGTGACCACCTTCGAGAGTTCCCGCACCTCCGTCGAGATCACCTCCCAGCCGGACACCTGGCGCCGTGCCGCCGAGTCGGTCGCCCACTTCTCGGATGCCCTGCCGCGTCGGGGTGAGCGCGTCGCGGTCGTCGGCTGCGGCACGTCCTGGTTCATGGCCCTCGCCTACGCGGAGCTGCGCGAGGCGGGCGGGCACGGCGAGACCGACGCCTTCGCCGCCTCCGAGTTCCCGCACGGCCGGAGCTACGACCGCGTCCTCGCCATCACACGCTCCGGCACCACCACCGAGGTCCTGGACCTGCTGACCCGGGTCAAGGGCACCGTGGCCACCGGCGCCATCACCGCCGACCCCGCGACCCCCGTCATGGCGGCCGCCGACGCCGTCGCGGTCCTCGACTTCGCAGACGAACAGTCCGTCGTGCAGACCAGGTTCGCCACCACGGTCCTCGCCCTCCTGCGGGCGCACCTCGAAGCCGAGAGCGCCCTGCCGGCCGGTGTTCGCCCGCTGACCCAGGCCGTCCAGGACGCCGAGCGCGCCATCACCGAACCCCTCCCGCCCGCCGTCCGCGACGCCGAGCAGTTCACCTTCCTCGGTTCCGGCTGGACCTACGGCCTCGCCCTCGAAGCCGGACTCAAGATGCGCGAGGCCGCCGGGGCCTGGACGGAGGCGTACCCGGCCATGGAATACCGCCACGGCCCGATCAGCATCACCGGCCCGGGCCGTGTGGCCTGGCTCTTCGGTGACGCGCCGCGTGGACTCGCCGACGACATCGCCCGCGTCGGCGGCGTGTACTCCGCCGCGTCCGGCGACGCGGGCGACGCCCTCGACCCGCTCGCCGACCTCATCCGCGCGCAGCGTCTCGCCGTCCACCTCGCCGAGGCCCGCGGTTACGACCCGGACCGTCCCCGCAACCTCACCCGCTCCGTGATCCTCGAAGGCTCAGAAGCCTGAAGTCCGCCGGCGTCGCCCCGGCCGGCCGGTGATGTGGACGACACCGTCCACATCACCGGCCGTTCCCCATCGCCCCTCCCCTTCCCGCACCTTCGTCACCGCTTCATGGAGAACCCCCATGCCTCTGATCCCCACCGACGACATCGTCGGGCCGGCGCGCGCGGCCAACACCGGTGTCGGCGCTTTCAACGTCGTACAGATCGAGCACGCCGAGGCGATCGTCACCGGGGCCGAGCGCGCCGAGCTGCCCGTCATACTGCAGATCAGCGAGAACACGGTCCGCTACCACGGCTCCCTCGCCCCCATCGCCCTCGCGACGCTCGCGATCGCTCGCGCCGCCGCCGTACCGGTCGCCGTCCACCTCGACCACGCCGAGTCGGCTCCGCTCGTTGTCGAGGCCGTCGAACTCGGCTTCACCTCAGTCATGTTCGACGCGTCCAGACTTCCGTACGCTGCGAACGTCTCCGCCACCCGTCTGATCACCGACCACTGCCACCGGGCCGACGTCTGGGTCGAGGCGGAGCTCGGCGAGGTCGGCGGCAAGGACGGCGCCCACGCCCCCGGCGTCCGTACGGACCCCGACGAGGCCCTCGCCTTCGCGGAGGCGACGGCCGTCGACGCGCTCGCCGTCGCCGTCGGCAGCTCGCACGCCATGCTCACCCGGAACGCCGTGCTCGACCTGGACCTCATCGCTCGGCTGAAGGAGTCCCTGGACATCCCGCTCGTCCTGCACGGCTCTTCCGGCGTCGACGACGCGGACCTCGCGAAGGCCGTCGCCGCCGGAATGACCAAGGTGAACATCTCCACCCATCTCAACAAGCTCTTCACCCGCACGGTCCGCGAACGGCTGGAGGCGACCCCTTCCGTCGCCGACCCGCGGAAGTACCTGGGCCCGGCGCGCGATGCGGTGGCGGCCGAAGTGGCGCGACTGCTGGGTGTCCTCGCCGGCTTCTGACCGCCCCGCTTCGTCGCCGTTTCCCACGCGGAACGCTCGGCCGGGGAGCCCCGGCCGAGCGCCTGCGGAGACTGCTCGCGTTCTGATCGACCGAACCCTCGTTGCAACGACCCCTCGAACGCGTCATCGTCACCCGGGGCCGTGCCCGGTCGTGGTCCTGGCCTGGGTCAGGGCGCGAGGGCCATGTCGAAGATGTGCACGGCGCCGTTGCTGGGCAGGACCACGAACGCGACCTGCTTGGCGGGGTCCAGCGGGACGGCGTGGGCGAACACGCGGTACGCGATACCCGCGTTGCCGTATCCGTCGGGGCGGTTGCGGCCGTCGGACGAGGCGACCAGGGTCGCGCCGTGGTCGTTCGCGGGGGCGAAGGACCAGTTGGGGAAGCCGAACGTGCCCGACGTGGTGGTGCCGTCCTTGTAATGGACGGTTGCGCTGCCGGTCGCGCCGCTGCCCACGCCGGATCCGAGGAAGACGAGCTTGCCGCCCGAGCCGGACAGCGCAATGGCCTGTCCGGCACCGGAGACGTTGTTCTTGGTGCCGGGCGCGACGTCCGGCCAGGTCAGGTGGGCGCCGAGAGCGTTCACGCTGCCGCCCCGGGTGAGGCCGACGGCGGCCAGCTTCTGTGCCGAGAAGCTGTTGCCCTCGCCGTCGTAGTTGCCGGCGGCGGTGGCGTCCTCATCGGTGATGGCGACGTTGTTGTACGCGGCCGCCAGGTTCGCCAGCGGGGTGCCGCTGAGTTCGGATCGCGTGGCCGTGGCAGAGCCGAGAGCGTCCCCGCCACGGTAGGTCGCGGTCGCGCTGAAGGTCCACTCCTTGAATCCCGGGCGGCGCTCCGGCACCTGGATGTGGAAGACGGCCTGTGCCGTGGCTCCGGCGGCGAAGCTCCCGTCGACCTCTTGGACGGAGGGCTGTACGGCCCAGCCCACCGGTCCGGCGAAGGAGATCTTCAGTGACCGCATGCGGTCGGGGCCGGCGTTCTTGACCGTGACCTTCACGGTGGAGATCGCGGGCCCGTCGAGGTCGACCGGGGAAATGCCCACTTCCGTCTTGACGTCGGCGCTCGGGGCGGAGGCCGCGGCGGGTGCCGCCGAGGCCTGCGTGGGGGCGAAGAACAGGCCGACGGCCGCCGCGAGGGCGACGGCTCTGAGGGGGCTCGTCCAGCCGCGTGGCTTTCTCATGTCTTCTCCTGTGGAAGCGAATTCGGGGGAGGGGGTCAGACGACGGGCGGCATGTCGGAGGTGCGGGAGTCGAGGCCGGTCCGGAGGTTGACCCAGTCGCCGCGGGTGAAGTCCGGTATGGCCACGGGCTTTCCGCCGGCGGCCAGGGAGGTGACGCTGAGCGGAACGGGGGCGCACCAGGCGGCCGAGTCGTAGACGTCGATGTCGGGCACCAGGCCCGCCCGCATCAGCTGGACCGTCCGCCACTGCAGCACGTAGTCCATGCCGCCGTGCCCGCCGTTGTTGACCGCGTCGTCGCCGATCTTCTTCCACAGCCAGTGGTCGAACTCCTTGCGGTACGCGCCGAAGTCGACCCAGTTGTCACCGCTGTGGTCCGGCTCCACGTATATGCGTCCGCCGTCGGGCGAGGAGACGCCCGCGTAGTCCTCGAAGAGGCCCCGGCTGCCGACGAGGCTGTTGATGCGGCTGTAGGGGCGGGGCGAGCTGACGTTGTGCTCGGCTCTGATGACGCGGCCCCGTGCCGTGTCGATGAGACAGGTGACGAGGTCGCCGTTGATGTAGGTCTCGTTCCACGACGGGTGCGAGCGGTCGACGAAGCGGGCCCGGTAGTCGGCGAGCCCCTTGGGCTCGGTCGCGGTGGCGCGCAGGGTGGTCATCCGGTCCCCGCGGTTGATGTCCATGGCGGCGGCGATGGGCGCGAGGCCGTGCATGGGGTAGAAGCTGGCGGTGCTGCGGGTGTGCCACAGCCGGCGCCAGGAGTCCGTGTAGTACGTGTCCGAGAACAGCAGTGCGCGCAGGTCGTGCAGATAGCCGCCGTGTCCGTTCGTGATGTCGCCGAACAGACCCTCGTGCCCCATCTTGAGCATGGCCAGCTCGTTGCGGCCGTAGCTGCAGTTCTCCGCGAGCATGAGGTGCCTGCGGGTGCGCTCGGAGGTGTCGACGAGGTCCCACAGTTCGTCGAGCTCGGTGGCGATGGGCAGTTCGACGATGACGTGCTTGCCGGCCATCAGCGCGGCCTTGCCCTGTTCGTAGTGGAACTCCCACGGGGTGGCGATGTAGACGAGGTCGATGTCGTCACGCCTCAGCATCTCCGCGTAGGAGTCGGCGGACCCGCCGTACTCGGCGGGCCGGGGCTTGCCCGCGGCGACGAGCCGGTCGGCGGTCCGCTTGGCCCGGTCGGCACGGATGTCGCAGACCGCGGTGACGGTGCAGCCCGGCACGACGGACCAGCCTGTGGTCATGCCGGAGCCACGGTTGCCCAGCCCGATCACACCGACGCGCACCGTCTGGTGGGCGTCGTAGGCGACGTTGATCATGGTCTTCTGCCCAGATCGACGGCGAGGCGTGACGGCCGGCAGAGCCGAATCCGCGGACGCGGCCGGCGCCGTCGAACCGAGGCCCGCCAGGACCGCTCCGGTGGCGACCGCTCCCCCCATCAGTGAACGGCGGGACAGGGAAGGGAACTTGGGCATGGCGCTCCTTGATGCGAAGACAGGCCGGTGTGCGGCATGACTCTGTCGGGGAGCCAGATGCGATGTCAATACTTGCTCAAGAAAACCAGATTCCAAGTATTCTCAAGCAAACATCCTGCGCGTAGCGTGCATCTTCGGAGAGCGGTCAGGGGTCTGCCACTGATGCGGTGAGCACAGGGCGCATGCACTCGATGCCCCGAAGGCTGGATCGAGAGCGTGGGCATTCCCGGCCGCCCAGAGCTGGAGGTGACAGCACCACTGCCGCACGGCGACGGCGAAGCCGAGGAAGCCGCTGTGGTCGGAGAGCGGCTACCGCGTCGACCGATGTGGCCCGGTGCTCACGGGTTTCCTCAACAGCCTCCGCTGACTACGGACATCCGACCCGAGTGCTCCGCGCGTACAACGTCGCGCTGGTGGTACGTGGAGCAGCAACGGTGTACGACGTCGTACCGCACCCCGGACGGCCAACCGGGAGAACCACGGCTGGCTGCCGTCTGCGGCCAGGATCGTCGCCCGTGGTGGGGTCACCGCCGGGTCTTGAGGGCCGCGTGTTGAAGTTCCGTACCGAGCTGCCTTGGAGAGACCCGCCCGAGCTGTTCGGTCCGTGGCCTGCCGTCCACGGACGGTTCCTGGTCCGCGTCATGGAGCAGGCTCTTCGACACGGCGTCATCAAGGTCAACCCGGCGCGCGTCACGGGCCGGCGGAGGCTCTGCCGAGGCTGGTTGCGAGGTGGTCCGCTTCGCCGCGTGTACGGCCGCGCGCATCGGCGGGGTCTCCGGCTGCCGGGTCGGGGACCTCGGACACCGCCCAACGGATCTGGACCGTCCGGCGCCGGTCCGCCCCGCCATCGGGGAGATCCGCCCCTTCGTCGTCCGGCGCGCCCTGCGGGGCCCCTCGTGGTCGCCCGTTGAAGTGGTCGAGGCGAGTTGGTGTCCCCAACCGGTTCCCAGAAACGAGTCAGGGGCTGTTTCAGATTGCTCTGAAACAGCCCCTGACCCACGACTCTTTCGAGTCGGGACGACAGGATTTGAACCTGCGACCCCTTGACCCCCAGTCAAGTGCGCTACCAAGCTGCGCCACGTCCCGGTGCTCGTCTCCGCGGTGTTTCTCCCGCGTCGCCGTGCAGGGAAAACATTACCTCACTCCGGAGGGTGGGATGACGCACGGGCGGTCACCGCGTCCGAGGTGAGGAGGTCGGCGCCGCAGGTGGCGGCCAGGGCGGTGGCTTCGGCGAGGGCCTCGGGGGAGCCGGTGGCGTGGGCGAGGTCGAGGCGGGCGAGGGCTTCTTCGTAGCGGGAGGGTGAGGCCGCGAGGTGCTCGACGGCCTGTTCGAGGAGTCGGCGGGACTCGGGCGGTTCGGTGAAGAGGGCGAGGCAGCGGAGGGCTTCGCCGAGGGCCGTGTGGGTGCCGAGGCGTTCCGCGTGGGTGTGGGCCTCGCGGGCGATGCGGGCGGCGCGGTCCGGGTCGGTGGGTGCGAGGGCGCGGGCGAGGTCGAGCGGCCAGGGGGCCCAGACGATGTGGTGGCGGCCGCGGACGGTGAGGGCCTCGGCGGCGCCCTCCAGGGTGGCCACGGCCTCCTCGACGCGGCCTTCGGCGAGCAGCAGCCGGCCGAGGGCGCTGGGGCCGTCGGGGAGCACGATCGCGCCGGGCCAGGGCGGGCCGAAGGAGTACCGGTCGGCGACGGCGCGCGCCTCGGCGGTACGGCCCCGGGCGACGAGGGTGTCGACGAGGAGGCAGGCGGTGTCCCAGTGGACGGGCAGGCCGTTGCCGACCTGGTCGGCGAGGCGGAGCCCCTTCTCCAGGTGGTGCTGGGCGCGGGACAGGTTGCCGCGGCGCCGGTGGACCAGGCCCAGGAGGGTGTGGCCGAAGGCGAGGTGGGCGCCGCTCCAGCCGGAGATCTCGAAGGCGCGGACCGCCTCGGTGAAGAGGGCCTCGGCCCGGTCGGGACGGTCGGGACGGTCGGAGAAGGCGTACGCGATGCCGGTGAAGGCGGGGATCTCGAAGCCCCAGACGGGGTCGGTCCAGCCGAGGCCCCGGGCGGGCAGGCCGTCGACGAGGGAGAGGTCGCAGAGGCGTACGACCTCGGCGGCGGGTTCGCCGCGCATGGTCGCGTCGAAGCTGCGGACGGTGATGAGGGCCCGCTCGGAGTTGTCGGCTCCGGTGAGGCCGGCGGTGAGCTCGGCGAGGCGGCGGGAGCGGTCCGGGCCGTCCGCCTCGGAGGCCTGGAACCCCTCGTAGATGAAGTGGGCGGCCTGGAGCCTTCGTCGGCCGGTGCCGGGCGGGGTCCGGGCGTACTCGACGGCGGCGGCCCGCGCGGCCTCCTGGAGCTGGTTGTTGTGGGCGAGGGCCTGGACGAGCCGGTAGGTCGCGTCGATGCGCAGTTCGTCGTCGAGGCCGGGGAGGTCGAGTGCGGAGCGCAGGTGCCGGACGGTGGCGGCGGGCGCGGTGAGCAGGGAGGCGCAGCCGAGTTCGTACAGGACCCTGGCGTACGTGTCGGGGCCGGGCGGTTCGGCGAGGGCCCGCTCCAGGCAGCGGCGGGCCGCGTCGGGGGCTCCGACGGCGAGGTGTTCGACGGCGGCGGCCCGCAGACCGCGCACGACGTCCTGGTCGTCGTCGGGGTGCACTTCGAGGAGGTGGCGGGAGACGGCGGCCGGTCCGTGGCCCGCCTGGGTGAGCGCCCAGGCGGCGCGTCCGTGCATGGCGGTCCGCAGGCCCGAGGGCACGGAGCCGTACACGGCGGTGGCGATGAGCGGGTGGGTGAACTCCAGCGGCGGGACGGGCACGAGGGCGAGTCCGCCCCGGCCGGTGCCGGGCGGGGACGTCACGATCCTGGCGGCCCGGAGGCTTTCGGTGTCCTCGGCGACCTGCTGGGGGCGCATGCCGGTGACGGCGGCGAGGAGTTCGGGGGTGCTGTCGGCGCCGAGGACCGCCGTCGCCCAGGCGACGCGGGTCGGGCCGCTGCCGAGCTCCTCCAGGCGGGCGACGATTCCGCCGCCCCGGGCGGCGGCGCCGAGGTCGCGGAGGAGGCCCGCGGAGCCGGCGACGGGTTCGAGCATCCGGTCGCGGGCCTTGGCGAGCAACTCGACGGTGTCGTAAGGGTTTCCGGAGGTCACCGTCCACAGCTCGTGGCAGAACGGCTCGTCCGCGTGCCTGCCGAGCACGTCCCGGGCGAGTTCGGCGGTGGCCGTGGAGGTGAGGGCGTTCAGGGCGAGGGTGAGGACGGCGCGGTCGGCGAGCGCGGCGAGCGTCGCGGGCCCGCCGGGGCCCTGCGGTTCCCGTACGAACGGGCGGTGGGCGAGGACGAGGAGGACCGGCAGCCGGTGGCCGCGCCGGGTCCGGGCGAAGGTGTCGAGCCAGGCCAGGGATTCGGCGTCGGCCCAGTGGACGTCGTCCACGAGGAGCACCAGGGGCTGGTCCCGCAGCCGCTCCGCGAGACGGTCCAGGAGTCGGGCGAGGCCCAGCAGGACGCCCTGGGGGTCGGCGGGCGTGTCCGAGGACGGCGAGGCGAGGCCGAGCGCCGGGGCGAGGAGGTCGTAGTGGTCGCCGAAGAGGTGCCGCACCTCGTCGGCGGCGAAGCCGTCCAGGGCGGGCTGGAGCAGCTGGCGGGTGAGGTGGAAGGGGACGGAGGTCAGGGTCTCGCCGCCCCGTGCGGTGAGGACGGTGCACCGGTCCCGGGCGGTGCGGTGTATCTCGGCGAGGAGTGCGGTCTTTCCTATGCCCGGCTCGCCCCGGTAGACGAGTATGCCGCCGCGCGCGGGGCCGCCGGCCGCGGCTCCTGCGACGAGTTCGTCGACGGCGTGGGCGGCCGCGGCGAGCTCCGAGCCGCGCTCGAGCAGACCGCTCCGCCCGGCGCCGAGGAAGCCCGGCACGAACGGTGTTGCGGGCGACGACTGTTCGGGATCCGTCGGCACCGGTCACTCACTCCCCACACGTACTGTTGGCATCACGCTTCCGGCACCACCCGCACGGACCGGAACAGCCCCGGACGGACGAGCCTAGCGGTCGTGATCGCCCAGGGGGCGACAATGGACGGGTGAACCGGACAACGGGTGACGACGAGGGCGCGCGGGGCGGCGAGCACGGCAGGGACCGCGACGCGGCGGGGCGTGCCCGCAGCGCCCGGCCGCGCGACGGGCTCGGCCGTCCGCTGCCGTACGGGGCGGAGGGGGTGCCCCGGCAGCCCGAGGGGGTCGTGCGCGGCCCCGAGGAGACCGTGCGCGAGGCGCAGCGGCTGCTCGACGCCGGGATGCCCTTCCACGCGCACGAGGTCTTCGAGGACGCCTGGAAGTCCGGCCCGGAGGCGGAGCGGGACCTGTGGCAGGGGCTCGCCCAGCTGGCCGTCGGCCTGACGCACGCGGCCCGCGGCAATACGGCGGGCGGGGCCCGGCTGCTGCGCCGGGGTGCCGGCCGTCTGGCGGGCGCCCGGCCCGTCCCCGGGGCGTACGGGATCGATGTCGGCGGACTGGTGGCGTGGGCACGGGAGTTGGCCGACCGCACGGAGGGCGGGGGCCCTGGTGCGGTGGACGCCGTCGCGGAGGCGCCCCGGCTACGCGCCTAGGGCGCGCCGCAGGACGGACGTGTGGCTGACGGAGGGGTCCTTCGCGGCCGTGAGGAGGGTGACGGTCCCCCGGGCGGCGAGGTCCCGGAGCCGGTCGAGTGCCGCGGCGGCCTCCGGGGCGTCGAGTTCGGCCTCGTAGCGGCGGCAGAACTCCTCGTACGCGCCGTCGGGGCCGTGGTACCAGCGGCGGAGTTCGGTGGACGGGGTGAGGGCCTTGGGCCACTCGTCGACGCGGGCGTCCGTCTTCTTGAGGCCGCGCGGCCAGAGCCGGTCGACGAGGACGCGGACCCCGTCGTCGGGTGACGGGTCCTCGTAGACGCGGCGGACGCGGACGGCGGGGGTGCTTGCGGCCATGGCTCCAGGGTGCCGGACGGGGCCGGGGCTCACCGCTCGACGCGCAGTGCCGGCAGGAGCACGGCGTCGACGAAGGTGCGCATCGTCGAGACGTCCGCGAACCGCTCCTCGAAGATCCGCTCGATGCGGAGCATGCCCATGAAGCACGGGGCGACGAATCCGATCGCCGGGTTGTCGGCGTCGACCTCGCCGCGCTCGACCGCGCGGGCCACGACGGCGTCGATGGCCGCGACCTCGGGGGCGATGACGGTCTCGCGGAGGGCGGCGCGCAGGTCGGGGTGCTGCACATAGGCCTGGGTGACGGCCTCCATGAGCTCGGCGTCCCGGTCGCGGCGGGAGGCGGCGACGCGGGCGGCCTCGCGCAGGTCGCCGGCGAGGGTGCCGGTGTCGATGCCGGTGAAGACGGTGCAGCGGCGCTGGGCGAGGGCCGCGGTGACGAGCCGGGGCTTGGTGCCCCACTGCCGGTAGAGGGTGGCCTTGCCGCACTTGGTGCGGGCGGCGACGCCCTCCATGGTCACCGCGTCGTAGCCGCCCTCGCGGAGGAGGCAGAGCACCGCGTCGTAGAGCTCCGTCTCGCGCTCCGGCGTGATCTTGCTGCGACGGGCTGCGGCGGTCGCGGCCTGTGTGGACATCGATCCCTCCCGAAACACGTCCGTCCCTGCTCATACGAGGGTAGGGGGTGCACAATCGAGACGCAAACGTATCGAGACGCTTGCGTCTCGATGAAATCGGATCTAGGCTCGCTCCGTTTGCTGCCGATATGACGGATTAGAGGGCCGCGCGATGGCTGTCGGGATACGCGGGATACGCGCACCACGTCCTGCGGGACAGGGGGCGAGCCGTACCCCCGAACCCGCCGGGCGGACCGGGCAGAACGGGACCGGGGACGCGGAGACCGCGCCCGGACCAGAATCCGGTGCCGCACTCGGGTCCGACTCGACTCCGACGGCCCCGTCCGCCCGGCCGCCGCTCCTGCGGGAGCTCCTGCTCGTCACCTCGCTCTTCCTCGTCTACAAATTCGGCCGGCTCTTCGCCAACGGCCACGAGGCCCGCGCCTTCCGGAACGCCGACCGCGTCTGGGACGCCGAGCGCGCGCTCCACCTGCCGGACGAGGGAACGGTCCAGCAGCTGCTCCTGCACGGCGAATCGCTGGTCCGGGCGGCCAACACGTACTACGCGGCCGTGCACTTCCCGGCCACCATCGCCTTCCTCGTCTGGCTGTACTGGCGCCGCCCCGCGCACTACCTGTGGTCGCGCCGGGTCCTCGCCCTCGTCACCGGCGCCGCGCTCGCCCTGCACCTGCTGGTGCCGCTCGCCCCGCCCCGGATGCTCGCCGCCTCCGGACTGGTCGACACGGCCCGCGTCTACGGCCCCTCCGTCTACGGGGCGGTGCCGGAGACCGACTCGATGGCGAACCAGTTCGCGGCCATGCCCTCGCTGCACTTCGGCTGGGCCCTGATGGTCGCGATCGGCCTGATCGCCGCCACCCGGTCCCGCTGGCGGGTGCTCTGGCTGCTGCACCCGCTGCTCACCCTGCTCGTCATCGTCGGCACCGCCAACCACTACTGGTTCGACGCGCTCGCCGCCGCCGTCCTCCTCGGCCTCGCGCTGCTCGCCGTCCGCGCCCCCGGCCACCGGACGGTGCCCCCACCCGTACCCCGCCCGCTCGGTGCGGCACCCCTCCCCGTCGGAGCCCTGCGATGAACCCCGCCGCCGGCACCGCGCTCGCGGTCCTCCTCTCCCTCGTCTCCGCCGCCGGGTACGCGCTCGCCGCCGTGGCCCAGTCCCGGCTCGCCGCCGCCTCCCCCGTCGCCCCCGACGGGCGCGGCGCGCTGCGCGCCCTGCTCGCCCGCGGGCAGTGGTGGTGGGCGGTCGGCCTCAACGCCGCCGGAGCCCTCGCCCACGTGGCCGCCCTGCACTACGGGCCGCTGACGCTCGTGCAGCCGCTCGGCGCGCTGACGCTCGTGGCGGCGCTGCCGATCGGCGCGTACTGCGCACGGCGCCGGGTGACCCGTACCGAATGGCGCGGGGCCCTGTGGACCCTGGGCGGGCTCGTCGGGCTGGTCGCCGTGACCGGGCCCACGGCCCCCGGCGAGGCGCTCAGCCTGCGCGAGTCCCTGATCGTCGCCGCGGCGACCGCGCTCCTCATCGCCGCACTGGCCTCCGGGCGGCTCCACGGGCGCGAACAGCGCGGGACCGGCGCCCCGGCCGCGCGCGGACTCGGACACGCCACGGCCTCCGGGATCGCCTCGGGCGTCGGCTCGGCGCTCACCCAGACACTGACCGCCGCGCTCGCGCTCGACCTGCCCGGCAGCGAGCCGACCTGGTGGCAGACCGCGCTGCTGGCCGTCCTGATATCCGCCTTCGCCAGCGGCGGCCTGCTCCTGTCCCAGGCCGCCTACCGGGGCGGACTCGCCGCCCCGCTGGCCGTCGTCAACCTCTCCAACCCGGCCGCCGCCGCGGTCATCGGCGTGGCCCTGCTCGGCGAGACCTTCCGCGCCGGCGCCTGGGGCTGGCTCGTCGCGGCCGGCGCGTCGCTGGTCGCGGCGCGGGGGGTGGTCCTGCTGACGAAGGGGGGCGCGGAGGTGCCGGTGACGGCGGAAGCGCCGGCGGCAGCGCAGGGGCCGACGGTGACGGAAGCGCCGACGGTGGCGGCGGAAGTGCCGATGGCGGCACAGGCGCTGGCAGCAGCGCAGACGCCGATGGCGGCGCAGACACCAGTGGCGGCTTCGGCTGCTACGGCCTCGGCCACCACTTCGGCTCCGGCTTCAGCCCCGGTCCCGGTCCCGACCCCGGTGGCCGTTCCAGCCCCCGCCCCCCTCCCCGCCCGGGAAGCACGGCAGATACCGACCCCCCGCCGCCCCGACCGCACCGCGCCGGACACCGAGCCGGCGCCCGCGCCGGTCGCGGGCTGAGGGAGCGGAGGGGCCGGTCGGCCGGAAACGATCGGCGGAGAAGTGACAGGAGCCGGCCCGGCGTTATGCTCGGCGCGATTTGCCCGGGTTCCTGCCGCTCGGGCGTCCGCCCGCCACCCGGCCGTCGAAGGATCCCCATGACCTCCGTCTCCTCCGGTTCGCTGTCCGTCTCCTCCGCCACGCCGCAGGAGTGGGCGCTCGTGCGGTCCTGGGCCGCCGAGGAGGGGTGGAATCCCGGGCTCTCCGACGCTCCGGCGTTCTTCGCGCAGGACCCCGCGGGCTTCTTCCTCGGCCGGGTCGACGGGGAGCCGGTCTCGGCCATCTCCGTCGTGAACTACGACGATTCCTACGCCTTTCTCGGCTTCTACCTCGTCCGCCCCGAACTCCGCGGCCTCGGGTACGGCCTCGCCACCTGGCGGGCCGCGCTCGCCCACGCGGGCGGCCGGGCCGTCGGGCTCGACGGGGTGCCGGCGCAGCAGGACAACTACCGGCGCTCCGGCTTCGCGACCGCGTACCGCACCGCCCGGTACGTGGGCGAGGTCCCGGCCCCCGACCGCCCCGCGGCCGGTCTGGTGGCCGCCGAGCGGGTCGGCGCGGCCGCCCTCGCCGCGTACGACGGGGTCTGCCACCACGCCGACCGGCCCCGGTTCCTGGACACCTGGCTGACCACGCCCGGCCATCGGGCGCTCGCCCGCGTCGTCGACGGCCGCATGACCGGGTACGGGGTGGTTCGTCCCGCGCAGGACGAGGCCCGCGTGGGGCCGCTGTTCGCCGACACCCCGGCGGACGCGGCGGCCCTGCTCGACGGGCTCGCCGCCGAGGCGCGGGAGTTCGGCGCGGCCCGCGTCGCGGTCGACATGCCGGAGGCCAATCCGGCGGCCGCCCGTCTGGCCGAGGAGCGCGGTCTGGAGCCGACGTTCGAGACGGCCCGGATGTACACGGGCCCGGTCCGCCCGGTGGCCCGGGAGCGCGTGTTCGGCGTCACCACCCTCGAACTCGGCTGAGGCCGTACCGCGCTCGGACTCGACTGAGGCCGTACCGCGCTCGGACTCGACTGAGGCCGTACCGCGCTCGGACTCGACTGACGCCGCACCACCCTTGAACTCGGCCGACGCCGCACCACCCTCGAACCCGCCCGAGGCCGTACCGCCTCCCCTCGCCTCTCGACCGAGGCCGCACGCCCCTCCCCTCACCGCACCCCCACCACCCCATGAGGGGTGACAAGGGTTTTCCCCGTATCGGGTTCACCCCCCCGTTCCCTACTGTCCTCCGCACCGGCAGATATCATCCCCCGAGCGCACCGTGACAGGTGCATGCGGAGGGTGCTGTCCGCCGGGGACGGCCTTGACCCGGGCCGTCGCGCCGGTGGCGGCGCACGGGCCCCCCAGCCCAGGGAACCACGGAGGCGACCCCACTTCGACTCGTGTGTCCCGCGCCGCCGCCACTGCTCCGCAGTTACGTCGTACTCGAAAGGGCCACACCTTGAACGGTTCCAGGCGGAGAGTCATATCCGTGGTCGCGGGCGCCGCGATCCTCGGTGCCGCTGCCATGACTTCCGGGGCGTTCGCCGCAACCCCGGTCGCTGCCACCCCGAAGCCGGTCCCGGCTTCGCAGGCGATGCGGGCGCTTCCCCACGCCCCCGTCGAGAAGGTGATCGTCACCTACAAGAGCCGGACCCCCGAGGCCGGTTCCAACACCGCCGCGAAGAGCGACACGGCCGAGAAGGCCGCGAAGACGGGCGAGAAGCTCTCCTTCGAGCGCCGCCTCGCCGGCGGTGCCGCCCTCGTCAACCTGGGCGGCAAGGCGACCAAGAAGGACGTGACGGAGGTCATGGACGCGTTCCGCGCCGACCCGTCCGTCGCCTCGGTCGAGCCCGACATCCGCGCCTACGCGATGGCGGTCACCCCGGACGACACCGACTACGCCAAGCAGTGGGACCTCTTCGAGCCCACTGGCGGCATGAACGTTCCTGCGGCCTGGGACAAGGCGACCGGCTCCGGCGTCACCGTCGCCGTGATCGACACCGGCTACGCCGCCCACTCGGACCTGGCGGCCAACGTCATCGCCGGCTACGACTTCATCTCGACCGCCTCCGACGCCCGCGACGGCAACGGCCGCGACGCGGACGCGAAGGACGAGGGCGACTGGAACGCCACCGCCGGCGAGTGCGGCACCGGCTCCACCGCCTCGAACTCCTCCTGGCACGGCACCCACGTGGCCGGCACCATCGCCGCGGTGACCAACAACACCAAGGGCATCGCGGGCATCGCGTACAACGCGAAGATCGAGCCCGTGCGCGTGCTCGGCAAGTGCGGCGGCTCGTCCTCCGACATCGCCGACGCGATCACCTGGGCCTCCGGCGGCACCGTGCCGGGCGTCCCGGCCAACCCGAACCCGGCCAAGGTCATCAACATGAGCCTGGGCGGCGCGAGCTCCACCTGCCCGAGCGTCTACCAGACCGCGATCAACGGCGCCGTCTCGCGCGGCACCACCGTCGTCGTCGCCGCGGGCAACAGCAACGCCAACGCCTCCGGCTTCACCCCCGCGAACTGCACCGGCGTCATCACCGTGGCGTCGACCAACCGCGCCGGCAGCCGGTCGTACTACTCCAACTACGGCACCATCGTGGACGTGGCCGCCCCCGGTGGCGAGACCCGCAACGCCACCGACGCGCCCGGCACCGTCACCACCCCCGAGAACGCGATCTACTCCACGCTGAACTCGGGCCTGACGACCCAGTCGACCGAGACGTACAAGCCCTACCAGGGCACCTCGATGGCGGCGCCGCACATCGCCGGCCTGGCCGCCCTCCTGAAGTCGGCCAAGAGCACGCTCACCCCGGCCGAGATCGAGTCCACGATCAAGGCCAACGCCCGCCCGCTGCCCGGCACCTGCACCGGCGGCTGCGGCACCGGCATCGCCGACGCGGCGAAGTCCGTGGACGCGGTCCTGAACACCACCCCGCCGAGCGGCACCGTCTTCACCAACGGGACGGACGTGCAGATCCCGGACAACACCACCGTGACGTCCTCGATCAACGTCACCGGCCTCACGGGCAACGCCCCCGCCACCCTCAAGGTCGGCGTGGACATCAAGCACACCTGGCGCGGCGACCTGGTCGTCGACCTGGTCGCCCCCGACGGCACGGTCCGCAACCTGAAGGCCTCCTCCTCCTCGGACAGCGCCGACAACGTGAACACCACGTACACGGTCGACGCGTCGAACGAGGTCGCCAACGGCACCTGGAAGCTCCGGGTCCAGGATGTGGCCACGGGTGACACCGGCTACATCGACTCGTGGAGCCTCACCTTCTAAAGCATCACCGCACCACCTCTGAACCACCCCCCACATCAGCATCTTTGCTGGTCAGCGACGCGCCCGTGGTCTACACCACTGGCGCGTCCTGGCGTTGGGGGAGCGTGCGCGCGCCGGGCCCCCTGTCCGCATGCCGGACAGGGGGCCTGGACTGTGCCCGTGGGCTCCGTATCCTCTGCGCACGGGGTTCATGG
Organism: Streptomyces sp. NPDC004284; assembly: GCF_042874035.1. Taxonomy (NCBI): domain Bacteria; kingdom Bacillati; phylum Actinomycetota; class Actinomycetes; order Kitasatosporales; family Streptomycetaceae; genus Streptomyces; species Streptomyces sp. NPDC004284. The sequence goes on along the minus strand of NZ_JBIAMJ010000002.1, from coordinate 298,658 downwards.
GCCGGGCCCCGAGGGGCCGGAGGTGGTGGACAGTGACGACAGCTCCGCAGAACCCTGCCCCGGTGGGCCGGGAGGAGCTCCTCGCCCGACTCGAACGGGCCCTGCACACGCGGGGCCGCGCCCTGCTCACCGGACCCGCCGGCGTCGGCAAGACCGAGGTCGCCCTCGCCGAGGCGGCCCGCGCGGAGGCGCGCGGCGAGACCGTGCTGTGGCTCGTGCCCCTGCCGTCCGACCGCGAGATACCCGGGGCGGCCGCCGCCGCGCTCGTGGCCTCGGTGGCGGCGACCGTGACCTGGCCGGGCCTCGGGACCAGCCGCCCCGAGCCGCCCGGCGCGCCCGTCCCCACCGTCCCCGCACCCGAACCGTACGGCGCCGACTCGACCGTGGACGTGCTCAGCCCCGCCGCGCTCGCCTCCGGGATCCTCACCTCCGGCGTGCTCACCTCCGGGATCTTCTCGTCCGGCGTCTTCGACCAGCTGCCCGGCCCCCAGCGCACCGCCGTCGCCATGCTCTGCCGGGAGGCGCCGATCGACGCGGGCGGCTGGGACCCGATCGCGCTGCGCCTCGGCATCGCCCGGATCCTGCGCGCCCTGACCTGCCGCGGCCCCGTCCTGCTCGTCGTCGACGGGGTGCAGCACGTCGACGCGGACAGCGTGGACCTGCTCCGGTTCGCCCTCCATCTGGCCCCGCCCGCGCTGCGGGTGGTGGCGGTGGAGACCCCCGAGCCGTACGCCGAGGCCCACGCGCCGTACCGCGAGAGCCACCGCCACGAGGACCCGCAAGCCGCGCACCTGTGGGTGCCCTCGGAGGCGGACGTGCTGCGCGTCCCGCCGCTGCACGCCGACGAGATCGCCGAACTCCTCATCCACCACCGGCTGCCCTCCCGGATGGCCGGCCGCATCCACCGCGCGAGCGGCGGCAATCCGCGGCTCGCGCTCGCCGTGGGCCGCTCGCTCGCCGACGCGCGCACCCCGGTCCACCACGCGGAGGCGCTGACGCTCTCGGGCCGCGCCCGCGACCTCGCCCGCCAGCTCCTGGGCGCCGCGCCCCCCGCGGTACGCGAGACGCTGCTGCTCGCGGCGCTGGCGCTGCGCCCCTCGGCGACGCTGGTGCGCCGCGCGGGGCGGCCCACCGCGGAGGCGGACCTCGCCGCGGCCGAGCGGGCCGACCTGGTGTCGCTCTCCGAGGACGGCTCGGTGACCTTCACCGCCGGGCTGCTGCCCTCCACCCTGGTGCACGACGCCTGTTGGGCCGAGCGGAGCGCCGGGCACGCGGCGCTCGCGGAGGTCGTGGACGACCCGGTCGAGGCGGTACGGCACCGGGCGCTCGCCACCGAGCGGCCCGACGAGGAGCTCGCCGCCGAGGTCGCGGCCGCCGCCGACCTGGCCCGGCGGCGCGGGAACAGCGCGCTCGCCGCCGAACTGGCCCTGCTCGCCGCCGAGTCGACGCCCGGCAGGCACGGGACGCGGCGGATCACTCGGCTCGTGGACGCCGCCGAGGAGGCCGCCCGCGCCGCCCGCGCCGACCTCGCGATGCGGGCCGCCACCGATCTGCTCGCCCGGGACGCGGGGCCGTCCGACCGGGTCAGGGCGCGGCTCGCCGTGCTCGACACCGCGGGTCAGGGGCTCACCGGGCTCGACGAGATGTACGCCCACGCCATGGAGGACTCCGAGGGCGACACCGCCCTGCGGGCCGCCGTGCAGCTGCGGCTCGCCGTCAAGTACGTGCTCGCGGACGGCGATCCGGAGCGCTCGCGGACGGCGGCGGTCGAATCGGCCGCGCTGGCCGCCTCGATGGGCGATCCCCGGCTCGCGGTGCAGGCCCTGACCGTGCAGGCGCGGATGGAGCGGGCCCTCGGCGCCCCGGACGCCGAGGCCGTGCTCGCGCAGGCCCGCGCCCTGGAGCTGGCCGAGCGGCCCCTCGGGATCCGCAACGCCGCCCAGATCCTGACGATCCGTCACGCCCTCTTCGACGACCGGCTGAACGACGCCCGGGACGAGCTGAACGCGCTGCTTCCGCTGGTCCAGCGGCGCGGCTCTGTGGAGGACACGATCGAGCTGTTCTCCACGCTCGCCGCGATCGAGTCCCGCAGGGGCGCCTGCGCGGCCGCCCTCGCGCACGCGGGGCAGTCCCTCGCGCTCACCCTGGAGGCGGGCCTCTCCCCCGGCCCCGCCTGGTACACCCTGGCGCTCGCCGAGACGGCCGGCGGCAGCTTCGCGCGGGCCGCGAGCTACGCCCGCCGCAGTGTGCAGGCCTCGGAGGAGGAGGGCGACCGCGTCTTCCTCTCCCGCAGCCGGTACGCGCTCGGCCGCGTCCAGCTGATCACCGGCGACGTCGCCACGGCCCTGGAGACGCTGCGGCGGGTGCAGGCCGACGAGCGCGCCCAGTCGACGGTGGACCCCTCGATGCTGCGCTGGCACGAGGAGCTGGCCGAGGCGCTGCTCGGCCAGGACGCGGGCGACGAGGCGCTGGCGCTCCTCGCCGAGGTGCGGCCGGTGGCGGAACGGCTGGGCCGGTCCACGGTGTTGCTCGGCTGCGACCGGGCGTACGCCCTGTGCCTGGCGGCGGAGGGCCGGACCGACGAGGCGGCCGATCTGCTGACCCGCACGGCCGAGAGCTTCGGCCGGGCCGGGTTGCCCCTGGAGCGGGGGCGGGCGCTGATCGCCCTGGCCCGGGTCGAGCGGCGGCGCCGGCGCAGGTCGGCGGCGCAGGGCGCCCTGCACGAGGCGGCCTCGGTCTTCGAGCGGGCCGGTGCGGCGCCGTGGCTGGCGCTGGCGAGCGAGACCCCGGCGGGCGAGGCCGCCGGCCCCGGCGCGGGCGGCGAGGAGTCGGTCCCCGCGCTCTCCTCCCTCACCGAGGCGGAACTGCGCCTGGCCCGGCTCGTGGGCCAGGGCGCGAGCAACCAGGAGGCCGCGGCGAAGCTCTACCTGAGCGTCAAGACGGTCGAGGCCCGTCTGACCCGCATCTACCAGAAGCTCGACGTCCGCTCCCGCGCCCAACTGGCCACGGCCCTGCGCCCCTAGCCTCACGGCGTACGACGCACCCGCCGTCCGGCGGCCCGGCACCCGCACGACCGGCCCCTCGACCGGGGTCCGACCACCCCACCCCCACCCGAGACCCGGCCCACGGCAGGCCCGCGCCGAGGCGCCGGACCACCCCGCGCCCACGGGCGGCCCGCCCCGGAAAGCCCGTGGGCGGCGCCGGAGTGCCCGTGGGCGGCGTACGGAAGACCGGGCCCACGGACCGGCGCCCGCCCGTGGCCCCCCAAGGCGGAGCACAGCGGATCGGCTCCCGCCTGACGGGTGGTCCGGTCGACCGGACCACCCGTCAGGGGACCGCCGCCCCGATCAGGCCGTCGGCGCGCCGAACCACTCGCCCAGGGCGCCGCGCAGCTCCTCCTGGGCGTCGCCGACCCAGACGACGTGGCCGTCGGGGCGCACCAGCACGGCGGGCGCGTCCGGTTCCTCGCCGGTGTCGTCGACGACGTGGTCGACGCGGTCCGCCCAGCCCTCCGTCGACAGCCGGCCGGTCCGGTCGAGCAGGAGGCCGCGGCCGCCGTGCGTCAGCTCGTAGAGGCGCCCCTGCTTCAGGGGCAGGTCCCGCAGGCGCCGGCCGAGGAGGTCGTGGCCCTCGCCGAGGTCGTAGCGGACGTCGACGGCGGTGATCATGCCGGTGACGTACCGGTTGACCTCCTCGAAGTCCATCAGCTTCGAGAACAGCTCGCGCAGCGCGGTCGCCCCCGGGTCGCTGCCGAGCAGCGTCATCTGGGCGCGGGTGTTCCGCACGACGCGGGCGCCGACCGGGTGCCGTTCGGCCTCGTACGTGTCGAGCAGCCCCTCCGGCGCCCAGCCGGCGACCGCGGCGGCCAGCTTCCAGCCGAGGTTGAACGCGTCCTGGATGCCGAGGTTGAGGCCCTGGCCGCCGGTCGGCGGGTGGATGTGCGCGGCGTCGCCGGCCAGGAACACCCGGCCGACCCGGTAGCGCTCGGCCTGCCGGGTGGCGTCGCCGAAGCGGGACAGCCAGCGCGGCGAGTGGACCCCGAAGTCGGTGCCGGCGAAGGCCTTCAGCTGGGTCTTGAAGTCGTCGAGGGTCGGCGGGGTCGCGCGGTCCTCGGCCACGCCGTCGGCGGGCACGATGACGCGGCACGCGCCGTCCCCGAGGGGCTTGAGGCCGAACCGCAGGTGGGTCTTCTGGACCTCCGCGGTGACGGCGGCGATCGTCTCCGGGTCCGCGGTCACCTCCATGTCGCCGAGGAGCGTCTCGACGGTGGCGGGCTCGCCGGGGAAGGCGACGCCCAGCAGCTTGCGCACGGTGCTGCGGCCGCCGTCGCAGGCGGCGAGGTAGCGCGAGCGCAGCTCGGTGCCGTCGGCGAGCTCGACGGTCACCCCGTCCTCGTCCTGACCGATCCCGACCACCTCGCTGCCGCGCCGGATCTCCGTGCCGAGTTCGAGCGCGCGCTCGTTCAGCAGCCGCTCGGTGACCGGCTGTGGTGTCGCGAGGCCGTACGGGTGGGCCGTGTCGAGCCGCTCCGGCCATGCCTTCATCACGCCGCCGAAGAGGCCGCCGACCGAGAACTTCTCGCTGACCGCGGTGAACCGCTCCAGGAGACCCCGCTGGTCCATCATCTCGACGCTGCGCGCGTGCAGGCCCTGTCCGCGGGACTCGCGGGTCGGCTCGGCCAGCTTCTCCAGGACGACCACCCGCACGTCGTGCAGGCGCAGTTCGCTCGCGAGCATCAGACCGGTCGGTCCGCCGCCGACCACGATCACGTCAATCATCAGTACGCCCCGTTTCCGCAGTTCCTTGCTTCGAACGGAGATTCTGCGACAGGAAGGGGGCCTTGCCGCAAGGCCCCCTGTGCGCTATACCTTGAGAGTGGCAAGGAGTGGTCGTCCCTCCTTGCCTTCGTCGTTCTCCGGCCGCCTCCCGGATCGCTCAGACGGTGAACGGCCGCTGGTTCAGGAAGTCCGGGGACGGGTTGCCGGTCAGGTAGAGGTTCGGGCTCTGGGTCGGGGGCAGCAGGCTCTGGATGCCCCGGTGGAAGCTGCGGTAGCCGCCCTGGAAGGCACCCCCGTCCCACACCCGGAGCAGGGCCCCGGTGAAGGCGCCGTTGACGTCGCCGTCGGCGGCGACCTGGTTGTCCTGGCAGGCCGAGACGAGGAGCGCGTCGTGGCCCCTCCCCCCGGCGGGGGCGTCCTTGGCCAGGGTGCGCTGGAGGTCTTCGAGGTAGGACCGGTCGCGCTCGTACAGCCGGCGCTGCCAGGGCTCCGGCATGTAGCGGCCCGTGCTCTCCTCCGCCGCGCCGCCGGGGAGTTCGATGCTGCTGCCGCTGTGGCAGCAGTCGAGGAGGGCGACGATCCGTACGTCGCCGGCGAAGGCCCGGAAGACCTGCTGGACCTCGTCGTCGAGGAACTGGCGGTCGTAGAACACGAGGGTCTCGTCGAGCGCGTCGGGCTCGTCGTCGGAGCCGGTGACGTCGGGGACCTGGCCGCCGTGGCCCGAGTAGGTGAAGAGCAGGATGTCGCCGGGGACGAGGCGGGCGGCGGCCTCGTGGAGCACGGAGGTGATGTTGGAGACCGTGCCGTCGGCGGTGAACAGGGTGGTGGCCTCGAAGCCGGCGGTCCGGGCGATCCGGGCCATGTCGCGGGCGTCGTTCTCGCAGGCGTTCAGGGTGCCTTCCCAGCCCTCGTACCGGGCCGGGTCGACGCCGTTCAGTCCGACGTGCAGGGAGAGTCCGGTGGCCATGGGGGGCCTCCTCGTGGGAGCGGAGGGATACCGGGGGCCTGTTCGAGTGACCTGTGGTCCGGCGCCGAGCACGACCCTCTCGGTGCGGTACTTACATCGTATGAACCCATCCGACGTGCCGCTTCCTCCCGAGGGGCCGGCCGCCTTCGCCGACCGCACCGGATACGACGAGGCCTTCCTGGGCCCCGTCGTCCCGCTGGCGCTCCCGGTCCGGGACACGATCGAGACGGTGATCCTGCCGTACACCCACTTCACCGTGGTCTTCCGCCCCGACCGGCGGCTCGCCGCCTCGACCGCGGTCTGCATCGAAGGGCGGGAGCTCCTCCTCGACACGCCCCGGGAGGACGCCTGGGCGTTCGACCCCCGGCTGCCGGAGGAGCAGCAGGCCGGTGACGAGATCTACCGGAACAACAGCCTCGACCGGGGCCACCTGGTCCGCCGCCTCGATCCCGTCTGGGGGGCGTCGGCCCTGGCGACCCAGGCCAACGCGGACACCTTCCACTTCACCAACGCGGCCCCCCAGGTGGACGTCTTCAACCAGGGCAAGGAGCTCTGGCAGGGCCTGGAGAACTACCTGCTCGACAACGCCGCCCACTACGAGCGGAAGCTGACGGTCCTCACCGGCCCGGTGCTCCAGGACTCCGACCCGCCGTACCGGGGGCTGCAGGTGCCGCTGCGGTTCTGGAAGGTGGCGGCGTTCGTCCAGGACGGGGCGCTCGCCGCCGCCGCGTACGTCCTCGACCAGAGCCCCGACCTCAGCCGGGACGCCGACCGGGCGCTGGCGGGGGCGACGGCCGGCGCGCCGCCGCCGCTGGGCCCGTACCGCACGTACCAGGTGCCCGTCTCGGACGTCGCGGAGATCACCGAGCTGGAGTTCGGGCCGCTGCCGGACGTGGACGTGATGCCGCCGACCCGCGCCCCGGAGGAGCGCTGGCGGCGCCTGGAGTCGTACGCGGACATGGTGCTGCACCCCTGAGGCCGGATTGCGGCCGTTCCCGCCCGGTGGAACGATGAGAGGGATCAGCCGGTCCGTCTGGCCTCGACCGGTCACGGCCGGTCACGGCTGATCTCGTCGGGTCCGGCGCCGGAGCGACCGGCGCTGCGCGAAAAGCGCCGGGCAGGTGCGGTATGCCGCTCACCGAGACCGAGTGGGGGCTCGTCACCGGCTGGGTGCGGGCCCATCTCCTCGACACCCCCGAACCACGGGGACGGCTGCTGCGCGCGGGCCTGCCGGCCGACTTCGTCGAGGACCTGCCGCTCACCCCGGACGCCGGGCGGAACGCCCTCCTCGTGGTCGCCGCGGCCCGCCGGGACATCGCCCACCAGCGCCGGCTGCTCTCCGTGCTCGCCGGCCTCGACGCGCTGGCCTCGATCGACGATCCGCACGCCTTCGAGCAGGGCGCCGAGGCCCGGAACCTGCTGACCCGGCTACGGGAGGACGAGCGGCTGCGGCGCTCCCCGCGGGACCCGTTCCTCAGCGTGCTCCTGAAGCACGGCACGGAGGTGTTCCTGGACCGGAGCGAACTGCGCGAGAAGCTCCGGGGCTTCCTGGCCGACCCGGAACAGACCGTGTTCGTCGTCGACGGGCCCCCGGACAGCGGCCGCTCCTACACCTACGAGCTGATCCGCCATCTCGGCCAGCACTGCGACTTCCGTCCGGTCCGGGTCACGCTCTCCCGCACGTCCACGGCGGCGCGCCTGATGGAGCGGCTCTCGGCCTTCGTGGCCGGGCCCGAGGGCGACCGGATCCCGTTGGATCCCACGCGGTTGAACGATCCACTGCCCTCCTTCGAGGACGCGGCGCACCGGATCGTCGTCCGGGCGACCGCCGCCGAGGAACGCTTCTGGCTGGTCCTCGACGACTGCGACCGGCTCGACCCGCACTCGGACGTGTGGGACTGCATCGGCGTCCTCGCCCGCGCCATCTACGAGCACACCCCGGTGCGGGCCGACACCGTGCCCCGCCTGGTGCTGCTCGGCTACGCGACGACGATGCGCCAACTCCCGTACGAGATCCGCAAGAACGAGTGCCGCGACACGACGCGCCTCGCCGACGAGGGTGATCTCCGGGCCTTCTTCAGGGAGTTCTTCACCGACGGCGCCCCCGCCGGCCAGGAGGGGACGGTGCCCGAGCTCACCGAGACGGCCGTGGCCGAGGTGCTCCGGGCCGTCGAGTCGCCTCCCCGGGGGGACGACAGCTACATGCGCCGGCTGTGCACGGCCGTGGAGGACGTCGTACGGCTCCACCGGGCGCTCCCGCCGACGGCGCCCCCGCCGGGCGAGGCCGGTCACGTGCTGCGCGACGCCCTGCGCACCAGCCTCGCCGCCCCCGCCGCCGCGCTCCCCGATCTGCGCAGGTCCTACCGCGAGGCCGCCTGCCTGCTCCAGGAGTTCGACCCCGCGCGGCTCCGGCTCCCCGGCGAGGAGCAGACCACCGGGCGGGCCGTCCTGGAGCTCGTCGACGACTGCACCGCCCTGCCGGCCCCCGGGGCCACCGTGTGGACGCTCAAGCCGGAGATCCGCGACGCCGCCCTCGCCGGCCTCGCGGGCCCCGAGGCCGCCCTCCTCGCCCTCCGGACCAACATCGCCCTGCGCCCCGAGGGGCCCGGCCCGGAACGCACGGCACTCGCCCTCCTGACGGGCGCGGCGGGACCGCCCGGCGCCGGGTCCATGGGCGCCCCGGGCGCGGGCCGGGACGAGGTCGAGGTGCTCTCCGACGTGCTGCAGGCCACGCTCTGGCTGAGCCGGGTCCCGGGGGTGACGAGGCTGCCCGCCGTGGACGACGTGCAGCAGCGCCTGGAGCAGGCGCGGCTGCTCCAGCCGATGCGGCGGCTCGTCCGGGGGACCTTCCACGGCCGCACCGCCGAACTCGACACCCTGCACGCCTATCTCGCGCTGCCCGAGGAGCCGGCGGAGCCGCCCGTCCTGCTGCACGGCGTCGGCGGCATCGGCAAGAGCACCCTGCTCGCCAAGTTCCTCGTCGACGCGCTCGCCGCCGCCGGACCCGCCGGATTCCCCTTCGCCTACATCGACTTCGCGCGGCCGACGCTCTCCATCCACGAACCGGCCACGGTGATCGCGGAGATGGCCCGGCAGCTCGGCGTCCACCATCCGGCCCACCGCGCCGCCTTCGAGGAGCTCGCGGACGAGTGCGAGCGGACGGCGGCGCTCCAGCGCGGCGAGCGCAACGAGCTCGACGAGCTGGCCGAGCTGGCCGGCACCCGGGCGACGCTCGGCCGCGACTACTCGTCGGACTTCCACGCCCGGGCCAGCGCCCGCGAGCAGGAGCTCGCCCACCGGGCCGCGTCCCTGGTCGCCGAGGCCGTCCGGCCGGCGCCGGGCGAGCCGCCCCCGCCGCTGCTCGTGGTCGTCGACTCCTTCGAGGAGGCCCAGTACCGGGGCTCCCCCGTCATCGCCCGCATGTGGGCCGTGTGGACGGCCCTGCGGGCTGCCTACTCGCGGCTGCGGTTCGTCGTCTCCGGGCGGGCCCCGATCGACCATCCGGCCCGGGTGCTGACCCCGCGCACGATGGAGCTCACCGAGCTGGACCACGAGGCCTCCGTGGACCTGCTGATGTCCTCCGGGGTGGCGGACGAGCCGCTCGCCCGGGACCTCGCGGACCGGATCGGCGGCCATCCGCTGAGCCTCAAGCTCGCGGCCCGGACGGCGGTCGCCCTGGGCGCCGACTCCCCCTCGCTCGGCGAGCTGCTGCGCGGACTGCCCTCCCGGCGCCGCTACTTCGACCGCCAGGTCGACCAGATGCTCATCCAGGGCACGCTGTACGACCGACTGCTCAAGCACATCGCGGAGGACGACGTCCGGGCCCTCGTGCAGGCGGGTCTCGCCCTGCGCTTCATCACCCCCGACCTGATCCGGGAGGTCCTGGCCGGGCCGGCGGGGCTGCGCGTCGACAGCGCCGGGGAGGCCCGCCGGCTCTACGGGCTGCTCACCTCCCGGGTCGACCTGATGGAGTCGGCGGGGCCGGAGGCCATCCGGCACCGGGCCGATCTGCGGGCCATCATGCTGCGCCTCTCGGACAGCGCCCGGACCGATCTGATGCGTGCCGTGGACCGCAGGGCCGTCGCGTACTACGCGGCCCGCGAGGGGACCCGGGAGCGCGCCGAGGAGATCTACCACCGGCTCCGGCTCGGCGAGAACCCCCGTACCGTGGAGGCCCGTTGGGAGCCGGGGCTCGCGCCCTACCTGGGCGGGTCGACGTACCGGGAGATGGCACCCCGCTCGGCCGCGTTCCTCCTCGGCCGGATCGGCGGCCACGTGCCCGACCAGATCATGACGGAGGCCGACCAGGAGGACTGGGAGCGGATCGCCGCGCGCGAGGTGGAGGACCTGCTCACCCAGGGGTACGTGGAGGCCGCGGGGCAGCGGCTCGCCGAGCGGCGGCCGTGGACCCCGTGCAGCAGGCTGCACGCGCTGCTCGCGGAGACCCTGGCCCGCTCGGGGCGGACGGCGGAGGCGCGCGAGGGCGCCGAGCGGGCCGTGGACCAGGCCGAGGAGGCGGGCTGCGCGGAGACCCAGCTCGAACTGCTCCAGTTGTCGGCGCGGCTCGCCCAGGACACGGGCGACTTCGCGGAGGCGGACCGGGACCTCCAGGAGGCGGAGGAGATCGCGGCGGGCCTCGGGCTGCGCTTCGAGTCGCTGGGGGTGCTGGTGGCCCGCTCGCGCCTGGCGGCGCTGGCGGACGGCGACTCCGCCCCGGCGGAGGAGCGGCTCGCCCGGACGCTGCGCGGGATGCCGGACGCGGATCTGGCCCGGCAGCCCTCCCTGGCCCGTACGGCGGCGGCCACGGCCTGCCGGGCGGACCCGAGGCTCCTGGAGCACACGCTGCGGCTCGTGGGGCTTCCGGCGGACGAGGAGGCGGTGGTCACGGAGCTGGCCCGCTGGATCGACACCACGCTCGCCGACGAGCCGGACCTCCGTGTGCCGCTGACCCGCATCCTGGAGTCCGCCGCCGGGGGCGAGGCGCCTCCCGGTTCCCGCCGGCCGGACCTGGAGCGGATCGAGCGGGACCTGCGGGAGGCACGGCGGCGCGGCACCCTGGACAGTGTCGCCCGTCAGGTGCTCACGCTCCGGGACGGCAGTGGGGACCTCCTGCTCGGGGTGGCCTCCGCGATGGACGCGGGCCCGGCCCCGCGCGGGACCGGAGCGGCCGGGACCGAAGCGGCCGGGGGCGCGGAGCCGGGGCCCGGTCCGCGCTCCCGGCAGGGAGGGACCGGCCTGTGGACCCGTCCGCCGCCGAACGCCGCCGGGGCGGCGCTGCGCAAGGTGCCGTTCCTGCCGCAGGCGGAGCTGGTCCGGGTCCGCAACGCCGCCATGGAGGCGGGGCTCGCCGACCGGGACCTGCGCCCGGCCCTGCTCAAGGGCATCCCCGGCTACTTCACGGCCACCCTCCGGCCGCTCGACGACCCCCGGGAGCAGGCGCACGCCGACCTCAACGCGATGAACCAGGTCGAGCGCCTCCTCGACGGTCTGGTGCCGCTGGAGATCTGGCTGCACAACGCGATCGAGCACACCCACGAGCAGGGCCCGCGCGCCGTCCTCCAGGGCGCCCTGGACACCGTGGCCCGCGCGATCACCGGCGAGGCGGAGCTGCCGGCGGAGATGCTGCCCGGGGAGACGAAGGAGGAGATCATCCTCCAGGACGACACCGTGCCGTACGAGTTCCTGCACGGCGGCATCCGGGCGGGCGCCTCGGTCGCGCTGCTGCGGATCCCGCCGTACGAGTCGGGCGCGCCGCTGCTGCCCTCGTACCCGCACGGCGGCACGGGCTGGATGATCGCCCCGGGGCTGCTGATCACCAACCACCACGTGGTGATGGCCCGTTCGTGGGAGGAGGGCGTCCGGCCGTACGTGAGCGACGAGGACCTGCGGCTCCAGGCGCTCATGTCGCGCTCCCGCTTCGACTTCGTCGAGAACGCGGCGGCCGCGCCGGAGGCGACGGCCGGCGAACTCGCCGCCTGGGACGCGGAGCTCGACTACGCGATCGTGCGGCTCGCCGCCGACCAGGAGGAACGGCCCACCCTCCGGGTCGCCACGCGGCCGCTGATCGTCCGCGAGCGGCAGCGCGTACCGGTCAACATCATCCAGCACCCGGGCGGACTGCCGAAGCGGGTCGCGCTGCGCAACAACCTGGTCTACCGGGCGAACGAGCACGACATCCTGTACTTCACCGACACCCGCGGCGGCTCCTCCGGTTCGCCGGTCTGCCTCGACGACTGGACGGTCGTGGGGCTGCACCGGGGGACGCGGAAGGTGGACGAGGTCGAGTTCCAGGGCGCCCGGACGCGGTTCGTGAACGTGGGCACCCAGATGAGCGGCATCCTGGCCCACCTCAGGGAGTTCCGGAGGGAGTTGTACGAGGAGATCATGGCGGCCCAGTCCGGGCGGCCGGCCCGGGGGGACCCGAACGCGAAGCCGAGGTGAGCGACCATGCCGAACGGACCACGGAGCGTGTCGCCGGTGGCGACCGGCGCGGAGCGGATCTTCGGCGATCTGCGGGAGGTGGCCGCACGGGTGCGCGCGGAGCTGGAGGCGGAGATCGCCGAGTCCGCGCTCGAACTGCCCGCCGAGGTGGCGCCGGCGGTCGAGATCTCCCGCTTCGCCCGCGAGGAGCGGGCCCGCGTGCTGGAGGCCGGGGTCAGCGGTCTGGAGAAGCTGGCCGGGCACCGCGAGGACGAGCTCGACGGGGACGAGACCTTCGGGGTGGAGGCGATCGTCCTCCTGGAGGGCCGGCCGGCGATCCTGGTCCAGCGGCAGGACTTCGCCCCGCAGCGCGACGAGTGGGCGGTCCTGGAGCCGCAGCGGCCCGCGATCCGGGAGTCGCTCCTGCGGGTCGGCCGGGTCGAGGTCACCGGGCACCCCAGCCTGGACTGGATCGGCACGGCCTTCCTGGTCGGCCCGCGCACGGTGATGACGAACCGTCACGTGGCGGCGGAGTTCAGCCGCTTCGAGGGCGAGCGCTGGACCCTGGAGTTCGGCATGTCGGCGCGGGTCGACCCGGCGGAGGAGCTGCCCGTCGCGGGCGGGCCGCCCGGGCCCTCGGTGCCGTACGAGATCACCGACGTCATCGGCGTCCACCCCGACGTCGACATGGCGCTGCTGCGGGTCGAGCCCGTGTCGGAGGACGGCCTGCCGACGCCGCTCGCGGTCGCGGCGGACGCGCCGGCGGACCTGCCGGGCCGCCCGGTGTACGTGATCGGCTACCCGGCCTGGGACGGCCGGCGCAACGAACCCGAGTCGATGCGCCGGATCTTCATGGACGTCTACAACGTGAAGCGGCTCCAGCCGGGCGCGGCCACCGGGTTCACCCCCGGCGGCCTGGTGATGAAGCACGACTGCTCGACCCTCGGCGGCAACAGCGGCTCCCCGGTGTTCGACCTCGCCGACCACCGGGTCCTCGGGCTGCACTACGGCGGCCGCTACCGCACGGGGAACTTCGCCGTCCCGCTCTGGGAGCTGGAGGGCGACCCGCTGCTCGCCAAGGCGGAGGTCAACTGGGTCTGAGGCGCTACCGGTCGGCGAGGGCGACGGCGTACGCGCCGCGGGCGGTGGTCCCGTCGGCGAGGCGCCACTCGGCCGTGACCCGGCCGCGGCCCGGTCCGCCGTCCGCGCCGGGGCGCAGGACGCGCCGGATCCGGAGCGTCAGCGGCGCGGCCGCGCCCGCCTCCCGTACGACCACGTCGGTGTGGTCGGGGCCTTCCTCGACCCGTACGAGCTCCGCGTCCGTGCCGGCGGGGGTGAGGGAGGCGGCGACGGTGGGGTCGGTCGTGTCGTCGACGTTCTGGTGCTGGGCCTCGGCGCGGCCGGCGAGCAGCGCGTACAACTGGGCGACGAGCACCGGGTCGTGGGTGCCGTCGTAGATCCAGCGGGTGCCGAGGACACCGTGCTCGGAGGTGCCGATGAGGGCGTGCTCGGCGCCGTCCAGGGGCGTGCCGCGGTAGGTCATCGGGACCAGGTAGGCGGCCGCGTCCGGACCGGTGCCGTCGGTGACCGCCATGAACTCGACGCCCACCTCGCCCGCCGGGTCGTCGAGCCGGAAACCGCCCGCCTTGACCGGGCTCGGCGCGTCGGCCCCGCCGGTGTACCAGGTGCGGCTGGGCAGCCACGAGGCGAGCAGCTCCAGCTTGGTGGGCTGCATCGTGGTGTGGTGGATGACGGCCATCGTGCGTATCTCCCTCTCTGACCCGGGCCGAGAGACCCGGGGTCGGAGATCCGCAACCTAACAGACGGGCCGGGTCGCGCTGCGAGGGCGTCCACGCCGCCCTAGCCTGGAGAAGGAGTGTTCGTCCCCGGCCGGCAGGAGGCCCGCCGTGAGGTACTCGCACACACGGATCCGGCGCGTCTGCGTGACGTTCGCGGCCCTGGGAATCCTCGTCGCTCCCGTCGGCGCGGGCGCGGCCTCCGCCGTCGAACCTCCCGGTCCCGCCGCCCTCGTGGCGGCGGCCCCCTCCCCGTCGGCGGACGCGGGCTTCCCGGAGCTCACCCCGGCCGTCACCGCCCGCCTGGACCGGGCGGTCCAGGACGTGATGAAGGAGACGGGCGTCCCGGGCGTCATGGTGGGTCTCTCGGCGCCCGGCAAGGGCACGTACATCCGCTCCTTCGGCGTCGCCGACAAGGCGACGGGGCAACCCATGGACCCCGGGCTCTACATGCGGATCGGCAGCGAGACCAAGACGTTCACGGTGACCGCCCTGCTCGAACTGGTCGACCAGGGCAAGGTGGGCCTGGACGACCCGATCTCGAAGTACGTCGACGGCGTGCCGAACGGCGACAAGATCACCCTGCGCAACCTGGCGTCCATGCGCAGCGGCCTCTTCAACTACTCGGCGGACGAGGGCTTCTACAAGGCGCTCACGTCCGATCCGTACCGGCCCTTCACCCCGCAGGAGTTGCTCGCGTACTCCTTCAAGCACCCGATCCAGTTCCAGCCGGGCGCCGAGTTCGACTACTGCAACACGAACCTGATCCTGCTCGGGCTCGTCGTGGAGAAGGTCAGCGGGACGCCGCTCGACGAGTTCGTCCAGAAGAACGTGATCGAGCCGGCGGGGCTGCGCCACACGGTGTTCCCGACGGACGCCGCGTTCCCGAGCCCGCACGCCCACGGCTACACCGAGCAGACCGCCTCGGGGAAGCTGGAGGACTCCACCGACTGGAACCCCTCCTGGGGCTGGGCGGCCGGAGCGATGATCTCCGACCTCCAGGACCTGCGCACCTGGGCCCGGGTGGTCGCGACCGGAACGCTCCTGACGCCGAAGACGCAGGCCGAGCGGCTGCGCACGTACCCCTCGGGCGTCCCCGGCGCGGGCTACGGCCTGGGCATCTTCGACATCCAGGGCTGGATCGGCCACAACGGCTCCCTGCCGGGCTACGAGTCGCTCACGATCTACCTGCCGGAGGCGAAGGCCACGCTGGTGGTCCTCCTCAACACGGACGTGCTGCACGACAACAACGAGCCCAGCACGCTCTTCGGGAAGGCCATCACCAGCATCGTGACGCCGGGCCACGTCTTCGACATCCCGGTGGTGGAGCCCAAGCCGAGTCCGAGCGGGAGCTGACGCGCGCCCGCCGCCCCTCCGGCCACCTGACTGATAATCTCCATTTTGTCCTGAATGATCCCCCGGCACTCGTGCGTGCCGCCGCAGAATCGGGAGCAGTGATGACCGGTGGACCCGAGCCCCTCAACGCCGTCGCCCGGGAGGCGCTGGAGCGCGAGCTCGCCGATCTGCGCACCGAACGCGAGGCCGTCGCCGCCACGCTGCGGGGCGGTGCCGACGACGAGGTCGGCGACCGGGCCGACCAGGCGGACGAACTGCAGCGGGCCGACGAGCTGGACCGGCTCGGCACCCGCATCACCGAGATCGAGGGGCGGCTCCGGGAGGGGGCCGTCGCGGGGGCGCCGTCCACCGACGCGGTCGGCGTGGGCAGCAGTGTGACCGTGCGGTTCGCGGACGGCACCGAGTCGACCGTCCGGATCGGCGAGCTCGCGAACGCCCTGGACGCGGCCCTGGTGACCGCCGACAGCCCGCTCGGCAAGGCCCTGCTCGGCCACCGCGCCGGGGACTCCGTCACGTACGACACGCCCGGGGGACGGACGACGGCGGTCGTGGTCTCGCTCGGCTGAGGGCATGCCGGACACCGCCTCGCCCGGGCCGAGCCACCAGGAGATCCGCGAGACCGATCGCAAGGGCGGTCCCGGGCACACCGTCCTGATGGCGCTCGCCTTCACGGTGCCGGTCACGAAACTGGCCTACACGGTCGGCGGCGGCGACGCCGTGCGGGACGTGCTGGTCGGCATGGAGCCGGCGAACTGGCCGGACATCCTGATCGGCATGGTGATCACGGACCCGCTCCTCGGGTCGGTGCTCGGCGTCGTCGTCTCCCGCGTGATCTTCGCCCTGTTCGCCGCGCGCGGGGCGGTCCCCCTCGGGAGCGGCCTGGCGGGGGCGCTCCGGCGGGCGGCGCTCACGGTGGCCAACCCGGTCGCCGTCGGAGTCGTCGACGCCTGTTTCTTCGGGCCGTGGTGGGGCCTCGCCACCGGGCTCGCCGCCTTCGCGCTGCGGCAGGGCGTGGTCGTGGAGTACCGCACGGGCCGGCGCCGGCCGCACCACCGGCCCGGGCAGGAGCGGGCACACGGCGAGCCCGGCTACCGGCCGCCCTCCTGGCTGCGCCGGGCCGCCGGCGTCGAGCAGTGGGTGGCGCTGACCCTGACGGTGCTCGTGCTGCCGCTCCTGGCGTTCGTGTCGGCGCTCGACGGGCAGGCGTGGACGTCGATCGTGGAGTGCCGGGTCACGGACGGCACCCGGACCGGGAGCGACCGGCTGATCGAGCTGAGCCGCAAGGGCGACGGCGTGGTCGGCTGGAACCTGGACTCGGAGCAGATCTCCAACGGCGTCGGGTGCACGAGCGAGGAGAGCCGCTACGTGCGCGAACCGTGGTGGCGCCGCTGACGCCCGCCCGGATCAGCGGCCCGTGACGATCCCGGAGACCAGGTTGATGGTGGTGGCCAGGATGCTCGCCCCGAAGACGTACGACAGCAGGCAGTGCCGCAGGACGACCGAGCGGACCGTGGGGCTGGAGACGCTGGTGTCGGAGACCTGGTAGGTCATGCCGAGGTTGAAGCTGAAGTAGAGGAAGTCGCTGTACTTCGGCGGGGTCCGGGAGTTGAAGTCGATGCCGCCGCCGGGTTTCAGGGCGTAGTAGAGGTACGCGTACCGGGTGGCGTACATGAGGTGGAGCGCCGCCCAGGCCATGAAGACGCCGCAGAGCGCCGCCGCGGCCGCCGCGTGGCTCAGGTCGGTCTTGCCCACCAGGAGCAGGACGACGATGCCGACGAGCCCGCACAGGGAGGTCGCGACGACGACGAGTTCCTCGACGACGGGCCGGAACTCCTCGCGCCGGACGTTCCGGTGGGTCGTGGCGGCGTCCATGGGCCACAGGACGAGCCAGCCGGTGACGACGAAGAGGGTCTCGGCCGCGGCGATGCCCGCGAGGACGCCCAGGGGCTTCCGGGTCAGGGCGGCGACGGCCGCGCCGGTCGCCGCGCCGGCGAGCGCCGACGCGGCGAGCCGGGGCACGGCGCCGGACAGCCGCGGGTCCACGGCTCAGGGCTCCAGCACGACGACGGCCTCGTCCGTGTAGGCCAGGAAGGTGAGGGTCTCCTGGAGGTACAGCTCGACGCTGCCCGCGTCGTGCGAGGTGTAGCCGATGGCCACGTCCTGGCCGATGCGCAGTGCGAAGTCACCGCCCCGGGTGGAGAGGACGAAGCCGCCGTCGAGGGCGGGCGCCCAGATCGGGGAGCCGTCGAGCATCCGGGCGAGGTGGGCCGCGATCGGATAGCCGTGGTCGGAGGTCTCGCTGACGGCCCGGTACTGGTCGGCGCCGAGCAGCAGCGCGTACGGACCGTCGACGCCGGCGAGCCGCAGGGAGGTCAGGGCCCTGCCGACCGCGTCGGGGTAGTCGCGGGGCTCGGCGGGCAGCGTCAGCACCGGGTTCGAGGTGCGGGCGCGCAGCCCTTCGACGCCGGCCGCCCCGTACCCCTCGAAGACCATGCGGTCCTCGATGAGCGCCAGGGTGCGCGCCGCGTCCTTGACGGGCTGCCAGTCGGAGTCCTTCGCGCCGCGCTCGACGTCGTCGACGGCGGCCCGGTCGACGGTGAACGGCACCCTGAGTTCGACGAGGGGCCGTGCCTCGCGCAGCCGTGCCGTCACGCCGGGCACGGGCGCGGCCAGGTCGGAGAGGTGGCCGGTGCCGACGGCGGAGAGCTCGGGTCCCGCCGGGTCGGGGACGTCGACGACGCGGCGGCCCGCGACGTTGCGGCGGAAGGTGCGGCGGGCCTCCTCCTCGATCTCGGCCCACGCGGCCGCGGTGATCGGGGCGAGTTCGCGGTGGAGGTTGCTGCGGGAGTCGGGGGACGTCATGGGGCGGGGGCTCCTTTCAGGCTGCCGATGCCCAGGGACTCCCCGGGGGCTGCGGCGGCCGAGGGGGCGGGGAGGTCGTCGAGGAGGCCGGCGCTCGGCACGAAGAAGAGGCAGCCGGTCACGGCCCGGGAGAAGTCGAGGATGCGGTCGGTGGCGCCGGGGGGATTCCCGAGGAACATGTTGCGGAGCATCCGCTCGGTCACGGCGGGCGTCCGCGCGTAGCCGATGAAGTAGGTGCCGAACTCTCCGGTGCCGATCCGCCCGAAGGGCATGTTCGCGCGGAAGATCTGCTGCTGGACGCCGTCGTCGTCGGTGATCGTGTTCAGCGCGACGTGCGAGTCGGTGGGCTTGACGTCGTCGGACAGTTCGACGTTGGACCCTTTGCGGCGCCCGATGACGTGCTCCTGCTGCTCGACGGTGAGCGCGTCCCAGGCCGCCATGTCGTGCACGTACTTCTGTACGAACACATAGCTGCCGCCCCGGAAGTGCGGGTCCTCGTCACCGATGTGGACCGCCTCGGCCGCCGTCACGCCCTCGGGGTTCTCGCTGCCGTCGACGAATCCGAGCAGGTCGCGGTCGTCGAAGTACGCGAAGCCGTGCACCTCGTCGACGACGGTCACCGCGCCGCCCAGGGCGGCCACGATGTGCCGGGCCAGTTCGAAGCAGAGGTCCAGGCGCCGGGCCCGCAGATGGAAGAGCAGGTCGCCGGGGGTGGCGGGGGCGCGGTGGCGGGGGCCGCTCAGGGGCGGGAAGGGGTGCAGCTCGCGGGGGCGGGGACCGCCGACGAGCCGGTCCCAGCCCTCGGAGCCGATGCCGACGACGCAGCCGAGGGCGGAGTCGGGGTGGCGGAACGCCACCGAGCGGGTCAGCCCCGTCAGGTCCCCGAGCGCCTCCCGCACCGCGCTCTCGCCGCCCGGGTTGACGGTGACGACCAGGAAGACGGCCGCCCGCGCGGGCGGGGCGACGACGGGCTGGGGTACGACCATGGCACTCCCCCGAGACATGACCGGAAGTCGGGCGAAAGGGACAGCGTCAGCGTAGGTGCGCATGATCCGGTACGCAGCCCGGCGCGGGCCCCTCCACCGCGGAGTGGCAGGTGCCGGACGGCGGGCTTAGCCTGCCCGGAGGGGGTCTTCCGTCCCAGCATGCCCATGCGTCCGCAGGGCGAGAGGGTGAAGCTCCTTGAGCACCGACCAGGACGAGAACACCGCCGCCCAGGACGGGCGCGAACCCCGGGTGGGCCCGGCCCCCGAGGGCGAACCGGAATTCCGTCCGTACCACCACCCGGCCGCGGGCTGGGGCGCCGCGAAGAGCGTGACGAACTTCCTCGTGCGCGAGGGCGCGCTGGTCGACGGCCCGCGCGCGATCATGCGGATGAACCACGAGAACACCGGCTTCGACTGCCCCGGCTGCGCCTGGCCCGACGACACCAAGGGCCTCCACCTGGACATCTGCGAGAACGGCATCAAGCACGTCACCTGGGAGATGACCCGCAAGCGGGTCGGGCGCGAGTTCTTCGCCGCCCACTCGGTGACCGAGCTCGCCGGATGGAGCGACTACGACCTGGAGAACGAGGGCCGCCTCACCGAGCCGGTGGTCTACGACCCGGAGTCGGACCACTACGTGCCGATCAGCTGGAAGGACGCCTTCGCGCTCGTCGGCCGCACCCTGCGCGGCCTGGAGGACCCGAACCAGGCCACGTACTACACCTCGGGAAGGCTCGGCAACGAGGCCACCTTCCTCTACCAGCTGATGGCCCGCGAACTGGGCACCAACAACCTGCCCGACTGCTCCAACATGTGCCACGAGGCCAGCGGCCGCGCCCTCCAGGCCTCCCTGGGCACCGGCAAGGGCACGGTCGACCTCCAGGACTGGGAGACCGCCGACGCGCTGTTCATCTTCGGCGTCAACGCCGCCTCGAACGCGCCCCGGATGCTCACCGCCCTCGCCGAGGCCCACCGCCGCGGCGCGCAGATCGTGCACGTCAACCCGCTCGTCGAGGCCGCCGCGACCCGCACCATCGTCCCGCACGACTTCACGGACATGGCCCTGTTCAAGACGACGAAGACCAGCACCCTGAACCTCCAGCCGCGCATCGGCGGCGACATGGCGCTCGTACGCGGCATGGCGAAGGCCGTCCTGGAGTCCTCGTCGACCGACCCGAAGGCCCTGGACCGGGAGTTCATCGAGCGCCACACCTCGGGCTTCGAGGAGTACCGCGCGCTGTGCGAGGCCACCCCGTGGGAGGAACTGGAACGGCAGTCCGGACTGAGCCGCGCCGACATCCTCAAGGCCGCGCGCGCGTACGGGGAGGCCGACCGCTCCATCGTCAGCTGGTGCCTCGGCGTCACCCAGCACGAACACGGCGTCGACACCGTCCGGGAGATCGTCAACCTGCTGCTGCTCCGCGGCAACCTCGGCCGGGAGGGCGCAGGCCCCTCCCCCGTGCGCGGCCACAGCAACGTCCAGGGCAACCGCACCTGCGGCATCGACCACCGCCCCGGCCCGGAGTTCCTGGACCGGCTCGCCGAGGTCTGCGCGATCGAACCTCCGCGCGCGCACGGCATGGACACCGTCGCGAGCATCAAGGCCATGCACGAAGGCCGGATCAAGGTCTTCGTCGGCATGGGCGGCAACTTCGCGCTCGCCGCCCCCGACACCCCGTACACCTACGAGGCGCTGCGCAGCTGCGAGCTCACCGTCCAGGTCAGCACCAAGCTGAACCGCAGCCACATCGTCCACGGCCGGCAGGCCCTCATCCTCCCCTGCCTCGGCCGGACCGAGAAGGACCACCAGCGCAAGGGCGTCCAGAGCACCTCCGTCGAGGACTCGATGAGCATGGTGCACCTGTCCGTCGGCATGAAGAAGCCCGCCTCCCCGCACCTGCTCTCCGAGCCGGCCATCGTCGCCGGCATGGCGCGCGCCGCACTGCCCGACAGCGCCACGCCCTGGGAGTGGTACGTCGAGGACTACGACCGCATCCGGGACACCATGGCCCGCGCGCTCGACGGCTTCGAGGACTTCAACCGGCGCGTACGGCTGCCGCTCGGCTTCCGCATCAAGCAGCCCGCCCGCGAGCTCGTCTTCCTGACCCCGTCCGGGCGCGCCGAGTTCTCCGCCGCCGAACTGCCCGACGTGGTGCCCGCCCCCGGCACGCTGGCGCTCGGCACCATGCGCTCCCACGACCAGTGGAACACCACCATCTACTCGGACGACGACCGCTACCGGGGCGTCAGGAACCTCCGCACGCTGGTCTTCATGAACCGGGCCGACATGCGCGAGCGCGGGATCGCCGACATGGGCGCCGTCGACATCACGAGCACCGCGAAGGACGGCAGCCGGCGGCACCTGAAGGGCTACCTCGCGATCCCGTACGACATCCCGCGCGGCTGCGCCGCCGGCTACATGCCGGAGATGAACGTGCTGTGCGCCCTGGGCGACTACAGCACCCAGAGCGACCAGCCGATCATGAAGCACGTCAAGGTGACGATCGAGACCGCGTCCTGAGGGGACGTCAGGCCTTTCTGGCGAGCCGGTCCAGGAGGAGGTAGGCGCGCCGTTCGGCGGCGACGAGCTCGGTGGGGTCGATCTCGGCCGGCCAGAGCTCCCCCGCCGCGGCGTCGTCGGCCTCCCGCAGTTCCACCGCGGCCGCCGCCAGGCGCGTCTGGACGAGCGGGAACGACCGCACGGCCCCCTCCTCCAGGGCGCGTTCGGCCCGCTCGGAGGCCGCCGTGCAGGCGCTGAGCGCGCGCTCCGCCCGTACCGCCGCCCGGTCGTGGACCACCATCAGCGCGCAGCCGAGCCCGATGCCGACCCCGAGCGCGCTGCTCAGCGCCCGGTCCTGCACGAGGGACCCGGCCGGCGCGGGCGCGGCCAGGTCGGTCAGGAGCAGGGCCAGCGGGGTGAGGAAGACGACGCCGAGACCGTAGTTGCGGGCGACGACGTACTCCAGGAGGAACTCGAACAGGACGATCACGAGGACGAGCGTCACCGGCCCGGGGCCCAGGCCGAGGACGCCGAGGGCGAGCAGGAGGCCCGCGATCGTGCCCAGGGTGCGCTGGACGGCCCGCTGGGCCGCCGTCCGCACGTTGACCGAATGGAGGACGGCGGCGGCGGAGATCGCCGCCCAGTAGCCGTGCCCGAGGCCCAGGAGCAGGGCCGCGCCGCCCGCGAGGCCGGTGCCGAGGACCATCCGCAGGGCGGGCACGAGGAGGACCGCGGCCCGGCCGTGGGCCGGTCCCGTCACCAGTGCGGCGGCCCGGAGTTCGGCGGCGCGCAGGGTGGTGGGATCAGCCGTGACCGGCCCGGGGCCGGACGTCCCGGTGCCGGCGGGGCGGGTCCCGGTGGGGCCGCCGGGGCGGGCGAGCATGCCGGACTGGGCGATCAGGACCGGGAGCGCCAGTTCGGGCAGGAGGCGCGGGGCCCGCAGACGGCGGCTGACGAGCAGGCGGACCTGGCGGCGCAGCGTACGGGCCAGGCCGGTGGGGTCGTTCGGCGGACGGCGGGCGGACCCGACGAGCAGCGCCCAGGAGAGGTCGGCGAGGCGGACGCAGGTGTCGCCCCGGCCGCCCCACTCGGTGCCGGACGGGGGCAGGACGCCGAGCGTGCGGTACGCCTGGAGGACCGCGGCGGTCGCCCGGTGCCGTACGAGCCGGCCGGGGCCCGGCGTGCCGCTCGCGTCCCACAGGTCGGCGAGTTCGCGCAGGGCGGCGGCGACGGCGAGCCGCTGCGGACGGTCCGGGTGCACGAGCCGGCCCGCCACGGCGAGGACCCAGGCGACGGCCGCACCACAGGCGGCCAGGCCCGCCTGGGGCAGGACGTCGGCGGGGGCCGAGGCGCCGTTGGCCGCCACCGCGAAGGAGGACAGCAGCAGCACCGCGCCGAGCCCCCTCAGCCGTTCCGCGTCGCAGGAGAACTTCGCGAGACCGGCCACCAGCGCCGTGGCCACGACGGCCACGACGGCGCCCGCTCCCCCGTCCCGGGGATGCGCCCAGGCGGCGAGCGCCGCGCCGCCGGCCACGCACGCGGTCATCGCCACGGCGACGACCGCGAGCACACGGGCGCGGCGCGCGTAGGGCAGATTGCGGCCGAAGGTCGTGGTGAAGGAGCCCAGCATCGTGTAGACGGCCTGGTCGGCGCGCCCGGCGAGCGCCAGCGGCAACGCGGGCAGCGCCATCGCGAGCGCGGCGCGCAACGCGAAGGACAGGGCCCCGTCCACGCTCTGGAGGGCGAGCGCTCCCCTCGGGGACAGCGCCCGCCCCAGGCGTGCGGCCGCACGCCGCGGGCCGGTCAGCACGCGCCCGCGGTACGGGGCCGGACCGGGTCGGCGGATTCGGGGTGCGTCGTCATGGTGCGGGTCCTGAGGGGGGTGGGGGTGAAGGTTCGGGATCCACGGGGCGAGGAGGCGGAGTCCCGGGTTCCAGGGGGTGAGGGGGGGGAGACCCGGGGTCCACGGAGTGGGGGGCGGAGGCCCGGGATCCACGGGGCGGGGACGGAGGTTCGAAACCCACGGAGTGAGGGACGGAGGCCCGGGATCCACGGGGCGGGACGGAGGTTCGAGACCGACGGGGTGGGGCCAGAGGCTAGGGATTCCGGGTGCGGGTCAGCCGTCCGGGGACGGGGACAGGGACAGCAGCTCCACGGCCGCCCCGGCGGCCAGGCCGCCGGGCGGGACCGCGGCGAGGCCGTCGGCGCAGGCGAGGCCGCGCAGCATCGCCGGCCCGTCGAACGGCAGCGGCTCCGCTCCCCGGTCCGTGCGCCGTACGGGGAGCAGCCGGGTGTCCCGGGGGTGACCGGGCAGCGCGGCGGCGCAGACGGTACGGGGCGGCTCGGCGTCCGCGTGCCCGCCGAGGCGTCGCAGCAGGGGTACGGCGAGGGTGACCGCGCCGGCGACGGCGGCCAGCGGGTTGCCGGGCAGGCCCGCCAGGAGGCGGGGCCGGCCGTCGGCGGCCGGCGGCAGCGCGGCGAGGAGCATCGGGTGGCCGGGCCGTACGGCGACGGAGTCGACGAGGAGCCGGGCGCCCGTCTCGGCGAGGGCCGTGTGGAGGAAGTCCACCGGTCCGGCGGCGGTGGAGCCGGTGGTGAGCACGAGGTCGGCGGTGGAGTCCCGTACGGCCGCGCGCAGCGGTGCCGGGGCGTCCGGGATCCGGCGGCGGGCGACGACCTCCGCCCCGCAGCCGCGCAGCCACGGCGTCAGCAGGGGGCCGAGGGCGTCGCGGACCCGGCCGTGGCGGGGGACGCCGGACTCCAGCAGCTCGTCGCCGAGCACGAGGAGTTCCACGCGGGGCCGGCGGTGCACGGCGAGCCGGTCGTACCCGGCCGCGGCGGCGAGCCCGAGCACACGGGCGGTCACGGTCGTACCGGCGGGCAGCAGGACGTCGCCCGCCCGGCACTCCTGCCCCCTCGGCCGGATGTCCCGGCCGGGAGCGAGCTCCCCCTCGGAGAGGTCCAGCAGCGGGCCGGTGCTCTCCCCGTGCTCCCGCCGGAGCACCGCGCTCGCCCCCGCCGGGACGGGGGCGCCGGTGGCGATGCGCACGGCGGTGCCGGGGCCCAGCGGTTCGGGCTCCTCCCCCGCCAGGACGCCGCCCTCGCGCAGCCGCCACGGTCCTGGGCCCGCGACGGCCCAGCCGTCCATCGCGGAGGTGTCGAACGCCGGCAGGTCGGTGAGCGCCCGCAGGGGCGCGGCGAGGGCGTGCCCGAGGGCCTCGTCGAGGTCCCGGCCGACGACCGGCAGCGGCGGCCCGGCGCTGTCGCGGGCGAGGCTCCGTGCGTGCTCCCACGCCGTGGAGATGGCCGTCAGCACGATTCCGCCCACTTCCTCGAAACTCGACGAAAACAGGAATTCATGACCCGATCACCCTCGGCGAATTCCCTCCGCAAGTCAAAGAGGTATTACCGATGGCGCGATAGGAATCGCTTGTCGGGCGCAGAAGGCAACGCGGGAGGCCGTGCGGAAGGCAAGCCGATAGGTCGCGCCTATCAGGTCATCGAAAACATCTCTTTGACTTTGCTCCGAAGGAGGCCGAATCTGCTCTGCGGCGAGAATCCGATATTCGCGAGGAAATGAGGCGGACCCGAGCATGAGCGCCATCGAGGACCCGGTCGACGACCTGAAGGTCACCCCGCCGAAGACCTGGGCGACGGGGCTTCCCGCCGTGGCGCACGCGCTGGAGTACTCCCTGGGCCAGACGTCCCCGCGGCGCACCGCGCTGACGCTGCTGAACATCAACCAGCCCAAGGGCATCGACTGCCCGGGCTGCGCGTGGCCGGAGCCCGCGCCGGGCGAGCGGCACAGGAACGAGTACTGCGAGAACGGTGCCAAGCACATCAACGACGAGGCCACCTCGCGGCGCGTCACCCGGGACTTCTTCCGCGAGCACTCGGTCGCGGAGCTCGACGGCATGTCCGACTACTGGCTCAACCAGCAGGGCCGGCTCACCGAGCCGATGGTGAAGCGGCCGGGTGCGACGCATTACGAGCCGATCGGCTGGGACGAGGCGCTCGGGCTGCTCGCCGGCGAGCTGAAGGCGCTCGACTCCCCCGACGAGGCCCTCTTCTACGTCTCCGGCCGGCTGAACAACGAGGCCGCGTTCCTCCTCCAGCTCTTCGCGCGCGCGTACGGCACGAACAATCTGCCGGACTGCTCCAACCTGTGCCACGAGTCCAGCGGTTCCGCGCTGTCCCAGACGCTGGGCATCGGCAAGGGCAGCGTCTCCCTGGACGACATCCACCACTCCGACCTGGTCTTCGTGGTGGGGCAGAACCCGGGCACCAACCACCCCCGGATGCTGTCGGCCCTGGAGGAGACCAAGCGCAACGGCGGACAGGTCGTGGCCGTCAACACACTGCCCGAGGCCGGGCTCATGCGCTTCAAGCACCCGCAGAAGGCGCGCGGGATCATCGGCCGCGGCACGCCGATCGCCGACCAGTTCCTGCACATCCGCGCCGGCGGCGACCTCGCCCTCTTCCAGGCCCTGAACCGGCTCCTGGTGGAGGCCGAGGACGCCGCGCCGGGCACCGTCCTCGACCGCGGCTTCATCGAGCGGAACACGACCGGCTTCACCGAGTTCGCCGAGCACGCGCGGAAGGTCTCCTGGGAAAACGTCCTGACGGCGACGGGGCTGTCCCGCGAGGAGATCCAGGAGGTCTTCGAACGGGTCCTGCGCAGCGAGCGGATCATCGTGTGCTGGGCGATGGGCCTCACCCAGCACAAGCACGGGGTCCCCACCATCCGGGAGGTCGTCAACTTCCTCCTCGCGCGCGGCAACATCGGCAGGCCCGGCGCGGGCGTGTGCCCGGTGCGCGGCCACAGCAACGTGCAGGGCGACCGCACGATGGGCGTGTGGGAGCGGATGCCGCAGAGGTTCCTCGACGCCCTGGGGAAGGAGTTCGGCTTCACCCCGCCGACCCGCCACGGCCTGGACGCGGTGAACGGCATCCGCGCCATGCGCGAGGGGCGCGCGAAGGTCTTCCTGGGCGTCGCCGGGAACTTCGTGCGGGCCACCCCCGACAGCGCGGTCACCGAGGAGGCCGTGCGGGGCTGCCGGCTCACCGCGCACGTCTCCACCAAGCTCAACCGCTCCCACACGGTCTGCGGCGAGACCGCCCTCATCCTGCCCACGCTGGGCCGCAGCGACCGGGACGTGCAGGACGGCGTCGAGCAGTTCGTGACCGTCGAGGACTCCATGAGCGACGTCCACGCCTCCCGGGGCAAGCTGCCGCCCGCCTCCCCCGACCTGCTCAGCGAGGTCGCGATCGTCGCGCGGCTCGCCCGTGCGACCCTCGGTGACGAGCCCTCCGTCCCCTGGGAGGAGTTCGAACGGGACTACGGCACCGTCCGGGACCGGATCTCCCGGGTCGTGCCCGGCTTCGAGGACTTCAACGCGCGCGTGGCCCGGCCGGGCGGCTTCCACCTGCCCAATCCGGTGAACGCGGGGGTCTTCCCCACCCCGAGCGGCAAGGCCGTCTTCACGTGCAACGCGTTCACGATGCCGCACGTCCCCGAGGGGCACCTGCTGCTCCAGACGCTGCGCTCGCACGACCAGTGGAACACCGTCTGGTACGCGCCGAACGACCGCTACCGCGGCATCCACGACGCCCGCCGGGTCGTCCTCGTCAACCCTGCCGACCTCGACGCCCTCGGCCTCGCCGACCGTCAGCTCGTGGACCTGGTGAGCGTCTGGCACGACGGGCGGGAGCGGCGCGCGGAGGGCTTCCGGGTGGTCGCGTACCCCGCGAGCCGGGGTTCGGCGGCGTCCTACTACCCGGAGACGAACGTCCTGGTGCCGTTGGACAGCGTCGCCGACATCAGCAACTGCCCGACGTCCAAGGGCGTCGTGGTCCGCCTCGAACCGGCCGACGGACGGAGCGCCTGATGGGACGCGTGACCCGGCGGCGGCGCGTCCTGCGCGTGCGGGAGGGCGGCTCCGCGTACCGCCCCGACACCCTCGCGGCCGAGGAGCCGATGGAGATCCGGGTCGGCGGCCGCCCGCTGACCGTGACGATGCGCACCCCGGGCGACGACTTCGACCTGGCGGCCGGTTTCCTGGTGAGCGAGGGCGTGGTGCACGCGGCCGGGGACGTGGCCGGGATCCGGTACTGCGCGGGCGCCACCTCCGACGGCGGCAACACGTACAACGTGGTCGACGTCGTCCTCGCGCCCGGTGTGGCCGCCCCCGACGCGTCCCTGGAGCGGAACTTCTACACGACCTCCTCGTGCGGTCTGTGCGGCAAGGCGAGCCTGGACGCGGTGCGGACCACGGCCGCCTGGTCGGTCGCCGAGGACCCGCTGCGCGTGGGGACCGGGGTGCTGACGGCGCTCCCCGACCGGCTGCGGGCGGCGCAGAAGGTCTTCGACAGCACCGGCGGGCTGCACGCGGCCGGTCTCTTCTCGGCCGGGGGCGAGCTGGTGTGCCTGCGGGAGGACGTCGGCCGGCACAACGCCGTGGACAAGGTCGTCGGGCACGCCCTGCGGGAGGGGCTGCTTCCGCTGCGCGGGACGGTGCTGATGGTGAGCGGCCGGGCCTCCTTCGAGCTGGTGCAGAAGGCGGTGATGGCCGGGATCCCGATGCTCGCGGCCGTGTCGGCGCCCTCCTCCCTCGCCGTGGACCTCGCGGCGGAGAGCGGTCTCACGCTGGTCGGTTTCCTGCGCGGGACGTCGATGAACGTCTACTGCGGCGACGACCGGCTGGAGGCCGGGCCCGTCGCGGCGGCCGTTCCCGCCGGCTGACGGCGGTGCCGATTGGCGTTCGGGCGGGTGGTCGGGTAGACCCGTGGGGTGCTGTTCCGCCAACTCGAGTACCTGGTGGCCCTCTCGCGGGAGCGTCACTTCGCCCGCGCCGCCCAGGCCTGCCACGTCTCCCAGCCCGCCCTCTCGGAGGCGGTCCGGAAGCTGGAGGACGAACTCGGCGTCCCGCTGGTGCTGCGCGGCCGCCGGTACGAGGGCCTCACGCCCGAGGGCGAGCGGATCGTGGTGTGGGCGCAGCGGCTCCTGGCCGACCGTGACGCCCTCAAGAGCGAGGTCGGTGCGCTGCGCACGGGGCTGAGCGGCCGGATGCGGATCGGTTCGGTGCCGACGGCGTCCGGCGCGGTCGCCCTGCTCACGGCGCCGTTCTGCCTGGCGCACCCGCTGGTGACCGTGGAGGTGGCGACGGACCTGCGGGCGGAGGAGGTGCTGCGGCAGCTGCGGAACTTCGAGATCGACGCCGGAGTGACGTATCTGCACCAGGGGCTGCCGGAGAACTTCCAGGCCGTTCCGCTGTACGAGGAGCGGTACGTGCTCCTCACGGGTGCCGCCGACGCCCCGGCGCACCGGACGACGGCGACCTGGGCGGAGGCCTCGCGGCTGCCGCTCTGTCTGCTGACCGGGACCATGCAGGGGCGGCAGGTCCTGGACGGGCTGTTCGCCGAGGCGGGGGTGCGGCCCTCGCCCCGGGTGGAGACGGACTCGGTGGCGGCGCTCTTCGCCCATGTCAGGACCGGCCGCTGGGCCGGCATCGTGCCGCACGCCTGGCTGCACGTCTTCGGGGTGCCGCACGGCATGCGGGCGGTGCCGATGGCCGAGCCGGCGCGGTCGGTGCCGGTCGGCCTGGTGACGGTGGTCCGGGAGCCGGAGTCCGTGATGGCGCGCGCCCTTCGGGAGGTCGCGGGCCGCACCGACGTCGCCGCCGCCCTGGACCGGCTCCCGGGAGACTCCGTACCGCAGTGAGCTCCCGGGAGGTCGTACGGGCGGCTCTCAGGCCGGCGCGTCCTCGTGCTTGCGGACCGTGCAGTGCAGCGAGTCGTCCACGACGTCCGCGACGATCGTGTCGCCGGGGTCGGCCTCGCCGCCGAGCAGCAGGGAGGCGACGCGGTTGTCAAGCTCGGTCTGGATCGTGCGGCGCAGCGGCCGGGCGCCGAACGCCGGCTGGTAGCCGTGGGCGACGAGGAGCTTCTTCGCCGCCTCGGTGACCTCCAGGGTCAGGCCCTGCGCGTGGACGCGGTGCTTGCTGCGGTCGAGGAGGTGGTCGACGATCTCCGACAGGTTCTCCTCGGTGAGGCTGTGGAAGACGATGATGTCGTCGATGCGGTTGAGGAACTCGGGCAGGAAGCGGCCCCGCAGGTCCTCCATCAGCTCGTCCTTGAGCTCGGCCGCGTCGCCCTCGTGGGCGAGGATGCGGTGGGCGCCGATGTTGGACGTCATGATGACGACGCAGTGGCGGAAGTCGACCGTGCGGCCCTGTCCGTCGGTGAGGCGGCCGTCGTCGAGGATCTGGAGCAGCGTGTTGAAGACGTCGGGGTGCCCCTTCTCGATCTCGTCGAAGAGGACGACGCTGTAGGGCTGGCGGCGGACCTTCTCGGTGAGCTGGCCGGCCTCCTCGTAGCCGACGTATCCGGGAGGCGCGCCGACGAGCCGGGCGACGGTGTGCTTCTCCTGGAACTCGCTCATGTCGAAGCGGATCATGCGGTCCTCGGCGCCGAAGAGCTGCTCGGCGAGGGTCTTGGCGAGTTCGGTCTTGCCGACGCCCGTGGGCCCGAGGAAGAGGAAGGAGCCGACGGGGCGGTTCGGGTCGCCCATGCCGGCCCGGTTGCGGCGCACGGCCTCGGAGACCGCGGTGACGGCCTCCTCCTGGCCGACGATCCGGGCGTGCATCTCCTCCTCCAGCCTGAGGAGCTTCTCCTTCTCGCTGGCGGTGAGCTGGGAGACGGGGATGCCGGTGCGGCGGGAGACGATGTCGGCGATGTCGGCGGCCGTGACCGAGACGACGCCCTCGCGGCGCTCCTCGATCCCGGCGAGTTCGCCCTCGATCCCGGCCATCTGCTCCTTGAGCTCCTTGGCCTTCTCGAAGTCCTCGCGGGCGACGGCCTGGTCCTTCTCGCGCCCCAGCTTCGCGAGCCTGTCCTCGCGGCTGACGACCTCGGTGGAGCGGCTGCCGCTGCGGAGCCGGACGCGCGCTCCGGCCTGGTCCATGAGGTCGATGGCCTTGTCGGGCAGGAAGCGGTCGCTGATGTAGCGGTCGGAGAGCTCGGCGGCCGCGGCGAGGGCGCCGTCGGCGAAGCGGACCTGGTGGTGGGCCTCGTACGCGTCGCGCAGTCCTTCGAGGATCTGCACGGTCTCCTCGACGGTCGGCTCCGGGATGAGGACGGGCTGGAAGCGGCGTTCGAGGGCGGCGTCCTTCTCGATGTGCTTGCGGTACTCGTCGATGGTGGTGGCGCCCACCACGTGCAGTTCGCCGCGGGCGAGGGCGGGCTTGAGCATGTTGCCCGCGTCCATCGAGCCCTCGCCGGTGGCGCCCGCGCCGACGACGGTGTGCAGCTCGTCGATGAAGAGGATGATGTCGCCGCCGGCCTCCTGGACGTCCTCGATGACCTTCTTGAGGCGTTCCTCGAACTGTCCCCGGTACTGCGCGCCGGCCACCATGCCGGACAGGTCCAGGGAGACGACCCGCTTGCCCTTGAGGGTGTCGGGGACCTCGTCCGCGACGATGCGCTGGGCGAGGCCCTCGACGATGGCGGTCTTGCCGACGCCGGGCTCGCCGATGAGCACGGGGTTGTTCTTGGAGCGCCGGGAGAGGATCTCGATGGTCTGCTCGATCTCGTCGGCCCGGCCCACGACCGGGTCGAGCCTGCCCGCCCTCGCCTCTTCCGTGAGGTCGCGGCCGTACTCGTCGAGGGTCGTGGCCGGCTGCTGCGCGGCGGCGGGGGCGCCGCGCGGCTCCGGACGGGCCGCCTGGTCGGTGAGGCCGCGCAGCTTCTTCATGTCCATGTCCTCGGCCCGCAGGAAGCGGGAGGCGCCGGAGTCGGCGTCGCCGAGGAGGGCGCTGAGGATGTGCTCGGGGCCGATGTACGAGACCCCGGCCGCCTGCGAGTAGGCGTGGGCGGTCGCGAGGGTCCGCTTGGCCGCCGGGGTCAGTCCGGGTTCGGCGGACGGCTCGGCGGACTCGCGGGGAAGGACCCCGGCGAGCCGCTCGGCGAGCTTGTCGGGGCTCACCCCGCCCCGGGAGAGGAGCCGACGGGTCGGCTCGACCTGGGTCGCCGCCCACAGGAGGTGCTCCGTGTCGAGGTCGGAGCTGCCGTCCTCGTCGGCCTTGCGGGCGGCCGTGTTCAGCAGTTCGTGGGCGGACTCGGTCAGCAGCCGTCCGATCGGCACGCGCTGCACCGCCGGGGGCGACGAGGCCGGCGACATGCCGAAGAACCGGTTGAACAGGTCGCTGAACGGATCCGACGATCCGAAGGATGAACCGAACGCCATCGACATGGCAGCTCCTGAAAGCACGAGAGGGGGTCCTCCCCACTCAAACCCGGCGCCCACCGCTCCGCAATCGGAGCGGGACCGGCGGGGCGCGGCCGTCCGGGCCGCCGGAGCCGCCGGCCGCGCCCGACACACCCACCCCCACGGACGCCCGAAATGCCCGGATCGTGGCTCCGGCCGTCGACGATGGCCCCATGACCTCCGTCCCCCCGAACGCCCAGGCCCCCGGCACCGGCACCGCCCCCCAGGTCCGCGCCTCCGCGCTCCTCCGGCACCCCAGGCTGTGGCTCGTGCCGACGCTGCTGTGCGCCCTGGTGTCGCTGCTGCTGTCGCTCCTCTACATGGGCGGCATCCTCAGCCCGAACGACCACCTGGACCAGCTGCCCATCGCCCTGGTCGACGAGGACGAGGGCCACCCGCTGCCGGGACAGCGGGAGAACCTCGGGAAGCAGATCACCGACGCGGTCGTCTCGGTGGGCTCCACGAAGACCTCCGTCGACTGGCGCCTCCTCGACGCCGCGGCCGCGCAGGACGCCCTGGCCTCCGGCAAGGTCTTCGGCGCCCTGGTCGTCCCGAAGGAGTTCACCGCGTCCGTCGCCGCGCTGACCACGAACCGGGCGACCGTCCGCCCGACGCTCACCGTGCTCACCAACCCCGGCCTCGGCAGCCTGGGCTCGTCCCTGGCGGCCCAGATCAACCAGGCCGCGGCGCACCAGGCCTCGCTGACCATCGGCAGACAGCTCTCGGCCACCGCCGCCGTACCGACCACGCGGCTGCTCCTGACCGACCCCGTCGCGGTCACCACCCGCGTCGGCCATCCGATCGGCCGGCACAGCGGCCTGGGCCTGACCGCCTTCTACTACACGCTGCTGCTCGTCCTGGGCGGCTTCATCGGCGGGAACCTCGTCAACAGCGGCGTCGACACCGCGCTCGGCTACGCCGACAGCGAGCTCGGGCCCTGGCACACCCGCCACCCGACCGTCCCGATCAGCCGCACCCAGACGCTCGTCCTGAAGATGCTGATGACCGCCGGCATCGCCCTCCTGACGACCACGCTCGTCATGGTCGCCACGATCGGGATCCTCGGCATGGACGCCGACCACCTGCCGATGCTGTGGCTCTTCTCCTACTGCGCGACGGTCGCCGTCGGCCTGGGCGTCCAGGCCATCAACGCCGCCTTCGGGGGCATCGGCCAGCTCGTGTCCATGTTCGTCTTCATCGCGCTGGCCCTCCCCTCCTCCGGGGCGACCGTCCCGCTGCAGGCGACCCCCGCGTTCTACCGCTTCCTGGGCATCTTCGAGCCGATGCACCAGCTCAGCGCGGGCGTCCGGTCCATCCTGTACTTCGACGCCCAGGCCGACGCGGGTCTCGCCCGCGGCTGGATCATGATCGCGGTCGGTACGGCAGCGGCCCTGGCGTTCGGCTTCGCCATGACCCACTACTACGACCGCAGGGGGCTGCGGCGCCTCACGCCGCAGCCCGAGTGAGCGACTACCAGGAGCTGCTGAACTGGATGGAGCGGTTGTCGTTCCGGGTGTTCACCAGGGTGGAGACGCCGGACCGGCGCTGGACGAAGTCGTAGGCGCCCTTGTAGCCGGCGCTGTAGTACACGGAGGCGCTGTAGCCGTCGTACCAGTTGTAGGCGGAGGCGGCGTTGTTGCCGGCGACCTGGCCGCTGCCCGAGCCGGTGTTGGGGCAGAAGCGGAGCGGCGTGGCCGGCGAGTAGGGCATCTTGAGGGCCAGCATGTCGTAGATGTTGTGGCCGATGTTGACCCAGGCGCCCGAGTAGTTGGGGCTGTAGTAGAGGCGGAAGCGAAACTCCTCCGACGAGCCGGCGCAGTCCTCCATCGACATGATGGTGTCCTCGTCGCTGGAGATCCAGGCGGTGGGGTCGCCCTCGGCGTGGGCCATGCCCGTGCCGGAGAGGGCGGAGGCGCCCATGACGGCGGCGACGAGGGCGGTACGGAGGCGGCGGCGCCGCGAGGTGGTCTGCACAGGAGTCTCCAGAGTGATCGTCGGAACGGAAATCGGCAAAGGAAGCAAGGAGAAGGAACGTGGGTCAGGGGCGGGCGAGGACGTCCGCCGCCTTGCGCAGACTGGCGTCGAGGGCGCGGCGGTCCGCCGTGAGCGCCGTGGCGTTGCGCGCGATCGACGCGCGCTGGATCCGGGTCTCCGCCGCGTGCCAGACCTCCGCGACCCGGTGGGTGGCGCGGCAGTCGATGTCGGCGAGCGCCGTGTCGATCTCGACGCGCGACGCCCCCTCGGGCTGGGGCCGGAACCGGGGGTCGTCGTTGGCGGCCATGGGAGCCGGGTACGTGAAGCCCTTGGCCTTCATGCAGGCGGACCAGCGCGCGAACACCGCCTTCACCAGCGGGTCTTCCATGGACCGGGGGTACGACTCGTTCGTCAGGCGCTGCACCAGCGGGGACACGCCCTGGGCCGAAGTGCCCAGGGTCCGGCGGGCCTCGCCGAAGCAGCCGCCCTCGGGGATCTTCCGCCCCGCGTAATAGCCGCGCCGGGCCTCCGGGCCGACCTTCTCCAAGAGTTCGACGGGCACGTCGGTGCCGCCCAGGACGAGCTGGGCGTCGTCGGAGAGCCTCGGCTGCGCGTCGACGGCGCTCAACGCCTTCTCGTAGCGCGCCTGTTGCGCCGGGTCCACCTGGTAGCCGAACTTCGCGGACATCCCGGCGTCATGGATCCCGTACCGCCAGTCGAGCAGGTTCTTCGGGCCGATCGCGGGAAGCTCCGGGGCGGGCTTCCAGTCGATCCCGAAGCCCTTGAGGCACCGGTCGACCAGCTTCCGCTCCGCGCGGCCGAGGGTCCCGGTCTGCTCGGCGGTGGGCCGGTACGCCTGCATGGGCAGGGTCCAGCGCGACGCGTCGGCGGAGGAACGCGCGGAGACGGCGGTGGCGGGTGCCGGCGCCGCGGGCTCACCGGTGGAACACCCGGTCAGGGCGAGGGCGGTCACGGCGAGGACCGCACCCGTCCACGGGATTCTGCGCCGGCTGCTCGTCATCGGTGGAACGTTCCTCACATGAGTGGTCGCGGGGGTCCGGCGGCACCGCCCTGACGCGGCGGCCGGAAGACCGGAAAGTTAACAGCGCGCACCGGTCGCGCACCGCCCCCTCGGCCGCGTCCCACGGTGTCCCAGAGCCGTCTCCGGCAAGATCACGAAGAGCAGGATACCCGCCCGCCGCCGCAGGTCAGAGCCCCGTCCGCAGCACCGCTCCCGGCCCGTGCCCCGGGCCGTCGACGAGGCGTCCCCCGGCCGTCCCGGACCGCGTCCCGTCTCGGGGAGACAGCCGGGAAAGGACGGAAACGCCCGGAGGCCGTATCGGACATCTCCGATACGGCCTCCGGACGACCGGGGTGCCCCGGACTACTCGAACTCGTCCCACGGAGGCTCGGTCTCGTCCATGTCGAACGGCGGCTCCTCGTCGTAGAACAGCGAGGCGTCCGGCTCCGGCCCCCGCCCCGACGGCGCGGAAGCGCGCACGACGGCAGGAGCGGGCGCGGGTGCGGCGGCCGGAGCGGGCGCGGGTGCGGCGGCCGGAGCGGGCTCGGGTGCGGCGGCCGGAGCGGGCTCGGCAAGGGCGGATCCCGTGTCCGTCCCGTCGGCCCCCGCCTGGGACAGGGCGTCGAGGACGCCCTCGGCGTACTTGGTGAGCTTGGCCTCGCCGACGCCGCCGATGGTGCCGAGTTCCGCGACGGTGGCGGGCAGGCGGGTCGCGATCTCGCGGAGCGTCGCGTCGTGGAAGACGACGTACGCCGGCACGCCCTGCTCGCGCGCCGTCGCGGCCCGCCAGGCACGGAGGGCCTCGAAGACCGGCAGGGCGGCCGCGGGCAGATCGACCGGCACGCGCGCGCCCTTGCCGGAGCGGGCCCCGGACTCCTTGCGGGCGGGGGCGGGGGCCTTCTCCTTGCGCATCGGGACCTGGCGGCGCCCGCCGAGCACCTCGCCGCTGTCCTCCGTGAGCACCAGCGTCCCGTAGTCGCCCTCCACCGCGAGCAGCCGCTGCGCGAGGAGCTGGCGGACGACCCCGCGCCACTCGGCGGTGCCCAGGTCGGATCCGACGCCGAACACCGACAGCTGGTCGTGGTCGAACTGGATGACCTTGGCGGTCCGCTTGCCCTGGAGGATGTCGATGATCTGGCCGGCGCCGAACTTCTGGCGCCGTTCCTTGGCCAGCCGCCACACCGTGGACAGCAGCTTCTGCGCGGCGACGGTCCCGTCCCAGGACTCGCCCGGCGTCAGGCAGGTGTCGCAGTTGCCGCACGGCTTGCCGGACTGCCCGAAGTACTCCAGGAGCCGGACGCGGCGGCAGTCGACCGTCTCGCACAGGGCGAGCATGGCGTCCAGGTGCATGGCCAGGGAGCGGCGGTGCGTCTCGTCGCCCTCGGAGCCGTCGATCATCTTGCGCTGCTGGACGACGTCCTGGAGGCCGTACGCCAGCCAGGCCGTGGCCGGCTCGCCGTCGCGTCCGGCGCGGCCGGTCTCCTGGTAGTAGCCCTCGACCGACTTGGGCAGGTCGAGGTGGGCCACGAAGCGCACGTCGGGCTTGTCGATGCCCATGCCGAAGGCGATGGTCGCCACCACGACGACCCCGTCCTCCCGCAGGAACCGGGCCTGGTTCGCCGCGCGCGTCCGGGCGTCCATGCCGGCGTGGTACGGGACGGCGTCGATGCCCTGCTCGACGAGGGCGGCCGCAGTCTTCTCCACCGAGGCGCGCGAGAGGCAGTAGACGACGCCCGCGTCCCCGTCGTGCTCGGTCCTGATCAGCTCCAGGAGCTGCTTGAGCGGGTTGTTCTTCGGGACGATGCGGTACTGGATGTTCGGCCGGTCGAAGCCGGCGACGAAGTGCCGGGCGTCCTCCAGGCCGAGCCGTCTCGCGATCTCGGCGTGGGTGGCCTCGGTGGCCGTCGCCGTCAGCGCGATCCGCGGCACCTTCGGCCACCGCTCGTGCAGCATCGACAGGGCGAGGTAGTCGGGCCGGAAGTCGTGGCCCCACTGGGCGACGCAGTGCGCCTCGTCGATCGCGAAGAGCGACACCGTGCCCCGGTCGAGCATCCGCTGCGTGCCCTCGGTGCGGAGCCGCTCGGGGGCCAGGTAGAGCAGGTCCAGCTCGTCGGCGAGGAACGCCTGCTCGACGGCCTGCCGCTCGTACGGGTCCTGTGTCGAGTTCAGGAAGCCGGCCCGCACCCCGAGCGCCCTGAGCGCGTCCACCTGGTCCTGCATCAGGGCGATGAGGGGCGAGATCACGACGCCCGTGCCCGCTCTGACCAGGGCCGGGATCTGGTAGCAGAGCGATTTGCCGCCGCCGGTCGGCATCAGGACGAGCGCGTCACCGCCGCCGACGACCTGCTCGATGATCTCCTGCTGCTCCCCGCGGAAGGAGCTGTAGCCGAAGACACGGTGCAGCACCCGAACGGCATCGGAGATCTCGGCGGAGGCGTCGGGAGCGGCAGGGGTGTCAAGAGCGGCGGAGGCGTCGGGAAGGACCATTTCTGAAGCCTATCCGTCCGCACCGACACCCCGGCCCCGCCCGGAGCAACCTGTGGAAAACCTCGCGACGGGCCGGTGTCAGTGCACGCCGGCCCCCGTGGGGGTGTCGTCGAGGAAGCCGCCCGACTGGTGCTGCCACAGCTTCGCGTAGGCGCCCTCGACGGTGAGGAGCTCCTGGTGGGTGCCCTGCTCGACGATCCGTCCGCGGTCGAGGACGACGAGCCGGTCCATGGTGGCCACCGTGGACAACCGGTGGGCCACCACCAGCGCCGTCCGCCCCTCCATGAGCCGCCACAGGGCGTCCTGCACGAGGATCTCGCTCTCGGAGTCCAGGGCGCTGGTCGCCTCGTCGAGCAGCAGGATCGGGGCGTCGCGCAGGATCGCGCGGGCGAGGGCGACCCGCTGGCGCTGGCCGCCGGACAGCTTCACGCCGCGCTCGCCGACCATGGTGTCGAAGCCGCCGGGGAGCGCGTCCGCGAACTCCGTGACGTGCGCCGCCTCGGCCGCGCGCCGGACCTCGGCGTCGGTGGCGTCCGGCCGGGCGAAGGCGATGTTCTCCCGCAGGGTGCGGTGGAACATCGCGGGGTCCTGGGGCACGTACGCGACCAGGCTGCGCAGTTCGGTCTGCTTGAGCCGGCTGATGTCCTGGCCGCCGATCGTGATCCGGCCGCCGTCGACGTCCGTCATCCGGAGGAGCAGCCGGGTGAGGGTGGTCTTGCCCCCGCCGGACCGGCCGACGAAGCCGATCTTCGCGCCGCTGGGCACGTCCAGGTCGAGGTCCTCGAAGAGCGGCTTCGCGCCCGCGTGGGCGAAGGTCACGTTCTCGAAGCGCACCCCCGCGCCCTCGGGCCGGAGGGGTTCCGGGGTCTCCGGGTCGAGGACGGTCGGCTGTTCGAGGAGGAGGGCGGTGAACTGCGCGGCCTCCGTCATCGAGCTCTCCAGGCGCCGGTAGATCTGGTTGAACTCGAACATGATCCGGGTCGCGCCGGCGTAGTACGTGAAGGCCACGATGACGGCCTCCACGCCGTGCTCTCCGGCGCCGAGGGCGACGGCGAGCACGAGTCCGAGCACGTTCGTCAGGACGGACATCGGCGCGACGATCGTGTCGATGCGCAGGTTGCCGTAGTCCCAGGAGCGCAGGGTGAGCCGCCGCGACTCGGCGACGCGCGAGCGGTGTTCGGCGGCCTCGCGTTCCTCGGCGCCGAACGCGCGGACGGTGTCCATGTTCGTGAGGCTGTCGGCGACATGTCCCGACACCCGGGCGATCGCCTGTTCGCGCTCGGCGACGAGCACCTGCCGCCGCCGGATCAGCGGGGTCACGCACACGCCCGTGAACACGATGAGGACCAGGAGACCGACCACGAGCAGCGGGTCGTACTGCCACAGCACCACCGAGGCGAACACGAGCGGCACGCAGCTGCCCATGACGGAGAAGGTCAGCGTGTCGATGAACTCCTCGAAGCGGGAGGCGAAGCTCACGACGCGCTTGGTCAGCGATCCGGCGAAGTTGTCGTGGAAGAACGCGGCGTCCTTGGCGAAGAGTTCGTCCATGCCGATGACGTACAGGTGCTCGATCCCGCGCGAGTCGACCCGGTTCAGGCAGTGGTAGCAGAGGCGCCACATGGCCTCGCCCGCCAGCAGGACGCCCGCGAAGCCCAGCACATATGGAAGGAGGGGGCCGACGCCGCCGGTGTCGCCGTCGGCGATCCGTCCGACGAGTTTGGCGACGACCAGTGGGGCGACGTAGGTGATGCCGATGTTTCCGAGTGCCGCCAGGAGCAGTGTCGGCACGGTCAGCCATCGGAGGCGGACCATTTCCCGACCGTAGAAGCGAAGCGCGAGGAGTACCGAACCCTTGCTCGGCGAACCTTCGCGCGATTCTGGTGATCCCATACCCAACCCTGTGTTGTCGTACCGAAGGTGAGCAAAAGGAGTCTCCCGCGCCGACGCTCTCGCGGTCCAAGCATTTTCCGCCGACCGTCCGCCAGGTGACGGCGCACGAAAAACACCACGTGGTGGCCGGGAGAATCCCGACCACCACGTGGTGTATGTCCTGTGTCCGAGGGGGGACTTGAACCCCCACGCCCGATAAAGGGCACTAGCACCTCAAGCTAGCGCGTCTGCCATTCCGCCACCCGGACCGGTAGCTACCGCGTTTCGCATTTCTGCTGCCCGCGGCGACAGAGAACAATCTACCAGGCCTTCGGGGTGCTCTTCACCCACGTTTCCGGTGGTCAGTGGGGGTGGGCGGTGGGCGTCACGGGGAGACCGTGGCGGCGGGCGGGGTCCAGCGACGGGCGCGGGGCGGGGCGGAGGGGATTCCGTAGTCCTTCTTGAGGTGCTCGGGGATGGCGTAGTGCATGACGCGGCCGCGGGTGAGGGAGGACAGTTCGAGGACCGTGGTGAGGTGGCCGAGGCGGTCCAGGGCCCAGGCGCCCAGCGGGGAGCGGTCCTCGATGGTCTCCAGGACGCCGAGGAGGTGGGGGACGGACTTCACGACGGTGTCCCAGGGGGTGCGGGGGACGTCGAGCCAGTCCCCGCAGGTGTCGCCGACGAGGTAGCGGATGAGCGCGGAGACGATCGGGTCGAAGAAGGTGCCGGGGACGACCTCCTCGTAGAGGTCGATCAGCTGCCGGGTCAGATGGGCGCCCTCCGGGGACGGTCCCATGTGGCGGATCATGTACAGGTCGAGGAAGCGGCGGGCCTCCTCGAGGGTCTCGGGGACGGCGTCCTGGTCGACGCCGAGCATCGCGCCGACCACGCGCCAGGCGTAGTAGTAGGCGTCGGCGCCCTCGGGGGACATGTGGATGCCGAGGCGGTGCAGGCTGTCGAGGACGAGCATCGAGAAGAACATCTGCCCGCCGATCATGTCCTCCTGGCAGATCGGCACCCCCAGCGCCTCGACGTCCCAGCGGTTCTCGCGCCTCAGGTGGTGACGGATGGAGGCGTGGAGGAGGCGGACCTTCTGCGCGGCGGGGATGAAGCGGCTGCCGGCCTCGAAGGCGTCGGGCTGCATCAGGTGGACCGTGAACTGGCCGGTCTCCGCCATCCGCTTGGAGGGGTACTTCAGGCCGTGCGTCGCCGACAGCAGCTTCGCCACGTGCGGGACGAGGTAGCAGGCGGGCATGGAGGCGAAGGACAGGGCGGTGGAGATGTGCACGTTGTTGTCGATGAAGAACAGCCGGGCCTTCTCCATCTCCGCCCAGTCGACCCAGGCCGGCGGGGCGCTCGTGGCGTGCAGGTACTCCCGGGCGACCTCGGGCAGCCCGTCCGGGAGCGGGGAGCCCGCGGTGGAGACGTACCGCATGAGGGTGTTGAACGTGCCCACCTCCCCGCGTGCGAAGAGGGTGGCGACCGTGGCGTCGGCGAGTTCGTCGCCGGTCCGCCGCAGGGCGTCCATCGACGTCTCGGTAAGGGTCATGGGAGGGCTCCTCGTTCTCTCGATGCTCAGGAACGGCGGACCGTCGCCGAGTGCGCCAGGGCCGTGAGCGCGGCGGCGGGGGCCGCCGGCAGGTTCAGCTCGCCGAGGGCGCGCAGGGCCTCCTCGACCCGCTCGGCGATCATGGCTTCGACGCGGTCGGGCGCCTTCAGCCGCAGCATCACCTCGCGTACGGCCTCCAGGGCGTCCCCGCCGGACCCGCGGCGGCCGAGCAGCGCGCGCAGCCGCTCGCGGTCCTCGTCTCCGGCGAGCCGCCAGGTCTCGGCGAGCAGCGCCGTGGGCCGGTGCCCGTGCACGTCGTCGGCGCCGGCCTTTCCGGTGGTCCCCGGGTCTCCGAACAGGCCGAGCAGGTCGTCCCTCAGCTGGAACGCCTCGCCCAGCGGCAGTCCGTACGCGGAGTAGCCCTCGCGCAGCCGTCCGCCCGCCCCGGCCAGGGCGCCGCCGATCAGCAGGGGCTGCTCGACGGTGTACTTGGCGGTCTTGTAGCGGATCACCTTCAGCGAGGCGGTCGTGTCCGGGGCGGCTCCGGTGTGCAGGATCTCCAGGCACTCCCCCGCGACGAGGTCCCGGGCGAGCGCCGCCCAGAGCGGACGGGCCCGGCCGAGGTAGGCGGCGGGCAGGCCGCTGGTGACGAAGAGCTGCCCGGCGAGCGACATGAGCAGGTCGCCGACCAGCATGGCGAGCGATCTGGCCCCGGCGGCGGCCCGGGGGTGGTGTTCCAGCGCGCCGCGCAGGGCCATGTGCGCGGTGGGGCGGCCGTGCCGCAGCGGGCTGTCGTCGATCAGGTCGTCGTGCACGACGGCGGCCGCGTGCACCAGCTCCATGGAGGCGGCCGCCCGGACCAGCGCGCCGCTGTCGGGCTGTCCCACCGCGCGCCAGCCCCAGTAGCAGAACGCCGCCCGCAGCCGTTTGCCGTCCGCGACCGCCGCCTCCAGCTGCTCGGCCACCGGGCCCAGGGCCGGGTCGACCGCGGCGAGTCCGTCGGCCTCGTCGGCGACGTGACGCCGCAGCACCTCGTCGACGCGCGCCTTGAACGCGGTCGGCTCCCAGCGCTCAGCCGTCATCGCCGGCCCGTCGCGCCAGCACGTGCCGGGCGAGCACTTCCAGGTGGGCGGGGGGCGGGGACATGTACCGGTCGAGTACGAGCCGGCCGCGCGCCTCCAGGTCCCGCTCGGCCTCCGCCGCCACCTCGGCGGCGTCCGAGCGCCTCAACAGCCCTCGTACGAGCCCGAGGCCCGAGCCCAGTGTGCTCACCGCGAGGTCCGCGAGACCCGCCGCCAACAACACCGCCCGCTCGTCCAGGCCCTCACGGGATCCGGTCTCTCGCGTCACACCCACTCCTCAGCCCACGACGTCACTCCCCCAGCCTCGGGCCTGACGTGCGGCGACCTCGGTGGAACTCACGAACGAGTGATCATTTCGCCGGTTCACTTGACACCTCTCCCTTCACCTCAACACCGCACGCCCCCTTGCCACTTGGGCAACTCCTTTCAAAGAATGCACATGACAACCGAAGGATTCTCGGTTGCCCGGTCAATCCACGGTCATTCCAGAGGGGAACCCCCACATGAAGAAGCCTCTCGCCGGCGCCCTGCTCGCCCTGCTCCTGACCGGAGCGGCGGCGGTTCCGGCCGCGGCCTCCGCACCCCGGGAGACGGTCGCACAGGCACCGGCCGTCAGCGCCGTCGGCTTCGCGGGAACGGTCGCGCTCAGCAACTGTTCCGGCTCCGTCGTCCGCATGCCCAGCTCCCTGCCGAGCGACCCCGCGCTCGTCCTCTCCAACGGGCACTGCCTGGAGACCGGCTTCCCGGCAGCCGGCGAGGTCGTCGTGAACAAGCGCTCCAGCCGCTCGTTCACGCTGCTCAACTCGGCCGGCACCGGTGTCGGCACCCTGCGCGCCAGCAAGATCGCGTACGGCACGATGACCGACACGGACATCTCGATCTACCAGCTGACCAAGACGTACGCGCAGATACAGAGCACGTACGGCATCAGCGCCCTGACCCTCAACGACACCCACCCGGTGCAGGGTTCGGCGATCAGCGTGGTCTCGGGGTACTGGAAGCGGATCTACAACTGCAACGTCGACGGCTTCGTGTACCGCATGAAGGAGGGCGACTGGACCTGGAAGGACTCGGTCCGCTACACCTCGGCGTGCAACACGATCGGCGGCACCTCCGGCTCGCCCGTCATCGACACGGCCACCGGAAAGGTCGTCGCCGTCAACAACACGGGCAACGAGAACGGTGAGAGCTGCACCGTGAACAACCCGTGCGAGATCGACGAGAACGGCACCGTGACCGTCCGCCAGGGCATCAACTACGCCCAGGAGACGTACACGATCGTCCCCTGCGTCGGCCCCGGCAACGTGATCGACCTGAACCGCGCCGGCTGCGCCCTGCCCAAGCCGTGACGCCCCCGCCGTCTCCGCGGGTCGCCCGCGGAGACGGCACGGGACTCACCACCGGGTGAGTACGCGTACTCATCACGAGGTTCCCTCTCTCGCCGAGACTGTGTGCACCAGCGAGAGAGGGAATGAAAGTGACCGTCCAGCAGACCCGCCGCATCCTCCCCGTCCTTGCCGTCGCGGGCCTGACCGCGACCCTGCTCCTGACGGGCTGCTCCCTCCAGGAGCGCGTGTGCGGCTCCGGCCGCTACCCGGTCAAGGCCGTCGGCAACCCCGACGGCGGGGACTGCGTGGCCGACGGCCAGGAGCCGCCGGAGGGCTGGGTCCGCTACCCGGCCGGCCAGGTGCCCGAGTACGTGGGCGACGAATGGGACCGCTACTGGGCCACGGTCACCGTGGACAAGGACGGCCGGATGGTCTCGAACTGACGAATCCTCAGGGATTCATCTCGTACGCCCCCGACAGCGCCTCGACGCGCTGCCAGACGCGCTCCGACCTCGCCTCGTCGACGACGGGGCGGCGGACGGCGCCGAGGGCCCAGAGCTGCTGCTGCTCGGTCGCGGAGTCCTTGCCGTGCAGCTCGACCGCGTGCGCGGAGAAGTCGCGGACGAGGACGGCGAACAGCTCGTCGAGCACGTCCTCGTCGAGGCCGGTCAGCGCGGCCTGCTCCAGGACCAGCTGCCCGTGGACGACCAGCGCGAAGAGCTGGCCGACGGCGAGCAGCAGGTCGAGGTCGCGGCTCTGCTCCTCGTCGGGGGCGGCCTTGAGGACGAACTCGCAGAGTGCGTCGGCCTGTTCGCGGAAACGGGCGACGTTGGCCACGTGGGCGTACGTGCCGTAGGCCGGGCGCCAGTCGTGGAAGCGGACCGAGCCGAGACCGCGGGCCGGGCCCTGACGGAAGAGGAACGTGTCGTCGGCCGCGTCCAGACGGGTCGGGACGGGCTCGTACGCGACCGGGTCGAGGAGGTGGTTGCGCATGAACTTCAGGATCAGCGCCAGGTTGACGTGGACCGTGCCCTCCAGCTTCGGCAGGCCGCGGATCTCCACGGCGGCCTCGGCGAAGTAGTTGTCCTTCTCGAAGCCCTTGGCGGCGATGACGTCCCACATGAGGTCGATGACCTTCTCGCCCTCCGTGGTCACCTTCATCTTCGTCATCGGGTTGAAGAGGAGGTAGCGGCGGTCGTCGGGTCCCGCGGTGCGGAAGTAGTCGACGGCGCGGTCGCTGAACAGCTTCATGCCGACGAGCCGGACGTACGCGTCGGTCAACTCGCGCCGCACGTGCGGGAAGACGGTGACCGGCCGGCCGTACAGGATGCGGTTCTGGGCATGGGTGACGGCCTCGTACATCGCGTGCTCGCAGATGCCGATCGAGGCGGTGCACAGGTTGAACTTGCCGACGTTGACGGTGTTGAGGGCGGCGTCGAAGGCGGCCCGTCCGGTGTGCAGGACGTCCTCGGCGGCGACCGGGTAATCCTCCAGGCGGAACTCGCTGACGTACTTCGAGGAGTCGACGACGTTCTTGACGAGGTGGTACGCCGGGTGGCGGCTGTCGGCGGCGAAGAAGACGTAGCCGTCGGGGCCTTCGACGTCGGTGCGGCGGCCGAAGACGGAGACGAGCCCGGCGGCGTTGCCGTTGCCGA
Source organism: Streptomyces sp. NPDC004284 (assembly GCF_042874035.1). Taxonomy (NCBI): domain Bacteria; kingdom Bacillati; phylum Actinomycetota; class Actinomycetes; order Kitasatosporales; family Streptomycetaceae; genus Streptomyces; species Streptomyces sp. NPDC004284. The sequence goes on along the minus strand of NZ_JBIAMJ010000002.1, from coordinate 253,761 downwards.
TGTAGTACTTGGAGCCGCTGGCGCGGAAGCCGCCCTCGCCGTCGGGCGTGAGCAGCATGTCGGTGGAGTAGATGTCGGCGCCGTGCGACTTCTCGGAGAGACCGAAGGCGAACACCTCGCCCTGGGAGAGGAGTTCGGCGGCGCGGGCGCGGGCGGCGGCGTTGTCGCTCTGCCAGACCGGGCCGAGGCCGAGGATGGTGACCTGCCAGGCGTACCAGTAGTCGAGGCCGTAGAAGCCGAGGATCTCGTTGAGGGCGGCGATGCGGGCGGTGTCCCAGCGCTTGTCGCCCTCGTCCTCGCCTGCGGCGGAGGACGGGGTCAGGAAGGTGGCGAAGAGCCCCTCCTCCGCGGCGAAGGCGAGGAAGTCGCCGAGCCAGGCCCGGGTCCGGTAGTCCTCGATGATCCGGCGCTTGCCGCGCGCCTCGAACCAGTCGACGGTGGCGCGCAGCAGCCGGCGGGTCTCCGGGTCGAAGTGGGCGGGGTCGTAGGTGTGCGGGTTGAACAGCAGCGGGTCGGCCATGACGTCCGCCTTTCGGGGATCGAGGGGTTGATGCGGCCCGGTTCAGCGCGCGGCTTCGAACCGGGCGAGTGTGGCGAGGACGTCGTCGAGCCAGGCGAGCATCATCCGTTCGTACGCGATGCCGCCGCGCAGCACGGCGTGCTGGAGCTCCCGCTCGGCGTCGAGCGGACCGTCGGTGCCGACGTCGGGGAAGTCCCGGGCCTCGCCCGCGAGGTAGTGCTCCAGCCGGTCGGTGTGCGCCCGCCGGTGCCGCTCGACCTCGCCGATCAGCGCGGCCGGGTCGTCGAAGGCGGCTCCGCGGATCTTCACCGCGAGGTCGTGCCGCACGCTCTCGGGCTCGATCGGTTCGTGCAGCCACGCGGAGAGGGCGTCCCGGCCGGGCCCGGCGACGGAGTACTCCTTCTTGTCCGGGCGTCCCTGCTGCGGCACGTCCCTGACGACCACCCAGCCGTCGCTCTCCATGCGCTTGAGCACGCGGTAGATCTGCTGGTGGGTGGCGGTCCAGAAGTATCCGATGGACCGCTCGAAGCGCCGGGCCAGCTCGTAGCCGGATCCGGGCTTCTCGAGCAGGGACACGAGGATCGCGTGGTCGAGCGCCATGCGCCCGATCCTGCTATGCAACGAGTTGCATAGCAAGGTGGAGCGGCCCGGTGAGACGCGGCTCACGGGCGTTGTCAGTGGGGGGCGATAGCTTCGAGAACGTTCGGAAGAGTGCACGAAGAGGGGGAAGTCGTGGGTGTCGAGCGTGCGTTGAAGGTCGTCCTCGTCGACGTCAACGAAGAGGTGGTGGCGGCCTGGCGGTCCGCGTTCGCGGACACGCCCGGGGTCGAGATCCGGAAGGGTTCCGTCCTCGACGTGGACGTCGACGCGTGGGTGTCCCCCACCAATGCGCGGGGCCGGATGGACGGAGGGGTCGACGCCGTCGTCAAGCGGCACCTCGGAGCCGGTGTCCAGGTGCGGGTGCAGCGGGCGATCCGCGAGGGGTTCGGCGGGAGCCTGCCGGTGGGCAGCGCGGTGTGCGTGCCGTCCGGGGCGGCCGTGCCGCGGTATCTGATCTCGACGCCGACGATGCGGCAGTCCTCGCAGAACGTCAGCGACACGATGAACGTGGCGCTGGCGTGCGCGGCGGCGTTCCAGGCGGTGCACCTGCAGAACCTGGCGAAGCCCGGCAGCATCCGGTCCGTGGCGCTCGTCGGGATGGGCGCGCGGACGGGTCAGGTGCCGGCGCAGGTGTGCGCCAATCTGATGTGGACGGGCTACACCCTGTTCCACGACCACGGGTTCGCGGACTACGACGCCTTGCGGGCGACGGTACTGGGGCAGCTGGACGACATCGAGGGCGCGGGGCCGGCGCAGCGGGTGCGGATCAAGGTGCCGGAGCAGCCGTCCGCCGCCCCGGCCGCGGACCCGTTGGGGCTGGCCGAGCTGTTCAAGGGGGGCGGCGAGCCGTGGCTGCCGCTGCTCGCCCCGGTGATCGAGGCGCAGCCGGGGGCCGGCGCCTTCATCGGCCCGAAGCGGAGCCCGGAGGTGGTGCCGGTGCGCGAGCTGACGTTCCAGGCGCTGAAGCCGCACCCGCCGCACAAGTGGAAGGTGGTCGCCTTCGGGCAGAACCCGTATCCGCGGGCGGAGAGCGCGACCGGCATCGCGATGTTCGACAACACCTTCCACGACTGGAAGGACAGCCAGTTCGGCCGGGTGGTCAGCATCCGCTGCCTCATCAAGGCGGCCGCGATGTGGAAGTACGGCATCGTCAAGAAGACGCCGATCGCCGATGTCCGGGCCTTGCTGAAGAAGGAGGACACGGTCCAGCCGCCGGAGTGGTTCCAGGCGATGCTCACCCAGGGCGTGCTCCTGCTGAACGCCTCACTGACGGCGAGCGCGGACGGGGCGGTGCCGACCGAGCAGCACACGTCCTTCTGGCGGCCGGTGGTCGAGCAGATCGTCGAGGAGATCCTCCGGGCGAAGCAGGACGCCGGGGAGGAGGACCGCGGGGTGGTGTTCGCCTGGTGGGGCGCGCACGCCCGGAGCCTGAAGAGGGTCGTCCAGCGCCTGGAGAAGAAGTACCCGGGGGTCGAGGTCCGGCATCTGGACCACGCGAATCCGGCGGCGCAGGGGGACGTCTTCTGCGAGGGGGACCACTTCGCCCAGGTGAACGACGCCCTGGCGGCGGTGGGGGCCGAGCCGGTCGACTGGCTGCCGAGCAAGGGGTGGGACCAGCACGCGGGCGACGCGGCGGGCTCCGCGCGCATGGGCGCGTTCATCGCGTCGACGATGGAGCTGCACCAGCTGTATCTGGAGCGGCTCACGAGCGTCAAGGACGAGGGGCTCGTCCTGCCGCCGATCACCGGGGTGTTCGGCACGCCGCTGCTGGACTTCCGGAAGGCCGTCGAGCCGGTGACGCGGGTGCTGGCGAATCTGGACCGCTACATCGAGCGGTCGAGCCGGTTCGCGGAGGCCAAGGCGGCGGAGGTGGACGGCGCGGGCGGGCTGTCGGCCGACGCGATCTCCGCGCTGTACCTGTACACGTGCGAGTCGGCCTTCTACCGCGAGATCAACGCCGTGCTGCGGTCCCCGGACCGGGAGCGGGTCGAGCCGTACCTGCCGTATCTGCGCCTCCTGTTCTCCGCCGTGGCCGGCCTGCCGGCGCAGACGCGGCCGCTGTGGCGCGGTGTGGCGCTGGACCTGCGGTCCCAGTACCCGCTGGGGCGCACGGTGACCTGGTGGGGCGTCTCCTCGTGCACGTCCGAGCCGGGTGTGGCCCGGTCCTTCCTCGGCAGCCGGGGCCGGCGGACCCTGTTCGAGGTGACGCCGGCGCGGGCGGTGGGCATCCGGCGGTTCTCCGCGTTCACGGGCGAGGAGGAGTACATCCTCACCCCGGGCACCCAGTTGAAGGTGACGGACGTGACGACCGAGCGCGGCGGTCTGTGCACCGTGCGCCTGACCGAACTGGAGGGCCAGGGCCTGGTGTCCTAGGCGCCGGGGGCTTACGTCAACATCGTTGACGCCTAGGGCGGGCGGCGGTTCGATGCTGCCACCGAGTCGGCCGTCCGCCCGTCCCCCGACTCCTCCGTCACTTCAGGAAGAGAACCGCCCATGACCGACCTCACCGACCTCGCCTACCTGCCGGCCACCGAAGCCCTGAGCCGCTTCCGGGACCGCTCGCTGTCCCCGGTGGAGCTGATGACCGCCGTCATCGCGCGCGCCGAGGCCGTCGAGCCCAAGGTCAACGCCCTCGCCGAGCGGACCTTCGAGGAGGCGCTCGCCACCGCGCGCGAGGCCGAGGCGCGGTACGGGGGCAAGGGGGAGGCCCCCCGCGCGCTGGAGGGGCTGCCGGTCGCGACCAAGGAGGAGCAGCCGCTCGCGGGCCGCCGCAGCACGGACGGTTCGCTGGCCTTCCGCGACGAGATCTCCGACGAGACGCATCCGGTCGTCCAGCGGGTCCAGGCGGCGGGCGGCATCGTGCACGCCCGCACCACCACCCCGGAGTTCAGCTGCGCGGCCTTCACGCAGTCGCGGCTGTGGGGGGTGACGCGCAACCCGTGGAACCTGGAGTTCAGCCCGGGCGGTTCGTCGGGCGGCGCCGGCGCCGCGCTCGCGGCCGGGGAGACGACGCTCGCGACCGGCTCCGACATCGGCGGCTCCATCCGCATCCCCGCCTCGTTCACCGGCACGGTCGGATACAAGCCGCCGTACGGCCGTGTGCCGGCGATGGCGCCGTTCAACCTCGACACGTACTGCCACGACGGCCCGATGGCGCGGACCGTCGGCGACACCCTCCTCCTGCAGAACGTCATCGCGGGGCCCCACGCGCTCGACGCGGTCTCCCTGCGCCCCAAGCTCACGCTGCCCGAGCGGTTCGAGGGCGTCGAGGGCGTGCGGGTGGCGCTGTCGGTCACCCTCGGGGACTGGCCGGTCGATCCCGAGGTCGAGGCCAACACCCGCGCGGTCGCGGAAGCCCTGCGCGCCGCCGGAGCCGTCGTCGAGGAGGTGGAGGTCCCGATCACGCGGGCGGACGTGATGGAGGCGGCGATGATCCACTTCGGTTCCGTCTTCGGCCCGTACGTCGCCTCGGTCGCCGCGGAGCACGGCGACCTGCTCAACGCGTACGCGCTCGACTTCGCCGAGCGGACCGCCGAGGCCGTCCGTGAGCCCGGCAGCTTCATGCACGGTCTGGAGCTGGAGGCCGCGATACAGACGACGCTCGGCCTCCTGCTCGACCGCTACGACGTCCTGCTCTGCCCGACCACCGCCATCCCGGCGCTGCGGGCGGACGACGACTACCTCTCGACGAAGGTCGTGATCAACGGCGTCGAGCTGGACACCTACCTGGAGGCCGCGATGACCACCGTGTTCAACATCGCCAGTCGCTGCCCGGTCCTGAGCGTGCCCTCCGGACTCGCCTCGACCGGCGTGCCGACGGGAGTCCAGATCGTCGGACGCACGTACGACGACGCCGGCGTGTTCCGCGTCGCCTCGGCGATCGAGGCCGTACGCCCGTGGAACAGCCGCCCGGCCCTCTGACGCCCTCCGGGCAAAAGCCGGCGCACCGACCGGCAACCGCACACGAGAGGCGGCGGGCCCCACGGCGAAAGCCCGGGGCCCGCCGCTTCGGTCGCTCCGCCGCGCAGCGGCCCTTATGCATCCTAGACATCTAAGCTGCTTAGAATCTACGAAGCCTCTGCGCAGCCGGTCGCCCATCCGGGGCGGCGGCGGAGGCATCGCCGTGTCCGCCGTGCGCGCAGCCCGTCGGCGGCCCAGGAAGAAGGAGCTCCGCAGTGGCCTCCCACCGCCGCCCGAAGCAGTCCGGTCCGCGCTCCACCGGTGTCATCACCGCCACCGCCGCGGCGGCCGTGGCGCTCTCCACCCAGGCGGCCTCGGCCGACCCCCTGCCCGACCCGAACAAGAAGGGCGTCAAGGCACAGGTCGACCGCTTCTACGAGCAGGCGACCCAGGCCACGGAGAAGTACAACGGGGCCAAGGAGAAGGCCGACGCGCTCAAGAAGCAGGTGGAGGCCCTCCAGGACACGGCGGCCCGCAGGCAGGGCGAACTGAACGAACTCCGCGACAGGATCGGCACGGTGGCCGCAGGCCAGTACCGCTCGGGCGGCCTCGACCCGGCCCTCCGGCTCTTCCTCTCCGAGGCCCCCGACGCGTACCTGGAGACGGCGTCCGCCCTGGACCGGGCCGGCGACCGGCAGGCGGCCGTGCTGCAGCGGTTCCTCTCGCAGCAGCAGGCGCTGCGGCAGCAGCGCGTGGAGGCCTCCGAGAAGCTGCGCGACCTCGGCTCCGTACAGAAGGAACTGGGCACGCGGAAGACGGAGATCCAGGGCAAGCTGCGCGAGGCCCGGCGGCTCCTCGACACCCTCTCGGCGAAGGAGCGGGCCCGGATCGCGGAGGCGGAGGACCGGGCCGACCGGGCCGGCGCGCGGGCCGACCTCGGCAACGAGGCCAGCGCCTCCGAGCGCGCCGCCGCCGCCTTCGCCGCCGCCAGGAGCCGGGTCGGCCTGCCGTACGTCTGGGGCGCGAGCGGCCCGGCCTCGTTCGACTGCTCGGGCCTCACCTCCTGGGCCTTCCGTCAGGCCGGCGTGACGATACCGCGCACGTCCCAGGCGCAGGCCGGCGTCGGGACGCGCATCGACTCGCTCGGTGCCCTGAAGCCCGGAGACCTGATCATCATGCGCAGCGACCTCAGCCACGTCGGCTTCTACGCGGGGAACGGACAGATCCTCCACGCGCCCAAACCCGGTGCCCAGGTGCGGTACGAGTCGATCGCCCGCAGCGGCATGCCCTTCATGTGGGGCGTGCGCATCGGCTGACGCACACACCGGAGGGCGATCCACCGGGTCCCGCCCGGTCCGGAGGCGGTTGGCGCCCGGCGCGAGCACGGAACCCCACGCGAACGCCCGTCTACTATGAAACCGAGTGCGGATCGGCGGAGAGGAGCGGGCCATGCGCCGGCTTGGGGAACTGGAAGCGGAGATCATGGACCGCTTCTGGAGATGGGACCGCCCCGCGACCGTGCGCGAGGTCGTCGACGACATCAACCTCCACCGGGACGTCGCCTACACGACCGTGACCACGGTCACCACCATCCTCTTCCACAAGGGCCACCTGACGCGGACCCGCGAGGGCAGGATCTGGAAGTACCGGCCCACCGCCAGCCGCGAGGCGTACTCGGCCGCCCTGATGGAGGACGGCCTGGAGGCCAGCGAGGACCGTGCGGGCGCCCTGGTCCACTTCGTGGAGAACCTCGACCCCGACGAGATCGCGGCGCTCCGCAAGGCCCTCCGCACCGTCGGACGGCGGGCGAAGGAGTGAACGCGGCACCCGCGCTCCTCGGGTACGCGGCCGTCGTCGGCATCGTCGCCCCGCGGGTCATGGTCCGCAGCGCGTGGCCGCACCGGGCGCCCGCGCTGGGAGCCGCGGTCTGGCTCGCGCTGACGGTGTCGTTCACGTTCGCCGCAGCGCTGGCCGCCTCCCGACCGGCCACGCCCACCGAGCATCTGCACGCCGGGCTCGTGGGGCTCCTGCACGCCTGCGATCTCGGTACGGGTGAGGAGGCGCGGGCCGTTCCCGACCCCGGCACCGCCCACCGGCTCGCCACGGCCCTGCCGCTCGCGGTGCTCGCCGCCTTCCTCGGCGCCTTCGCCCTCCGCCTCCTCCGCGCCTGCCTGCTCCGGGCCCGTCACCGCGACCGGCTGGACAAGGTGGGCGTGCGCTGTGACCGCCTGCGGGCGACGGTCCTGCCGCACGGCGCTCCCGCGGCGTACTGCCTGCCCGGCTTCCGCTCCCGTGTCGTCGTCAGCGACGGGGCCGTGCGACTGCTCACCGACGAGCAGCTCGACGCCGTCCTGGCGCACGAGCGGGCCCACATCGCCGGGCGCCACCACCTGCTCATCGCGGCCACGAGCGCGTTCGCCGACGTCTTCCCCTGGGTGCCGCTCGCGCGCCGCGCACGCGAGCAGATGGCGATCCTCGTGGAGATGAGCGCGGACGACCGCGCCCTGCGGCGCCATTCCCACGAGGTCCTCGCGACCGCGATGTACGAGATCGCCGCCGGGCGCGCCCCGAAGGGCGCGCTCGGCGCGGCCGGTTCGGCGGCCGTCCTCCGCGTGAAGCGCATCCTCGGCCCGCGCAGGGCCCCGCATCCCGCGCTCCGGGGCTCCGTGGCCTCCCTCGCGGTGGCCGTTCCCCTTCTCCCGCTGCTCGTCGCCTGCCCGCCCGGCGTCTGACCGGCAGGTCCCGTCCACCGAACTTCCGTCCGGCTTCCGCGAGTCGGGCGGGAACCGCACCGCACTCGCCTTCGCCTTCTAAGCAACTTAGATAGTTAGCGGAAAGGCCGCCATGAAGAACACGAGGTTCCGCGACCGGCGCCGCACCGCACCGATGCTCGCCCTGACCTCCGCCACCGCGCTCCTCGTCGCCGGATGCGGCACCACGGGAGACACCGGCTCCGCCGCCGACTCCGGCAGGACGGCGCGGAAGAGCACCGGCAGCGGCGGACCGCCCTCGACAGCCATCGAGACCGGCACCTCGGGGAGGATCACGGTCAAGGCCGCCGGCGGGGCGCTGACCTCCGTGGACGTGAGCGCACCCGGGCCCGGCAAGCCGGACTCCTCTCGGCCTTCGCCGTCGGCTGCCCCGTCTGCAACGAGCTCGTCGTGCTCGCCATCGGCGTGAGCGGCGCCCTGTCCGTCTGGGCCCCGCTCCAACCCGTCCTGGCGCTCGCCTCGGTGGGCCTCCTCCTGTACGCGCCGGTCCGCCGGCTCCGTACGGCCGAGACCTGCCCCGTCCCCTCGTGACGCCCGGCACTCCTGCGGGGGCGCCCCGCAGGAGTGCGCGGCCCTGGATCTGCCGCCGTCGCCCTACTTCAGGTAGCCGAGGACCGTCATCATCCCGGATTCCGCGTGGTAGACGTTGTGGCAGTGGACCATCCACAGCCCGGGGTTGTCGGCGTCGAAGTCGACATCGAGCCTCTTGCCCGGCAGCACGATCGAGGTGTCCTTCCGTGCGCCGCCGCCGGCGAGCGCGTAGGTGTGGCCGTGCAGGTGCATGGGGTGCCACATCGTCGTGTCGTTCACGAACGACAGGCGCACGCGCTCTCCCGAGCGCACGGGGTGGCGCCGCGCCGGGTCGTACTTCTTGCCGTTGATCGCCCAGTCGTACGCCGTCATCGAACCGGTGAGCTTGCACTCGATCGTCCGGTCGGGGCGCGCGGAATCGAGCCGTACGGACTCGGCCGCCTTCAGCCGGCCGCCGTGGACGACCTTGCCGTCGAGCTCCTTCGGGCGTACGGACGCGGTGGGCGCGGATCCACCGCCGGTGCGCAGGACCGCGAGGGCGGTGCGGTTCTTGCCTTCGGCGAGCGCGGTGAACGGGAACGCTCCGTTCCCGACCGTGACGAGGGCGTCGAGGCGTTCGCCCATGCCGAGCAGCAGCGCGTCGGCCTGCGTGTGCTCGACGGGGAAGCCGTCCGTGTGCGTGACGGTCAGCCTGTGGCCGCCGAGGGCGACGCGGAAGGCGGTGTCGCCGCCGGCGTTGATGATCCGGAGCCGGATGCGGTCGCCGGGCTTGGCCGCGAAAGTCTGCGGCGCCTCCGGCGTACGGCCGTTGACGAGGTAGTGCGGGTAGCCGACGTCTCCGGCGTCGCCGCCCAGCAGGTCGCTCGTGGCGCCCATGAGCATCCGGGAGGGGCCGGCGGGCTTCGGGGACGGGGACTTCCCGGTCGTCATCGACATGTTCGACATGTCGTGGCCCTCCATGCCGCCCGAACCGGAGTCGCCGTGGTCCATGCCGCCCATGCCGCCCATGCCCTTGCTCAGCTCGGCGAGCACGGCATCGGGGGTGGAGCCGTCGACGCCGTCGACCCAGTCGTCGAGGACGATCACCCACTCCTTGTCGTACGCCAGGGGCTCCTTGGGGTCCTCGACGATGAGCGGGGCGTACAGGCCTCGGTCCTGCTGGACGCCGGAGTGGGGGTGGAGCCAGTAGGTGCCGGGGTGGGAGACCGCGAAGCGGTAGTCGAAGGAGCCTCCCGGCCTGATGTCGCGCTGGGTGAGGCCGGGGACGCCGTCCATGTCGTTGCGCAGGGCGAGGCCGTGCCAGTGGATGCTGGTGGGCTCGGGGAGGTTGTTGGCCAGGGTGAGGGCCAGGGTGTCGCCCGCGGTGACCCTGATCTCCTTGCCGGGGAGGTCGTCTCCGTACGCCCAGGAGCGGACGGTCCGTCCGCCGCCGAGGTCGAGCGGGGTCTCGACGGCGGTCAGCCTGAACCGCCGTTCCGGGCCGGGTCCGCGGAGGGCCTCGGCCGCGCCGACCTGCTTGCTGTCCGGGGTGAGGTAGTCGGCGCTCGGCGGCATGCCTCCCCCGCCGGAGGAGTGGTCCATGCCGCTCATGGAACCGGAGCAGGCGGTCAGCAGACCGGTGCCGGCGGCTGCGAGGCCGGCGCCGAGGACGGTACGACGAGTGGGTCGGAACATGACGGTGAAACCTCTTGAGGTGGTTGCTGCGTGAACGGGGCGGCTTTCCGCTCGGTGCGTGGAGCGGCCGGTCCGCCTATATGCGCAACGACGAGAGGCGGGTCAGGAGGGACTTGGGCGACTCGGGCGGCGGGATCGCGTAGAGGGCGTGGGCGAGCCGCGTCGGCGACGGCGCGGGGGTGCGGCGGCGTCGGTGCACGAGCGCGCCACGGACCGCCAGCAGGACGCCGATCCCCGCGCCGAGCACGGCCAGGCACACGGCCGCGACACCGGCCCCGTGCGCGGGGGCCGGGGCTGTCGCGTGGTGCGCATCGGTGACCGCGTGCTCCGTCGCGGCGGCCGCGTGCCCGCCGGAAAGCCGTGCGACGTCCGCGTGCTCGCCGGGGTGGCCGAGGACGTGCATGAGCACGATGCCGACGAGCAGCGCGGCGGCGAGCAGCGACCTGCCCCACCACGTCGCCGCCCTCGGGCGCCTCTTCACCTCGGGTTCCACCCGTCCATCATACGGGGAGGGGGTATGTGGAGGATCAAGGGGAACCGTGGCGGTGACGGCCGTGGGAGACGGCGTCCGCCCCCGGCGGGTGCTCCCGGCCGGGGGCGGACGCCGTCGTCGTGCCGTCAGAAGACGGTGACGAACCGGGCGGTGCTCGGCACCCCCTGGGCGTCCAGGGCGAAGAGCATGTAGGTGCCCGGCAGGACCACGCCCTTGTCGGCCGGGATGGACACCGTGTACGTGCCGGTCCCCGTGGCCGTGGAGGTCAGCGGGACCCGCCGCTGGTCGTTGTCCGTGGAGTGGGTCGCGGCCGCGGCCCGCATCAGGACGAAGGAGGCCACCGGCCCCTCGGTGGTGACGGTGAGCGAGGTGCCGGCGGCGGCCCGGGGCGGTACGCCGCCGGTGATGACGGGACGCGGCTTGGGCGAGCCGTCCTCGTTGAGGAGGTACGGCGGTGTGAACACGGCTCCGTCGGCGTGGTTGGTGGCGCAGTCGCCGCACAGGCCGCCGCCGCCGGAGAAGATCCGCCCGTCGGGCAGCAGGTTCGCCACGCTGTGGTAGTTGCGCGGGATGGCCATGGTGGCGAGCGGGGTGAAGCGTCCGGTCGCCGGGTCCCACAGCTCGGGGGTCAGCACGGACGTGGCGTCGCTGAACGGCACGGGGTACGACTGCCCGCCGAACACGGCGACCTTGCCGTCGGGCAGGACGACGCTGTTGCCGAAGGCGCGGGCGTACTTCATGTCGCCCGTGCGGGTGGCCCGGACCCGGCCGCCGTCGACGCTCACGGTGTACGCGCGCCGGGTGGCGGGGGTGTTCTCGTACGCGGGCGAGCCGCCCAGGGTGAGCAGCTTGCCGATGTCGTACGGGACGGCGTTGCCGGTCATGGCGTCCTGGCTGTCGGCCCGGGTGCCGGCGGAGGTGATGCTCCCGCCCCCGTTGGTCGTGATCCAGTTCATCTGCTTGCTCGGGCCCACCTGGAGCACCTTGCCGCCCGAGGTGGCGTACAGCCACATGTGGTTGTCGGCGCGGTAGGCGCCGCGGGGATCGGCCGTCATCGCCGGGGCGGCGGGGACGCCGGGGAGCTTGCGCCAGGTGCGGGTGTCCGGGGACCAGACCTCGCCGGCCCTGTCGCCCGTGGCTCCGCTCCAGGATCCGCCGAGGACGAAGGCCTCGCCGGTGGAGAGCAGGGTCATGGCCTGGTAGCCGCGGGCGATGTTCATGCTGGTGGTCGCGGACCAGGCGTCGGTGGCCGGGTCGTAGATGCTCGCCTTCTCCGCGTTGCTGCCGCCGGTGACCAGGACCCGGCCGTCCGCGAGCATCGCTATGCCCGGGCAGAACATGTCGTGACCGGTGTTGTCGACGCGGCGCTGGGTGACCTCGCCCGTCTTGAGGTCGAGGATCGCGGTCTGGGTGTAGCCGTTGCTGCCGCCGAAGCGGTCGACCGCGTACGCCGACCAGGCCAGGAGCTTGTCGCCCGGCAGGACGGCGGTGGCCACCGGGACCAGGGGGAAGCCGGTGATCCGGCTCCAGGAGCCGTGGGCGGCCGGGTTGGCCGGTCCGCTCAGGCGTATCTCGGCGGCGGAGGTCCAGGGCCCGCGGTTGCCGGCCTCGCTCGTCACGGTCAGGCGTATGTAGCGGGTGTACGCGGTGCGGGTGAAGGTGGCGGTCTTGACGGTGTCGTCGTCGCGCCAGGTGCCCGCGGCGACCGGTGCGCCGAAGGTGGTGCCGTTGGCGCTGGTGGTGACGGTGTACGCGCCCGCGCGCCCGTTGGGGCCGCCCTTGCGGGGCTGGTAGACCAGGGCGGAGACGGACGTCGTGCGGTGCGTGTCGATGGTGATGCTGTGCGGCAGCGGCGCCGGGGTCCCGGACCACCTGCTGTGCCAGAAGGTGGCGGCGTCGCCGTCGAGGACGTTGGCCGCGCGGCCGTTCTCCTTGGTGGTCTCCTCGTCGCTGGCCGTGGCCGTCCATCCGGTCCGGGGCAGGTCGACGGTGGCCGCCGGGGTTCCGGGGTCGCCGAGGAGGTCGAGCTCCGCGGCGGAGCTCCACGGGCCGCGGTTGCCGGCCTCCGTGACGGCGGTGAGCCGGACGAACCGGGCGCCCTGCGGGGCGAATCCGAGGGTCTTGGCACCGGCGTCGTCCGCGAGGGTGCCGGTGGCGACCGGACTCCCCCAGCTCCGGCCGTCCGTGCTCACGCTGATGCTGTACTCACCGACGCGCCCGTTGGCCCCGTTGGCGCGGGGCTGGTAGACGAGCGCCGAGACCACGGCCGTGCGGTGCATGTCGACGGTGACGCTGTGCGACAGCGGGGCGGGGGCGCCCGTCCACCTGCTGTGCCAGAGGGTGGCCGTGTCGCCGTCGAGGACGTTGGCCGCGCGGCCGTTCTCGCCCGTGGTCTCCTCGTCGCTGGCCGTGGCCGTCCATCCGGTCCGGTCGAGCACGGGAGCCGTCGGCTCCATGGCGTTCGCCGGGGCCACGCCGTGGTGCGGCGACTGCATCGCCGTCTTCTGGGCCAAGGCCCCCTGCGCGTGCCGGGGTGTCGCGCCGCGGCCCCCCGGCCCCGTGCTCGCCACTCCGAGCCAGGGGGTGAGCCCGACGAACAGCGAGCCGAGAGCCAGGGCGATGAGCAGGGGGGAGCGACGGAACGCTCCGGCAAGGGCGCGGAAGCGTCTGGGCTGCAATCGGACCTCCTGGGCGAACGTGAACCGCTGCGAACCCCTCGAACATAGGTCACCTCAGGTCAACTCGGCTGCAAAACAGAGGAGTTGACGCGAAACCACGCCGGCCGCACACGGAAGGCACGGGCCCGCCCCACGGCACCCGCCTCCGCGATGCGATCAGGCCCCCCTGACCCCCAGGAGTGAGGGCCAAGAGCATCCTCCGGACATGGCGGACGTGGACCGTGTCCCGCAACGCGCCGGCTTCGTGCGGGCCCCGCCGACGGGACGGTGGTGCCGGCCGCCGCAGCCGCCGGCACCGCGACGGGCTCGGGAACCCCGGCCCGCACCATCGTCCGGCGACGTGCCCGGGCCACCGCGGATCCCTGGCCACGGTGACGGAGCCGGCACGGACCGCCTCACGGCGGATCCGGCGATTGGGCCCTTCGGCCCCTTTTACGGGCCTGGGTGGCCGTAGCCTCCGGTCCGTCCCGGAGGGTGGTATGGAAGGCATGAACAGCGACCGGGTACTCCTCGTCGCCGCCGGGGTACGCAAGGTCTACCGGACGGGCTCCGTCGAGGTCACCGCCCTGCGCGACCTGGATCTCCTCGTGCGGCACGGAGAAATGGTGGGAGTGATGGGACCGTCCGGTTCCGGAAAGACCACCCTGTTGAACTGCCTGTCGGGGCTGGACGACATCGACGGCGGCCGGGTGGAGGTCGACGGCCACGATCTGTTCGCGATGTCGGACGCGGCGCGCACGGAGCACCGGGCCCACACGATGGGCTTCGTCTTCCAGGCGTTCAATCTCATACCGGTCTTCTCCGCGGTGGAGAACGTCGAACTGCCCCTGCTGCTCGTGGGCACCCGGCCGCGTGAAGCGCGACGCAGGGCACTGGCCATGCTCGACAGGGTCGGCCTCGGCCACCGCGTCGAGCACCGGCCGAGCGAGATGTCCGGGGGCGAACAACAGCGGGTGACCATCGCCCGCGCCCTGGCCGGAAGCCCGGCCATCGTCTGGGCGGACGAACCGACGGGCAACCTCGACAGCGCGATGGCCGACCAGGTCATGGATCTGCTGTGCGAGCTCAACCGGGACGAGGGACAGACGATCGTCCTGGTCACCCATGACAGTGCCATCGGCGCGCGTGTCCCCCGGCTGATCCGGATGCGCGACGGCCGGCTGGTCGACGACGTCCGCCAGGCCGTCCCCGCCCCGGCCGCGATCCGCGACGCACCTCTGGGCTGACCATGTACCCGAACCTCCTCGTCCCGCTGCTCGCCGCCCTCGCGCTCGCGCTCGTGGCCCTGGTGCTCGTCGCCGTCCGGCAGCCGGTGTCACGGCGGCTGGCCTTCCGGCAGGTGGCCCGCCGCCGTACCGAGGCGGCGCTGGTGATCGGCGGATCGATGCTCGGCACGGCCATCGTCATCGGGGCCCTGGTCGTCGGCGACACCCTGAACTTCTCCGTACGGCAGGAGGCGTACCGGACCCTGGGACCGGTGGACGAGCGCGTCGTCGCGCCTCCCGGACCGACCGGGGCCCCCGTCGCCGAACGGCTGGCCGCCCTGACCGGCAATCCCGACGTCGACGGAGTGCTCGACGCCCGGAGCACCCAGGCGTCGGCCGTCAGCACCGCCGATGGCCGCACGGCCGCCGAACCGCGGGTCCTGGCCTGGCAGATGGACTTCGCCGAGGCAGCGCGCTTCGGCGCACCGGGGGGCGACTCCGGTCTCGGAGGCCCGAACCCGAAGCCCGGCCAGGTGGTGGTCAATGAGCCACTGGCCCGGTCCCTGAGCGTCGGGGCCGGTGATCCGGTCACGCTGTATCTGTTCGGAGCACCCCGGACGTACCGGGTCGAGCGCGTGGTGCCGGAGCAGGGGCTTGCCGGTGTGGGTCTGGGCGGCAGGCTGAACCGCGACGCGTTCCTGGCACCCGGGGCTCTGGACTCCGCCGCACGGGCCGCCGGCGTGGAGCCGCGCTCGGTCACCTTCGTGTCCAATCGCGGCGGCGTCGAAGGCGGAGACGCCCTCACCGACCGGGTGACCGCGGACATCCGCGAGACCCTGGGCCCGCTCGCCGGCCAGACGTCGATCGACACGCCGAAGCACACGGTCCTGCGGGACGCGGAACGGGCCGGTGACGCGCTCGGAGCCCTGTTCCTCATGATCGGCAGCTTCAGCATCATCGCGGGCGCACTGCTGCTGGTGAACATCTTCGTCATGCTCGGCGAGGAGCGGAAGTCCCAGATGGGCATGGTGCGGGCCGTGGGGATGAAGCGCTCGCGCCTCGTCGGGTCCTTCACCCTCGAAGGGGCCACCTACGCGTTGCTGTCGGCGCTGCCCGGCGTGGCCATCGGGGTCGCCGTCGGCTGGGGCGTCGCCGTGGTGGCCGCGCAGATATTCCAGGGCTGGTCGGTCGGCGGAAGCAGCATCAGGATCGCGTTCTCCGTCACCTCCACCAGCGTCCTCAACGGGTTGGCCATGGGCCTGCTCATCGCCTTCGCCGCGATCCTCGCCACCAGCGTGCGCATCAGCCGGTTCAACATCATCGCGGCCGTTCGCGACCTCCCGACGACGCCCGGGCAGGGGCCGCGCCGCCGTCTGCTCGCGGTCTCCACCGCTCTCGCCGTCCTCTGCGCGTTCGTGTCCGTACCGGCCATGGCGCGCAGCCAGCCCGACGCGACGTACCTCATGCCGGCGCTCGCCCTCGCCTTCGCCGCTCCGGCTCTGCTGCGCGTCCTCCCCCGGCACACCGTCACCACCCTGGTCGCGGGGACCGTCCTCGCCTGGACGCTCCTGGCCCCCGTCGTCCGCCCGCGGATCTTCGACACGCCTTCGATGTCCGTGTACGTCATCCAGGGCGCCCTGGCCGCCTTCTCGGCGGTGGTCCTGGTCAGCGACAACCAGACGACGCTGCTCCGCCCCCTGCGACGGCTCCTCCAACGCCCGACAGAGGGCGGGCTGGCGGCGCGGCTCGCGGTCGCGTATCCCTTGGCCAAGCGGTTCAGGACCGGCGCGACGCTGGTGATGTACACGCTGATCGTGTTCGTCCTCGTACTCCTGACGGAGATCTCGGGCATTCTCCGCGCCGGGGTCGACGGGGTCGTCGCGGATGCCACCGCCGGCTACTCCCTGCGGCTGGACTACAACCCGCAGGTCGCGGGCGACCGGCTCGCCGGCGAGCTGCGGGCCGGCCCCTCGGCCGCCGCGATCTCCGCCGTGACACCGCTGCTCAACGCCACGGGCAGGGCCACCGACCCAGGACACCGCAGCGCCCAGCCCCTCGACATCGCCGCCGTCGGAGTGCCCGACGGCGCGATCACCGGCATCACGTTCCGCGAGCGGCTGCCCGGCCTGAACGACGACGCCGCGGTGTGGCGGGCTCTCGCCACCGACCCCCGCTACGTGGTCCTCGACGGCTTCTTCGGCAGCACCGGCGGCCCGGCCGGCGACTACTACGACCCGGGGGACACGCTCACCGTGACGGATCCCCACACGGGCCGCAGCGAACAGAAGGTCATCGCCGGCGTGCTCAGCAACGGGTTGGTCTTCTACCCGGGCACCGGCGCCAGCTCGACCACGTACCCCGTCATATCGAGCGAGCAGTCGACGCGCGAGCTCTTCGGCGTCCAGGCACAGAACGCCTCCGCGCTGGTGAGGACCAGCCCCGGAACCTCCCCCGACGCCCTGGCGACCCGGCTGCAGGGCGAGCAGCTCTCGTCCAGCCTGGTCGCCACGCCCATCGAGTCGGACATCCGCCGTCAGTTCGACTCCAGCACCGCCTTCTTCCACCTCATGCAGGGCTTCCTCGCTCTGGGCCTCGGCGTGGGCATCATCGGCCTCGGCGTCGTCATGGTCCGGGCCGTACGCGAACGCCGCCGCACCATCGGCATCCTGAGGGCACTCGGCTTCCGGGCGCGGACGGTCCAGCGGTCGTTCCTCTGGGAGAGCAGCTTCATCGCCCTGGAGGGAATCGTGCTCGGCTCGCTCCTCGGTGTGCTCACCACGTGGCTGATGTACCGCAACAGCGCCGCGTTCGAGGGCCTCGAAGGAGGATTCCCCATCGAGTGGACCAGCATCTGCGGTCTGGCCGTAGCCACCTTCGCCGCGTCGCTCCTGGCCACCATCGGGCCGGCACGACGCGCGGCCGCCGTCCGTCCGGCGCTCGCGGTCCGCGTCACCGAATGACGAGCGGCCTCCGAACGCACGAAAGGCCGCCCTCTCACGAATGAGAGAACGACCTCCGACTTGCGTTTCCGCACAGTCGGGACGACAGGATTTGAACCTGCGACCCCTTGACCCCCAGTCAAGTGCGCTACCAAGCTGCGCCACGTCCCGGTGCCCGTCTGACCTGGGGTTTCCCCCGGCCGAACGCGCATGAGAACCATACCGCACTTTCCCCGGTGGTCACGCACGCGTTTCCTGGCGCTCGCGCGCCGGGAGCGCGCCGGGAGCGTGCCACTCACTCTCCGTGACGCACCCTTGCGCCCGGGGGTGCGCCCGCGCGCCCGCGACGGTGGGGGCGGGAGGGGGGTCCGGCGGGCCGGAGGGCGGTGTCACCTGGGCGGGAAGGGGAGCGGAGGGGTTCGGGAATGCCGTTCTTCTGGGGATGTAGGGGCTCGTGTGGCGATACGGAGGGGCTCATCGCCATATGCCCGTGACTTTGTTGCCGGTGGCATGTGGCAGAAAGATGACCATGGGGAAGGGACTCGGAATCAGCCCGACTAGGCCAAGAGCACACGAAACACAGTCAGACCCAATCGTCAACCGCTCCTGTTTCGGACAAACTCCGTGGCGATATTGATCCGTTCCGCAAAGATCAACACCATGAAGAGGTCGGCCTGTTCGGGACGGGACCACTGCCGATGCACCACCTGTTCGGACAACTGCCGAACAGGCGTTTCGCAGGGGAGGACTCGTAATGAACAACTACTTCAACAGCCGACTGCATCATGAGCTCAGGCAGACGGTGCGTGACTTCGCGGAGCGTGAGGTCCGGCCTCGGATAGCCGAGATGGAAGAGTCGCGGACGGTCCACCACGAGCTGTCCCGCAAGATCGCCGAGCAGGGCTGGCTGGGCGCGACAATCAGCCAGGAGTACGGCGGCATGGGCGCCGGCCACCTGGCCAAGACGATCATCATCGAGGAGCTCTCCCGAGTCAGCGGCGCCATGGGCGCCATGGTCCAGGCCTCCCAGCTGGGCACGGCCAAGATCGTCCACTTCGGCAGCGACGAGCAGCGCAAGACCTGGCTTCCGGAGATCGCCGCCGGCGCCTGCCTGCCGACCATCGCGGTCACCGAGTACGAGTCCGGCGGGCACGTCCTCGGCATGGAGGCGAGCGCGGTCCGTGACGGCGACGACTACATCCTCAACGGCCAGAAGGTCTACGTGGGCAACAGCCACGTCGGCGATCTGCACGGTGTCGTGGTCAGGACCGGTCCGGGATCGAAGGGACTCACCGCCTTCCTGGTCGAATCCGATCGCCCGGGGTTCAGGACCGGTCCTCAGCAGCCGGCCATGGGCCTCCACGGCTTCAGCTTCGGCGAGCTGATCTTCGAGAACTGCCGGGTGCCGGCCGCCAACCGGCTCGGCGACGAGGGCGACGGACTCGCCGTCGCGTACTCCTCCAGCGTGCTGTACGGCCGGGCCAACCTCACCGCCGTCTCCCTCGGCATCCACCAGGCGATCCTGGAGGAGACCACGCGCTTCGCCTCCGAGCGCATCCGCTACGGCAAGCCGCTCCACGACCTGCCCACGGTCAAGCTGAAGCTGGGGCAGATGCAGTCCCGGCTGATGACCGCCCGGCTGGCCGCGTACCACGCCGTGCACCTGCTCGACCAGGGCCTCTCCTGCGACACCGAGCTCATGAACGCCAAGCTCGTCAACGTCGAGTCGGCGATCGACTCCGGTCGCAACGCCATGGAGATCCACGCGGCCGCCGGTCTCTACACGGACCGGAACATCGAGCGCTACCTGCGCGACGCGCACCACATCTTCGCCCCGGCCGGCACCTCCGACATCCAGCTCCTGCGGCTGGCCGAGGTCGCCCTCGGCCAGGACAAGGGCAGCTGGTCGGAGCGGCTGTCCGAGCTGGTCCGCACGCCGGAGCGGGAGCCGATGCACGTCTGATCCCCACCCCCACGGGCCGGGAGCCCCGGTACGGCCGCTGCCGTACCGGGGCTCCCGGGCGTTCACGGGGATCCGGCGGTCAGAACATGCCGTCCTCGCGGCGGTGGATCTGCTCCATGAGCTCCGCCGCCATCGTCTTGATGGTCTCCAGACCGGCCCGCCCCCAGGGGCGTACGTCCGTGTCCACCACGCAGATGGTGCCGAGCGCGACCCCGGTACGGTCGATCAGCGGAGCGCCCATGTAGGAGCGGATGCCGATCTCGTCCACGACCGGGTTCCCCGCGAACCGCGGGTAGTCGCAGACGTCCTCCAGGACCAGTGCCTTGCGGCGCACCACCACGTGCGGGCAGTAGCCGTGGTCACGGGCCATGAAGCGGCCGACGCCACCGCCCGCGGCGGCCGCGCCCAGGTCGCTGCCGGAGTGGGTGCCCTCGGGGGTGTGCAGCCCCGCGAAGAACTGCCGGTTCTCGTCGATGAAGTTCACCATCGAGAACGGGGCGCCGGTCACCTCGGCGAGCCGGTGGGCGAAGTCGTCGAACGCCGGGTCCGGCCGCTCCCCGAGACCGAGTTCGCGCAGCCGCTGCACGCGGGCGGGCGCCTCCTTGTCGATGGGGGTCAGCAGGAGGTGACCGGTCGGGTCGTAGGTCATGGCGTGGCTCCGTAGCTCGGCACGGTGTCCGGGATGGTGGTGAGCAGATGCTGGACGAGGGTCAGCAGGGTGCGGATGCCGGAGCTGGAGATCCGGGCGTCGCAGAGGACGACCGGCACCTCCGGCTTGAGGTCGAGGGCGGCCCGTACCTCCTCCGGGTCGTAGCGGTAGGCGCCGTCGAACTCGTTGACCGCCACGACGAACTGGATGCCGCGCCGTTCGAAGAAGTCCACGGCGGAGAAGCACTCCTGGAGCCTGCGGGTGTCGGCGAGGACGATCGCTCCGAGCGCGCCCTCGGAGAGCTCGTCCCACATGAACCAGAAACGCTCCTGGCCGGGGGTGCCGAAGAGGTACAGGACGTGGCGGTTGTCGAGCGTGATGCGGCCGAAGTCCATGGCGACGGTGGTCGTCGTCTTCGACTCCACGCCCTCCAGGCTGTCGGTGGCCGCGCTGACCGAGGTGAGGAGCTCTTCGGTGCTCAGCGGTTCGATCTCGCTGACCGCGCCCACGAGGGTCGTCTTGCCCACGCCGAATCCGCCCGCCACCAGGATCTTGAGTGCGGTGGGGAAGGGGTCGCCGGCGAAACCGTCGTGGCGCTCAGAGCCGTTGTCGTAGGCCATCGAGCACTGCCTCCAGCAAGGAACGGTCGGTTGGATTGGCGTGGAAGCGGGGCGCCCGGGCGGTCAGCGCCCCGCAGTCCACGAGGTCGGAGAGCAGGACCTTGGTGACGACGGCCGGAAGCCTTAAGTGCGCCGCGATCTCGGCCACCGAGGTGGGCCCGTCGCACAGCCCGAGGGCCAGGCTGTGCTCGGGACCCATGTGCGCCTGCGGTGCCGATCCGGTCGCCATCACCAGGGACAGCAGGTCCAGCGCGGTGCTGGGCCTGGTCCGGCCGCCGCTCACGGTGTACGGGCGGATCAGCCGCCCGGCCGCGTCGTCGAGCCAGGGTCCTTCCTGAGGAGACGTCACGTCTACTGCCCGAGGCCGCCCACCGCGCCGGCGGCCTGCCGGGCGGGGGTGACCAGGTAGGGCCGGACGCTCTTGACGAGCATCGCCATCTCGTAGCCGAGGACGGCGGCGTCCGCCTCGCGCCCGGCGAGGACGGCCAGGCAGGTGCCGGAGCCGGCGGTGGAGACGAACAGGAGGGTGGAGTCGAGCTCCACGACCACCTGGCGGACCTCGCCGCCGTCGCCGAACCGGGCGCCCGCGCTGCGGCCGAGCGAGTAGAGCCCGGAGGCGAGGGCCGCCATGTGGTCGGCGGCGTCGGGGTCGAGGCCGTGCACGGATTTCACGAGACCGTCGGAGGAGAGCAGGACGGCGCTGCGGGTGTACGGGACCCGCTGCACGAGGCCGCTGAGCAGCCAGTCGAGGTCCGAGGAATGGCCGGTCGGCACATTGCTCGCCATGGTGATCTACTCCTTGTGCGCGTCGCCGGGACGCAGCGATTCATGGGGGGCGGGCTGGGATTCGGCGAGGCCGATACCGCGCTGGAACGCGGCCATCAGACCCGGGTCGTGCAGGGCGTGCTCCTCGGCCTTGCGGGTCACGGGCTCGTCCCGCAGCTGCGGGACGATGTGCTCCTGTGCGCGCCTCTTGGGGAGCAGGGGCCGGCCGGGCGCCTCGGCACGGGGGGCCGGGGGGAGCGGCGAGAGCAGGTGCTCCGGCGGACCGGTGTGCTCGGCGCCGGCCGGCTGCGCCGGTATCGCGGGGGCGTGACCGGGGTCCCCGTACCCGCTCGGCCGCGTGTCCGTACGGGGGTACGCGTACGGGCCGGGGGCCTCCTCGTGACGGGCGGCGGCCCGCTCCGGGGAGGGCGAGGGTACGGAGGGGCGGACGGGGGCGGTGCCGCTGGTGGGGGGCGCCCCGATCGGTCCGGCGGCCGCGGGTGTCTGCGGGTGGGCCGGGGCGTGGGCGTGGGCCGGTGCCGGGGTCTGGACCGGCGCCTGGGCCGGAGCCGACATCGGTGCCGGGGCCTGGATCGGTGCCTGGGCCTGGATCGGTGCCTGGGCCGGAGCCGGCATCGGGGCCGGGGCGGCGGGCCGGTCCTGCGGCTGCATCTGCACCTGACCGGGCGGGATCGCCGCGGAACCGGCGGTCGCGGCGGTCCGGCGCTCGTGCTGGGCGAGGCCCTCGGGGTCGGCGCCGAGGAGGCCCTGCGGGAGCACGAGGACGGCCTGGACGCCGCCGTAGATGTTCGACTGGAGGCGTACGGCGATGCCGTGACGGCGGGCGAGCGCGGAGACGACGAAGAGTCCGATGCGGCCGTCCTGGAGCAGATGCGCGACGTTGACCTGGTCGGGGTCGGCGAGCAGCGCGTTCATCTTGTTCTGCTCGGTGACGGGCATGCCCAGGCCCCGGTCCTCGACCTCGATCGCGAGACCCGCCGTGACGTACTGGGCGCGCAGCAGCACCGTGGTGTTGGGCGCGGAGAACAGCGTCGCGTTCTCGACGAGTTCGGCGAGGAGGTGGATGACGTCGGCCACGGCGTGGCCCCGGAGCGTGCCGTCGATCGGGGGGACGAGCTTGACGCGCGGGTACTGCTCGACCTCGGCGATGGAGGAGCGCAGCACCTCGGTCATGGTGACCGGATTCGACCACTGGCGGCGGGAGATGGCGCCGCCGAGCACGGCGAGGTTCTCGGCGTGGCGGCGGATGCGGGTGGCCAGGTGGTCGATGTGGAACAGGCCCTTGAGCAGCTCCGGGTCCTCGACCTCGTTCTCCAGTTCGTCGAGGAGCTGGATCTCGCGGTGGACCAGGGACTGCAGGCGCCGGGCGAGGTTGACGAAGACCTCGACCTTCTGTTCGTTGCCGACGCTGCTGGAGAGCCGGGAGGCCTGTACGACGGCCGCCACGGCGGCCTCGTGGGACCGGTTCAACTCCTGGGAGAGCAGGTCGAACTCGTCGCCCGGGACGGGGGCGGCCGGCTGCGCGGGGCGGGGCGGGAGGTCCTCTCCCTTGCGCAACTGTTCGATGACCGTCTGGAGTTCGCCCTGCCCGCGGACGCTGGTGCGGCGCAGGGAGTTGCAGCGGTCGAGAACGGCCTTGGCGGCCCGGTCCGCGCCGAGCGCGGCGGCCGTCACGGAGGCGACGGTGAGGGCGGCGGCGCCGGTGAGCGCGGCCCAGAGGGCGGGGGTGGGGCTGGCTCCCGTGGAGCGGATGGTGAAGAGGACGGCCGCCGCCCCGCCGAGGGCCACCGCGACGGCGGGGAGCACGGAGGTGCGCAGGAGTTGGGGGCGTATGCGGGCTTCCGTGGGAAGCGGCGCCGGGGTCTGCGCCGGGGGGTTGCCGTGGGTGCCGGTGGCGGAGCGGGCGCCTGGCCGGCCGTGCCGCCCGCCCTCGCGTCGATCGGGCCGCGAGGCGGGTGCGCGAAGTTGAGACATGAGTGTCCTTGGTACGTGCCCAGGAATCGGCGTACTGCGGGGGTGCGTTCTGCGGGGGTCTACAGGGGGGGTGTTCTACAGACGTGCGATGAGCCTACCGATGATCATCAGCCACACACTGTAGTCGTCAACCGTTCAGGTGCGGTGCGCAGTTGACAAACTTACCCGTAGAGCGGGCCGGTCTGGTATCGCCCCTCCCACGACCGGCCGAGAACGATCGGCCGAAAGTCGACGCCATGGCGCGAAGGGGTTCCCACGAAGCGGGAACGGAAGGGGGCGGAGACGTCCCCACGCCTCCGCCCCCTGCGGAAATCCTCCCCGACCGGAATCCCCCGGAGGAGGGGCGGCCCGTCGCCGCCCCGCACCTCCGGGAGGTGCGCACGACCTCCGGCACCCCCGTCCCGTACCCGTTCCGCTCCCCTTCCGGACTCCCGGGCGGGGCTCCGCCCCGCGGATCCGCCCCGTCTCCCCCGCCCGGATCCGGGCGTACGTCGGCCTCGCCCGCAAGCGTCCGGTAACGGTCGGTAAGAGCGGAAGCTCTCCGGCCGTCCACCGGAAAGCGGGCGGGAAGGGTTCACGTCATCGCGGCGTCACGGGCGCCGGACGGTCACCACCACGTCACCGAAGGGCACCGCGAGGGGAGCCTCCGGTCCGTGCACGGTCACCTTCGCGGACCTCACCGGCGCGTGCGCCGGGCAGACGTCCGCGATCCGCTGGGCGAGGGTCTCGATCAGGTCGACCGGTGGCGCTCCCCGAGCCAGTACGCGACGAGCCGGCCGCCCGCCTCCTCGTCGGCCGTGACCACCATCAGGAGTCGCGGCGCAGCGGCACGCGGCGCGCCGCGAGGCACTGCGTCACCGGGAGGCTCGCGGCGATCCGGCTCTTCCTGTCGACCGAGCCGCGGCCCCGGGCGGCGCCGTCCACCACGTCGGCGTGCCCCCAGGAACATCAGCGGCGGCTCCGCTCCCGAACCGGGCAGCCGTGCCACGAGGCCGGCCCGGCCGGGCGCCGACTCCAGGACCGTGTGCCCGATGCCGCAGGCGTCGAGCTCCCGGGAGACGTGGCGGCCGCCGGGGATACCGCGGCCGGCGTCTGGCGCGGTCGGTCCGCGGGCTCGGTGGGCTCGACGGGGGCGCGGGCATCGCCCGCTCCCTGCTGCCGGACACCGAGCGCCTCGGTGCCGCCGCGCTGGAGGAGTCGCCGCGCCGCGTGGAAGCGACCCTGGTCGCCGAGGGCACGGTCCGACGGAGCCTCCCTCCCCCGCCGCGCGGTGGGGGAGGTTCAGCCGATGATGGCGACGGGGCCGTCCCAGGCGTCCTGGTCGACGGTGAGGGTGTAACCGCCGCGGGTCTCCTTGCTGTTGACCAGGTACTGGTGGCCGCGGCTGTGGTCGGTGTACTGGGTGGCGCCCCACGGCCAGTCGGCGGTGGTGGTGTTCTGCTTGTCCCACAGCGCGTACCAGAGGTTGCCCGGCAGGTCGGTGCGGTCGGTCGCGGTGGCGACGGCCTTGGCGCTGGAGCTGGTGAAGCCGTAGAAGCCGCCGCGGTAGGTCTTGGCGCGCAGCGTCTTGGTGAAGGAGCGCACGTACGTCAGCACGGCGTCGTTGCAGGACTTGTTCGTGATGTCGTACGGCTCCATGTCGAGGAAGATCGGGCTGCCGGCCTTCATGCCGAGCGCCGACGCCTTGGCCACCGCGTCCGTGGCGTCGGTGACGCCGAGGGACGCCGCGGTGGAGGCCGTGAGCTTCTCGGGGTTGGCGCTGGTCTGGCAGGGCGGCTGGGCGCCGACGTAGAGCGGGATGAGCTTCCAGCCCGTGGCGCTGACCGACTTCACCCAGGACGCGGTGAGGTTCGGCTGGGAGCAGCCGCGGTTCTTGCCTCCGACGTACACCGCGGCGGCGCCGTAGAAGCCGGTGTTCCACGCCTTCATGGCGGCGAGGGAAGGGGCCGCGCAGGTGTCGAACGCCCGGCCGGTGAAGGTCTTCTGGGCGGGCCAGGTCGTGGCCGCCATCGAGGTCTGCGCCGCGACGACGGCACCCACGACGGCGACGGCGGCCCCCGTCGTCACCGCGATGTAGCGACGCTTCTTGGAAAGCCGATGGCCGGCCATACCCACCTCATTCAGGGAAAACGCGGCACACGGCCGCGGCCGGCGGAGCGGCGCAGTGCGTTGTGCGCTCCGCCCGTGCGGAGCAGATCGCACTGTAACGGAGGGCGATCTGCGCCGGACGGCCCGGGGGGCGTGGTCCCGGCCCCGTGAGGTGTTCCGCCGCTCGGTCGTTGATCGGTTGTTGATCGGCCGTCGATCGGGAGCTGGCCTACTGCTGGTCGGCGGCCCGTTCGCGACCCCGGGCCGGGGGAGGGTGGTCATGCGGAGGTCGACGGGGGCGGAGGGAGCGGCGGGGCACCTGGCCGTGCGGCTGCTGGGGCCGGTCGGGGCCCGGTTGGACGGGGAGCGGATCGAGCTCGGACCACCGCTGCAGCAGGCGGTGTTCGCGATGCTGGTGCTGCGGCGCGGCCATGTCGTCGGGGTCGGGCAGTTGGTGGACGGGGTGTGGGGGCCGGCGGCCGCGCCGCGCAGCGCGTCCACGGCCGTGCGCACGTACGTCTCGCGGCTGCGCGCGGCCCTGGAGCCGGACCGGCCGGCACGGGCCCGGAGCCGGCTGATCGTCACCGCGGAGGACGGCTACCTCTTCCCGGCGCCGGCGGTCGACGTGGACGCCGAGGTGTTCGCCCGGGAGGCCGCGGACCGGAGCGGTTCGGCCGAGGCCGCGTACGAGCGGCTGACGCGTGCGGTCGGACGCTGGCGGGGCGTCCCCCTGGCCGGGGTGCCGGGGCCCTGGGCGGAGCGCCGCCGCGAACAGCTGACGGAGTCCCTGGCCGTGGCACGCGAGGAGCTGTGCGCCGCCGCCCTCGCACTGGGGCGGTACGGGGAGGTGGTGGCCGAACTGCGCGCGATGGTCGGGGAGTTCCCGCTCCGGGAGCGCCCGCACGGGCTGCTGATGGTGGCGCTGCAGCGCACCGGTCGCCAGGCGGACGCGGTCCGGGTGTACGACGAGGCGTGCGAGGTGCTGGCCCGGGAGCTGGGGGTGCGGCCCTCGGCCGAGCTGAGGGAACTGCACCGTGACCTCCGTACGGGCCGCACGGCTCCTTCCCCCGCACGGCCCGGAACCCCTGCGGCCGCGGGCGGCGGGCGGAGCGGCACGGGGAGGACCGCCGCACCGCTCCCCTCCGGCATCGGGTACTTCACCGGGCGCGGCCGGCTCGTCGGAGAGATGAGGGATCACCTGCTCCGGGCCCGCCCGGGGCACAGCCGGGCGATGGCGGTCGCGACCGTCACCGGCATCGGCGGCGTCGGCAAGACCGCGCTCGCCGTCCATGTGGCGCACGGTCTGCGCGCGGCCTTCCCCGACGGGCAGTTGTACGTCGGTCTGGGGGCCGGTGCAGTTCCGGCCGACCCGGCCGGTGTGCTCGCCGATCTCCTCTGCGTGCTCGGAACCCCGCCCGACCGGCTGCCGCTGGACCTGGAGGAGCGGGCCGCGCTGCTCCGCACCCTGCTCGCCGACCGGCGCGTGCTGCTGGTCCTGGACGACGCCCGGGACGCCGCGCAGATCCGCCCGCTCCTGCCCGGGACCGCGGGCTCCGCCGTGCTCGTCACCACCCGGGCTCCGCATCTCGTGGTCCCCGGCGCCCGTTCCTTCGCCGTGGACGTCTTCACCGAGGCCGAGGCGGTGACGTTGCTCGGTGCGCTCGCGGGCCCGGCGCGCGTGGCCGCGGAGCCCGAGGCCGCCTCGGCCCTGGCCGGGTCCTGCGGCCGTCTGCCGCTCGCCGTACGCATCGTCGGGGCCCGCCTCGCCGCGCTGCCCCGGCACAGCCTGAGCGCCTTCGGGGCGCGGCTGACCGACACCGCCACGCTGCTCGGCGAGCTGAGCCACGGCGACCACACGGTGGAGGCCGCCTTCCACCTCGGCTACCGGGCCCTGACGTCCACGCAGGCCAGGGCCTTCCGGCTGCTGTCCCTCCTCGACGCCCCCGACCTTCCGCTGCCCGTCGCCGCCGCCCTGCTCGGCATGGAGGAGAGCGCGGCCGAAGACCTCGCGGAGGCCCTGGTCGACGCCGGAATGCTGGAGTCCCCCGCTCCGGGCCGCTACCGCCTGCACGATCTGCTCCGGCTCTACGGGCGGCGCCGCGCCGAGTCCACCGAGCGCGCCGAGGACCGGGCGGCGGCGCTGCGCCGGGTCCTGGCCCTCCTGTACGACAGCGCGGTACGGGTGGCCCGGACGGCTCTGCCCGACGACGTCCCCTCGCCGGCGTGGCTCCACGCGGCGGGCCGCTCGGGCATCGCCTTCGAGGACACCGAACAGGCCCGGGCCTGGTTCCGCGCGGAGCACGCGGTGCTGACCTCCGCCGTGGAGCAGTCGCTGGCATCGGTCCCCGACGCCCTGAGGGCGGCGGTGGAACTCCTGACGCTGATCGCGGTCTGCAGCCTCTTCCCGAGCCGTGGCCACTACGAGGACGCCCGCCGGCTCGCCGGGCAGGCCGCCCGGCGGGCGAAGGAGGCCGGCGAACCCGCGTACTGGGCCCGGGCGCTGCACACGCGGGCCTGGCTCTCGTGTCTGGTGGGCGAGTACGCGGCGGCGGAGGCGGACCTGCGTACGGCGCTCGGCTGGGCGGAGACGACCGGCGACGGCCGGCGCCTTCACATGTCGGGAGTGCTCCTCGCGCTCGTCCTGCGCGCCACCGGACGCGTCGGGGAGTCGGAGGCCGCGATGTCCAGGGCCGAGCGGTTCGCGGGCGATCCCGACGACCCGGCCAGTCCCGCCGGCTACGCCCGCTTCGTGGCCCGGCTGCACGTCGCCGTGGGCGCGGACCAGCCGCCCTCCGGTCTGCCCCTGATGACACCGCTGATGCGCCGCGTGGACACCCACGGGACATCGCTGGTCAGGGCCCAGGGAGTGGTCCGCCTGGGCGCCGCGCTGAACGGCCTGCCCCGGCCGGACGACCGGCAGGGGACGGGGGCGTGACGGCTTCCGAAGGGGTGGGTTCGGCCGGTGGTGCCCACCGAACGAGTCCGGCGGGGTGGTGCCCGCCGAACTCCCCTCAGCATCCCCTCATTTCATCCGTCCCGGATCAGTGTCACCGCTCGCCCTCGAGGTCGAGATCGCCGCTGCGCGTCTCCTCGGTCGTGATCCCGGCCCCCGGGGGGCGCCACGGCCGCGCGACCGGCCGGGACACCGACCGCCACCAGGACTCCCCCGGCAGCTCCCCCGCGGGCTCGAACGGCTCGCCGGGGCGGGGGAACGCCACCGCCTGGCCCGTCTCCTCGGCCGGGGTCATCTGGATGCCGGTCGATATGACGCCCCATCAGGCTTCGAGCCTTCGGCCGCACCGTGGCGTCCCGGCCTCTTAGAGGTCGTCTCCGTCCGATCTTCAGGAGTGGCTGTCGAACTGGGGTGGTTGACCGTGCGCCCGGACGTGTTCGCCCCGCGCCTGGACGTCGAGTTCGACGTGAGGAGGAGCAGCCAGTCGCGGCGCGAGAGGCCCGCATCCGGGACTGCGCGGGCCGGCGCCTGGTACGTCGGTGAAGTGCCCCGGGCGATTCAGCTCAGGACGATCGGCCACTCGGCCCCTCTGCCTCCTACACCCCTTGCATGGGGCATTGCAACGAACACGTCACGAGACCTTCAACCGGGTGGGCGTGCTTTGCAGGTTCGGCCATGGTGATCTGACATGGTTCGGCAAGATTTCGCTGCCGAGGGAGCAGCTGCTAGGGGATACGGACGGACCGTTCGGGCACTGAACGGTGCCTGATGGTGACCAGGAACGCAAAGCGGGACACGGTGACGCTGCCGGTGCGGCGGGAACTGTTCCGGCCCGCCCTTTCTGCGTCCGCCGGCACCGGGGCTTGAGGGTTGGGGAGGACGTTGGTGACACAGCAGGAGATTGCAGAGTTGGCCATGGCCGGTGCGACAACGCTCGTGGCCGCGATGGCCACGGACGCCTGGACCACTGTCCGCGGCAGATTCTCGGCATTCATCCACCGCCGCAGCCCTGACCTGCATGCCGATCTTGAGGCGCGGCTGGACGACGGTGCGGCTCTGGTTGCCCGGAGCCCGGATGCCGAGTCTGCCCGCGGGATGCTGGTCGGGCTGTGGCAGGGGGAGCTGGAAAGGTTCCTGGCCGCACACCCCGACGCGGCTGAGGACCTGGAGGTGCAGACCGCCGGGATGCGGGCAGCACTGCCGGCGGTGCAGCAGCAGTGGGTACAGCACAACATCGCCCGTGACCGCGGCGTGGTCAACGCCGTGCAAGACGGCACACAGCACAACCACTACATGGACTCCCCCGGTACCCAGCCTCCCGCGTCCGGCGCGTAAGAAGAAGGGGAGGGGGGAGAGGAAGGCTGAAGCGTGGACGCGCCGGTAGGCCCCCAGGAGGGCGTGGGGTACATACAGATCATCACGGCCACCGCCGGTGGCCGTGTCAATGCCGTGCAGCACGGGGACCAGTACAACTACATCTACCGCGGTACCCCGCCGTACCGGGTGGAGCCCTTCCCCCTCACCGCGCCGGCCGCAGCGCCCGCCGCGCTGGCCCGGGTGCCCAGCCGACTCCTGACAGCCCGCCACCAGATCGTTCCCTTCATCCCCAGGCCGGAGCTGGCACTGCTGGAGGCGTGGCGCGACGGCGAGCCGCCGGGCCTGTCGGTGCGTCTGGTGCACGCCGAGGGCGGGACGGGCAAGACCCGGCTGGCCGCCGAGTTCGCCGCACGCTCGGCCGGGGCCGGGTGGGCCGTCGCGCTCGCGCGGCACCGCAGTGAGGCCGCCTCGGCCGGGGACGGTGACCAGACCCTGACCGTGCGGGCCCCGGGCCTGGTCCTGATCGTGGACTACGCCGAACGCTGGCCCCTGGAAGACTTGATCACGCTGGTGCGCCAGCACCGTGACGCCGCCCGCGACAAGCTGCGCGTCCTGCTGCTGGCCCGCCCCACCGGTACCTGGTGGCAGGGCCTGGCACACCAGTTCACGAAACTCGACATCCTCGACGTCGACGCCCTCCGCCTCGAAGGACTCCCGGACACCCCGGGGGTACGCGCCGAGATGTACGTCGCGGCCCGCGACCGGTTCGCCGAGATCTTCGCCCACACCCACTCAGCCGGAATCGGCGTACCCGACCATCTCGATGACCCGGTATTCGCCCTGACTCTGACAGTCCACATGCGTGCCCTGGTCGACGTAGACGCCGCCAGCCGCGGGAAGACGCCCCCGACCAGCAGCGGACAGGCGAGCCTTTCCTCCTATCTGCTGGACCGTGAACACGACCACTGGCGCTCCTTCCACGACCAGGGGCGCGGTCCGCTGCGCGCCACCGAGCGGACCATGGGCCGGGCCGTGTACGTGGCCACCCTCACAGGCGCCCTGCCCCCCGCCGATGCCTCAGCGGCCCTGACCCGCGCCGGCGCCGCCGATACCCCAGCCGCCGGCGGGCAACTGGCCGAGGACCACACCCGCTGCTACCCGCCCACCGAGCCCGGCCTGGTGCTGGACCCGCTCTCCCCCGACCGCCTCGGCGAGGACTACCTCGCACTGACCCTGCCCGGCCACGAGGACGAGTTCGACTACCACGCCACCGACCCCTGGACCCTCACCACACCGGCCGCGCTGCTCGCCCCCGACCACCGGAACAGCGGACCTTCCCCCTACACCCGCCAGGCCCTGTCGGTCATGATCGAGGCAGCCCACCGCTGGCCCCACCTGACCACTCAGCACCTAAACCCGCTTCTGCGCCATCACCCCGAACTCGTCCTGGCCGCCGGCAGCGCCGCCCTGACACGCCTGGCCGACCTCACCACCCTGGACATCGGCGTCCTGGAAATCATCGAACCCCACTTCCCCGAAATCCGGCACACCGACCTCGACATCGGTGTCGCCGCCCTCGCCGCGCGCCTGGCGCACCACCGCCTGGCCGCCACTCGCGACCCCGCCACCCGCGCCGGCATCCACGTGACCCTCTCGTTACGCCAGCACCTCGCCGGCCTTCACAACGAGGCCCTCACCAACGCCCAGCAAGCCGTGCAAGCCTCGCGTGACATCACCCCCGCTCACCCCGGACACGAGCCCGTCCTCGCCACCTCGCTGTCCAGCCTCGGCAGCCTCCTGGCGGAGGTGGGGCGCATGGGCGAGGCGCTGCCTCCCACCGAGGAGGCGGTGGGGATCCGGCGCCGACTGGCCGCCGCCAATCCCGCCGTCCATGAGCCCTACCTCGCCGTCTCGCTGTCTGAGCTCGGCAACAGGCTGGCGGAGGTGGGGCGTCGGGGCGAGGCCCTGGCCGCGGAGCAGGAGGCCGTGGGGATCCGGCGCCGGCTGGCCGCCGACAACCCCGCCGTCTACGAACCCCACCTCGCCATCTCGCTGGGCAACCTCGGCAACTGGCTGGCGGAGGTGGGACGTGTGGGCGAAGCCCTTCCCCCCACCGAGCAGGCGGTGGAGATCTACCGTCGGCAGGCCGTCGACAACCCCGCCGCCCACGAACCCCCGCTCGCCCACTTGCTGTCCGCCCTAGGCAATAGGCTGGCGGAGGTGGGGCGTGCGGGCGAGGCCCTGGCCGCCGAGCAGGAGGCGGTGGAGATCCGGCGCCGTCTGGCCGCCGCCAATCCCTCCGCCCACGAACCCCTGCTCGCCCACTCGCTGTCCGCCCTGGGCAACAGGCTGGCGGAGGTGGGGCGTCGGGGCGAGGCCCTGACCGCCGCCGAGCAGGCGGTGGAGATCCACCGTCGACTGGCTGCCGACAATCCCGCCGTCCACGAACCCCGCCTCGCCGCCTCGCTGGGCAACCTCGGCAACTCGCTGGCGGAGGTGGGGCGTGCGGGCGAGGCCCTGACCGCCACCGAGCAGGCATTCGCGATCTATCATCGGCTGGCTGCCGACAACCCCGCCGTCCACGAACCCCACGTCGCCCACTCGCTGTCCCACCTCGGCAGCCTGCTGGCGGAGGTGGGGCGCGTAGGCGAAGCCCTGGCGGCCGAGCAGGCGGCGGTGGAGATCCGGCGCCGGCTGGCCGCCGACAACCCCGCCGTCCACGAACCCGACCTCGCCACCTCGCTGTCCCACCTCGGCAGCCTGCTGGCGGAGGTGGGGCGTGCGGGCGAAGCCCTGACCCCCACCGAGCAGGCATTCGCGATCCGCCGTCGGCTGGCCGCCGACAACCCCGCCGTCCACGAGCGCCACCTCGCCCACTCGCTGTCCGACCTGAGCAGCCTGCTGGCGGAGGTGGGGCGTGTAGGCGAAGCCCTGGCGGCCGAGGAGGCGGCGGTGGAGATCCGGCGCCGGCTGGCCGCCGACAACCCCGCCGTCCACGAACCCGACCTCGCCACCTCGCTGTCCAACCTCGGTGTCCGGCTGGCGGAGGTGGGGCGTCGGGGCGAAGCCCTGCCCCTCACCGAGCAGGCGGTGGAGATCCACCGTCGGCTGGCTGCCGGCAACCCCATCGTTCACGAGCCCCGCCTCGCCACCTCGCTGTCCAACCTCCGAGCCTTCCTAGCGGGAATAGGGCATGTGGACGAGGCCCTGACCGCCGAGCAGGAGGCGGTGGAGATCCGGCGCCGGCTGGCCGCCGACAACCCCGCCGTCCACGAACCCGACCTCGCCTTCTCGCTGTCCAAGCTCGGCGGCGTGCTGGTGGAGGTGGGGCGTGGGAGTGAGGCCCTGGCCCCCTTGGAGCAGGCGGTGGAAATCTACCGCCGGCTGGCTGCCGGCGATCCCGTCGCCCAGGAACCCCTCGCTGAGTCGCTGTCCTTCTGGGCATGGGTACGTTACGCGGCACAAGAGGACCTGTCTGGGGCACTGCGGGCGGCAGGGGAAGCGGTGGAGATCTACCGCAGGCTTGTGGCAGCTGTACCCGAGCGGTTCCTTTCACCGCTCTGTGGAGTGCTGGACCTGCAGGCAGACCTGCTTGCCGGCCTCGGACGCCTGGGGGAGGCGCAAGCAATCCGGGCCTGGCTCGCGGCGAACGCTCCGGACCGCAATGCGTAGTTGAACCGTTCCGGCTTCGATGGAGACTCTAGTTGCCAGCCGGTTCCTCACAGGCTGCCACCGGTTTCACCTCGGGGTCACGCGTCATGCCTCCGATGCCGTACCGGTCAGCTTCCGGCACAGTCGACTCGTCGGCGGGCTTCCACGGTTCGAGATCCCCTGAATCGCGCTGCCAGGTGACGCCCTCGCGGTCGGCGAAGGTCAGGTACGGCACCTGGATGATGTCCGGCGCCGGCTGCTTCTTCCAGCCGTCGTCTGGACGGAGTCGTGCGCTGTGACTTGGCGGAAATCCCTCCGGGCCGCCGCCCTTGGGAATGCGGTACATCCAGTTGTCAGGGTCGAACACCGAATCCGTGCAAGGGGGCAGGCTCGGCAGGTCCACGCTGTATTGCACGGCAAGCTTCGTATGGTTCCAGTCACCGATCCTCGCCGTGAAGTAGAGCTCGATGTGCGAAACCGGATCAGGTGACCGGTTCATGAGGTGCAGCCGGATGCCGCCGTCCTTCCCGTAGTCGACCCAAGTGGACACTCGCGAAGCCTGTGCGCGGGACTTCTTGTCGGCGTCCTCGCGGGACTGCGTCAACTGATCGCGCGACACCATGGCGCCGTAGTACGTGGCGACTCCCGTAAACAGCAAGGTCCCGATGCCGGCACCGACACCCACCACGGTCGCAAGTCGCGCCCAGTCGGTTCGGTGCCACCAAGACCGCCCCTCATGGGGCCCACCAGCCCGTCCCCGCATCCGTACGGAGTTCGGTGCGGGCCGCCGCCTCGCAAGACGCTGCCGTCGCTGCCGCTGACTGTTCGTGTCCCTCACGACTCTCCCTTCGACCGACTACAGGGACGTACGAAGAGCCGCTATCGATCCCGTCAGGCGTCGCTTCGTGTCGGTTACCGAACGGAAGCCGGGAAGGGACTTGCCGAGTCTTGCCGTCCTTTGCCTTCAGGAACACCTGGGTCGGCTTGAACGGGTCGACGGCCGCCAGGCGGGGGGAGCGTCTGGAAGTTCGCGCAGGCCCGGTGTGACCCGTCTGGCGTGAGACGCGCACTGCTGCACCACGGACGGACGGCGGGCCGGTGGTCAGTCAGGGGCGACGGGGCCGCGGTAGGGGAGGGTCTGGCTGTAGACAACGCTCGTGGTGGTGGTGCCGAAACCGGCAAGTTCGTCCATGAGGGTCTCCAGGTGTCCCATGGAGGTCGCGGCCAGCTTCAGGGTGTAGCAGTCGTCGCCGGTGGTGCGCAGGCACTCCAGGATCTCGCGGCGTTCGGCGAGGAGGCGGCGCAGTGGTTCGTGGTGGTTGCCCGGGTATTTGAGGCGGACGACGGCAAGGAGGGGGTAGCCGACCTTGGCCAGGTCGATCTCGGCTCGGTAGCCGGTGATGACGCCCAGGGCCTCCAGGCTGCGGACACGTTCGGTGGTGGCCGACGGGCTGAGGTTCACGCGCCGGCCCAACTCGCTGAGGGAGATGCGGGCCTCCCGTTGCAGCTGTTCGATGATCGCCCAGTCGACGTCGTCAAGATTCCCGGCCATGCGGCGAAACTACCAGCAAAATCACGGCAGAACAGCCCCTACACAGGGAGTCATCGGTTCCGTCGCCCGTGATCACCGGGATAGCCTCGGACCATGCAACTCGGCGTCAATGTACCGAATTTCGGCCCCGGGACCGATCCCGGTGTCCTGCGCGAAGGGGCGCGGATGGCGGAGGACCTCGGTCTCGGCGTCCTCATGGTGTCGGACCACGTTGCCGTCACCCCGGACGTGGCGGAGCGGTATCCGGAGCCGTTCTACGAGCCGTTCACCACGCTGTCCTGGCTGGCCGGTCTCACTACCACCGTGCGGCTGGGCACGACCGTACTCGTCCTGCCGTACCGACATCCCCTGTTGGTGGCCCGGATGGCCGCCAACCTCCACCAGCTGAGCGGCGGTCGCTTCGTCCTCGGGGTGGGCGTCGGCTGGGCCCGGCAGGAATTCGAGGCGCTGGGCGTGCCGTTCACCGCCCGTGGCCGACTGACGGACGAGTGCCTCGGCGTCCTCCGGCAGGCCAGGGACGCGGGGCGCCCGGAGGGTGACGTGCCGCTCTGGATCGGAGGCCACAGCGAGGCGGCCCTGCGGCGCGCGGTGAGGTCCGGCGACGCCTGGCACCCACTGCGGCTCTCCCTCCCCCACATGCGCGCGATCCTGCGACGGCACGCGCTGCCGGGGTTCGCGCCCCGCATCGCCCTGCGCGTCACCAGCGCACCGGTCGATGCCCCCGACCGGCCCGCCGGCGTCGGCACCGTCGCACAGATCCTCGACGATCTCGACCAGCTGCGCCTGCTGGGAGCGGACACCGTCGTACTCGACCCCTACCACGGAGATCCGGAAGAGACCCGTCGGCCCTACGCGGCATGGCAGGCGCTCACCACCGTGGCCACCCGTTGGAGCACCCGATCATGATCACCTCGGCCGACGAGGCCCTGCTGCGGCGCGCCATCGGCATCGCCGCCCACGCGGTCACCCTTGGCGACGCGCCGTACGGTTCCCTCCTGGCCGGACCGGACGGCACCGTGCTCGCGGAGGCCCACAACACGGTCCGGCGGGACGACGACATCACCGCCCACCCGGAGCTGAAGCTCGCCCGCTGGGCGGCCCGCGAACTCGCCCCGGACGCCGCCGCCCGCACCACGCTGTACACGAGCTGCCAGCCCTGCGGCATGTGCGAGGGCGGCATCGCCCGTTCCGGCATCGGGCGGGTCGTCTACGCGCTGTCCACCGAACAGCTCGTCGCGCTCAACCCACCGTCAGGCGCCTGGCCCACGGTGCCGCAGGACGGCCCCGCCCTTGCCGACGAGGCCCGCGTCCCCGTCGACACCTACTACCGGCCGAGCCGCTGACACCGCCCGGCGACCGCCCGGCACCCACGGAGACGGACATGACGACAGCGACGATGCGCGCCGTCCGGCTGCACGCCTTCGGCGGGCCGAGCAACTCGTCCGCGAGGAAGCGGCCCGGCGGGAGCCGGGCCTGGGCGAGGTGCTCGTACGGGTCCACACGGCGGGCCTCAACCCTCCGGACCGGTACGCCCGGCGCGGCTTCGACGACGTCCCGGCCACCCTCCGGCCGAATCGGACGCCGCCGCTCATCCTCGGCAGCGACGTCTCCGGCGTGATCGCGGCCCTCGGTCCCGGTGTCACCGAGTGGCAGCCGGGCGACGAGGTCTTCGGCCTGGTCGCCCCTCCGAGCCCCCTCTCGGAACGCGGATGCGTGCCATGACCGCCTCCGCAGGAAGTGCCTCCCCGCCCGGCCTGCGGTGACGGCGGCACCGCCACCACCTCTCGGTCGTGGACGGGGTCTGACTCACACCGGCACAACCACCCGGGTGAGCCGGACCCCGCAGGCGACCGCGCTGCCAGCCCCTACCCAGAGCCGCGGTTCAGCGCTCCACGATGCGCGGCGTTCGGACCACGCCCCGCGCCGGTCCCTTCGACGTCGGCAACGGCCTGAACCGTTCAGCGACAGCTGAACGCTCGCCGCGGGGCGCCCCGTCCAGGGCCCGCAGCACACGACCACGTCCTTCGGCCGGCAGACGCTCCAGCATCCGCACGGCCTCGGCGAGATCCTCCCCGATCGTTGTCACCTGTCGCCCGCGAGGTCGAGGTCGTCACTCCGTGCCTCGGACACGGTCTCCGCCCGCCGGGGGCGGCGCCACGGGTGCGGGATCGGCCGGGACACCGACCGCCACCAGGACTCCCCCGGCAGCTTCCCCGCGGGCTCGAACGGCTCGCCGGGGCGGGGGAACGCCACCGCCTGGCCCGCCTCCTCGGCCGCGTCCCGAGTCCACTCCCCCGGCTCCGCCCACGGGTGCGGGGCGAGGTTGAAGGTGCCCCAGTGGATCGGCAGCAGCACTCCGGCGGGCTTGCCGCCCTGGAGGTCCAGATGGGCCCGCATCCCCTCGGCCGGGGTCATGTGGATGTCGGTCCAGAACTCCGAGTAGGCGCCGATCTGGATCATCGTGGCGTCGAAGGGGCCGTGGGCGGCGCCGATGTCCGCGAAGCCGGAGAAGTAACCGGTGTCGCCGCTGTGGAAGACGCGGTGGGCGGGCCCCCGCACCACCCAGGACGCCCAGAGGGTGTGCTGCGTGTTGCGCAGGCCGCGGCCGCAGAAGTGCCGGGCCGGGGTGGCCGTGAGCCGCAGGTCGCCGACCTCGGTGGACTCGTTCCAGTCCAGCTCGCGCAGGCGGGAGGCGGGCACGCCCCAGTGCTCCAGGTGCGCGCCGACGCCGAGCGGCACCGCGAAGAGCGTGTCGGTGCCGGCCAGTGCCTTGATCGTCGGCAGGTCGAGGTGGTCGTAGTGGTCGTGCGAGATCACGACCACGTCGACCGGGCCGAGCTCGGCGAGCGGTACGGGCACGGGGTGGAGCCGCTTGGGGCCCGCGAAGGGGAAGGGGGAGCAGCGGTCGCCCCAGACCGGGTCGAAGAGGACCCGGTGGCCGTCGATCTCCGCGAGGATGCCGGAGTGGCCCATCCAGGTCAGGCGCAGGCCGGTGGCCGGAGGTTTGGCCAGGTCGGCGAGGGTGGTGGGATGGACGGGGATCGCGCCGGTGGGGGCTCGGCGCGCGCGTCCTTCCTTCTCGAAGTAGACCTTGGCGAACTCGACGCCGGACCCGGAGGGGCGGCGGCTGGCCGGTTCGGGGTTCTGGAAGATCCCGTCCGCGAAGTTCGGCGAGCGGCGGATCCGGGCGAGGCGCTCGCCCGTGGGTTCCGCGCCGAAGGACTCGGGGCGCAGTGCGCGCAGCCGGGCCCGCGGCGAACGGTCGGAGCCGGTACCGGTCACAGGACCTCCTGATCTCTCGGGGTCGTTCCATTATGGGCGGCCCGCGCCGGGGACGGCCGCGCGGTCGGCCATACTGAATCGTCGTTCAGTACGGCCCGCCCGGCCGGCCCGTTCCCTCCGAGGAGATCCGCGATGAGTCCCACTCCCCTGCTGTCCGTCGACTGGACCGATCACGTGACCGGGCGGCGGGGCCATCTGGTGGTCGACCGGCTGGTGCGCGGCGTGGCCAGCGGCGGTCTGCGGATGCGGGAGGGGTGCACGGCGGAGGAGGTCGCCGGGCTCGCCCGGGGCATGACCATGAAGGAGGCCCTGCACTACGACCCGTCCGCCCGGTACGTGCCGCTGGGCGGCGCCAAGGGCGGCATCGACTGCGACCCCCGCTCCCCCGAGGCGTACGGCGTCCTCGTGCGCTATCTGCGGGCGATGCGGCCGTACGTCGAGCGGTTCTGGACCACCGGGGAGGACCTCGGGCTCACCCAGGACCTGGTGGACCGGGCGGTGGCCGAGGCCGGGCTCGTCTCCTCCGTACAGGCCGTGTACCCGCTCCTGGAGGACGAGGCGGAGGCCCGGAAGCGGCTCGCCGACGCGTTCGCGATCGAGGTGGACGGCATCGGGCTCGACGAGCTCGTCGGCGGCCTCGGTGTCGCCGAATCGGTGCTCGTCGCCCTCGACCGGGCCGGGCGGGAGTACGCGGGCACCCGGGTGTCCGTGCAGGGCCTCGGCACGATGGGCGGGGCGACCGCCCGCTTCCTCGCCCGGGCCGGGCTGCGGGTCGTGGCCGTCGCCGACGTCCGGGGCACGATCGTGAACCCCGACGGCCTCGACGTCGAGGCGCTGCTCGCCGCCCGGGACGCGCACGGGACCGTCGACCGCTCCGCGCTGCGGCCCGGCGACCGCGAGGAGCCCGGGGACGCCTGGCTCTCGGCCGACGCCGAGGTCCTCGTCCCGGCGGCCGTCTCGTACGCGATCGGCACCGCGGAGCAGGACCGGATCACCGCCCGCTGGATCGCCGAGGCCGCCAACATGCCGGTCCTGCCGGAGGCCGAGGAGGCGCTCGCCGCGCGCGGGGTGACCGTCCTTCCGGACGTGGTCGTGAACTCGTGCACGAACGCCTGGTGGTGGTGGACGCTCTTCGGTGACATCGAGGCCGACGCGGAGCAGGCCTTCGCGCGGGTACGGCGG
Organism: Streptomyces sp. NPDC004284; assembly: GCF_042874035.1. Classification (NCBI taxonomy): domain Bacteria; kingdom Bacillati; phylum Actinomycetota; class Actinomycetes; order Kitasatosporales; family Streptomycetaceae; genus Streptomyces; species Streptomyces sp. NPDC004284. Next base: position 214,433 of record NZ_JBIAMJ010000002.1, on the reverse strand, counting down.
GCGATGCGGACGCTCGTCGGCGGGATGCTCGACCGGGCGGAGGCGGACGGCGTCAGCCCGCGCGCCGCGGCGCACGCGCTGGTGGACGAGCGGCTGCCGGTGATCGCCGAACGCTACGGCTGGTACTGAACCGGCCACCCGCCGGAGCCGTTGGCGATCATGACCTTGTCACGTGCTGTGTAGGCTGCACGGCGTGGCGAGAGTGCGGTTGAGCGTGGCCGAGCGACGGGACGAACTCCTGAGGGCCGCCGTCGAGCAGATCGAGGCCCGTGGCGTCGCCGCCGTCCGGATCGCCGACGTGGCCGCCGCGCTCGACGTGAGCAACGCACTCGTGCTCTACCACTTCTCGTCCAAGGAGCAGCTGGTCGCCGCGGCCTTCGCCCACGCGGCCGAGGGCGACCTCGCCCAGCTGCGCCGGCTGCTCGGACGGCGCTCCACCGCCGTCCGACGGCTGCGGGCCGCCGTGCGCTGGTACGCCCCGACCGGGCAGGCCAAGGGCTGGCGGCTGTGGATCGAGGGCTGGGCGGCCTCACTGCGCGACCCCGAGCTGCGCCGGGTCGCCGCCTCCCTCGACCGGGAGTGGAAGGCGGCGCTGACCCGGGTCATCGAGGAGGGCGTCGCCGCCGGGGAGTTCCGCTGCCCGGATCCGGCCGGGGCCGCCTGGCGGCTCACCGCCCTCCTCGACGGCCTCGCCGTCCAGACGACGGCCTACGCAGGCCCCCTCGCCCGCACCACGATGCTCCGGTGGGCGGACGCCGCCCTCGCCCGGGAACTCGACCTGCCGACGCCGGACCCGGCCGCGCCGAAGGAGCCGGGGAGCCCGGAAAGCCCTGACAGCCCGGACGGGCCTGACGGGCCGGACGGGCCGGACGGGCCGGACGGGCCGGACGGGCCGGACGGGCCGCCGTAGCCGACCAGGGCAGGGCCGGTGCACCCGCCCGCCCGTCAGATCAGCTCGTACACCGCCGAGACCGTGACCTGCTCCTCGATCTCGCCGGGCGCCAGCGGTACGCCCGGTTCGTCCGCGGAGACGGGGGTCGTGCCGAGGCCGGGGCGGACGGACTCGCCCTCGCTCAGCGAGACCAGCCGGCCGAGCCGGTGGCCGCTGAGCCGGGCGTGCTGCGAGGCCTTGTCGTACGCGTCCCGGTAGGCGGCCTCGCGGGCCTTCGCCCGCAGCGCCGACGGGTCGGCGACGTCGAAGACGACCCCGTTGATCCGGCCCGTGCTCCCGGTGGCGTCGTTGACGGCCCCGATGACCTGGCCGGTCCTGTCGATGTCGCGGACCTTCACGGAGAACGACTGCCCCGCCTGATAGCCCGTCACCTTGCTCTCCCCGTCCTTGGTCTGGGTGTAGACCGGGGACAGCGAGAGGCTGTCGGTGCGGATGTCCCGGTCGGCGATCCCCTGTCTGTGGAGCACGCCGAGCAGTGCCTCGGCCCCGGTGCTCTGCGCCGCCATCGCCTCCTTCGCCGTCGGGCGGGTGGCCTCGACCCCGGCGGACAGGATCGCCAGGTCGGGCGCGGCGGCCGCCCGGCCGTTGCCCGTGACGGTGACCGTGGCCGTGGCCGGTTCGGCGTCCCGGGCGGAGGTGCGGAGGGCCGCCCGCTCGGGCGCGGCGGCCAGGGCGGGGGCCGCGGGGCCGGCGAGGAGGCCGCCGAGCACGGCGGTGGCGGCGAGCAGACGGGCGGTGCGGGCGGCGCTGGGCCGGCGGATCGTCACGGGCGGTCCCTTCGGGGGGTGGGTGCCGGGGCTCCGGCGGGCACATCCCAGCACCCGGCGCCGCCGCCTCCCGCGCGCCACTCCTGACCGCCGGCCCCCTTCACCTCTCCGCACCAACCGGGACCGCCCGCCCTCGCCGGTCCGCCCGGTGCTACAGGGGCATGAGGTCGGGGCGCTTCGCCTCGACGTGGTCGCCCGAGCTCTCGCCGCGCAGCCGGCGCCCGATCCAGGGCACCAGGTACTCCCTGGCCCAGTGGATGTCGTCGCGGCGGACCTCCAGCGTGCCGCGCGGCGGTTCCGGCGGCCAGGGCTGGTCCGGGTCGGCGGGCACCTCCATGCCGAGGACCTGGGCGGCGCGCAGGGCGACGCGGGTGTGGCCCTCGGGCGAGAGGTGCAGCCGGTCGTCGTCCCAGGCGCGCCGGTCCTGCACGGACTTCAGCGACCACAGGTCGAGGACCGGGCAGCCGTAGCGGTCCGCGATGGCCCGGACGTGCCCGTTGTACGTGGCGATCTTGCCGCGCAGGTGCTTGAGGAGGATCACGTCGCGGGTGTCGAAGCCGGTGGTCACCATGACGGTGCCGACGGCGGAGGTCAGTTCGGCGACGGCGCGCTCGAAGCGCTCGGCCACGTCGTCCGGGTCCGTGCCGGGGCGGATGATGTCGTTGCCGCCCGCGCAGAAGGTCACCAGGTCGGGGGCGAGTTCCTTCGCCCGGGGGACCTGTTCCGCCACGATCTGGTCGAGGAGGCGCCCCCGTACGGCGAGATTGGCGTACCGGAAGGCGTCGTGCTCCGGCAGCTGGTCGGCGAGCAGGACCGCGAAGCGGTCCGCCCAGCCGACGTACGTCCCGTCGGGCCCGGGGTCTCCGACGCCCTCGGTGAAGCTGTCACCGATCGCCGCGTACGACCCGAATGCGCTCTTGTCTGTTGATCTCGAATCGTCTGCCACGGGAGCACATCCTTCCCTTTCGGATGTGACCTACGCGACCGTAAGGAGGGGTTGACGCAGGGTGACATATGCCACCGATAAAGATTCCACCAAGCCGGAATACGCCGGAGGCCCGGCACGTGCGTGCCGGGCCCCCTGGAGCTGACGTCGCGTCAGATGCTCACGCCGTGCGACCGCAGGGCGGCCAGCGGGTCGATGTCGGAGCCGTACTCCGGCCCGGTGCGCATCTCGAAGTGCAGGTGCGGGCCGGTGACGTTGCCGGTCGCGCCGGAGAGGCCGATCTGCTGGCCGCCGGTGACGGTCTGGCCGGCGGAGACGGAGATCGAGGACAGGTGGGCGTACTGCGAGAAGGTGCCGTCGGCGTGCTGGATGACGACCTGGTTGCCGTACGCGCCGCCGTCGCCGGCGGAGTAGACGGTGCCGGGGCCGACCGCGTGGACGGTGGTGCCGGTGGAGGCGATGAAGTCGACACCGGTGTGGTAGCCGGAGGACCACATGGAACCGGCCTGGTGGTACGGGGTCGACATGGCGGCGCCGGCGATCGGGGCGACCCAGCCGGAGGAGGAGGTCGTCCCGGCCGAGGAGGAGGTCGCCGAAGAGGAGGAGGCGGTGGTCGCGGCGGCGGCCGGGGCCGAGGTGCGCTCGCTGCCGCGCGAGGCACGCTGGGCGTCGCCGTTCTCGCCGGAGCTCCAGGTGCTCCGGTGCGCGGCCTCGGCGGTGCTCTTCGCGCCGAGGGTGAGCTTCATGCCGGGCAGGATCAGCGAGGGGTCCTCGCCGATGACCTGGCGGTTGTCCTCGTACAGCTTCTTCCAGCCGCCGGCGAGGTGGCGCTCGGAGGCGATCTTCGACAGGTAGTCGCCCCGGACGACGGAGTACGTCTTCGGAGCGGCCTTCACCGGGGCGGCGGGCGCGGCCTTCACCGGGGCGACGACGGGAGCGGCGGCCGGGGCGGCCTGCTCGGCGGCGTGGGCGCCGGTGGCTCCGAGGAGCGGGAGGGCGACGACGGCGCCGCCGGTGCCGGCGGCGGCGAGGCCGCGGGTCAGGCGACTGGACTTGGTACGGCGGTGCTTACCCTTCGCGGGCATGGCGAATTCCTCTCCGGCGCCTGCGAGGTGAGCTGTCGGGTTCGGACTGGAGATGTCCGGCCGCGTTCTCGCGCGACTTCACCCCGAGCCGTCCTTCATCGAGGGATCGGCGTACTACCTGGGTCCCCCGCTCCTGCCTTCTACGGGTGAGTGTGGATTCCGGTCGGTGGCAGGATTCGGCGGTCCGTCCGGATTGAGCGCGACGCTAGACGAGAGAAGTCGGGGCGAACAAGCCGCAGTTTTCAAGCGCTTCGGGATCCGGTGAAATCCGGCCGGAATTCCGGTCACCCTCCGTGGATGACGAATCCTCGATCTCCTTTTCCCGGGGGGTATTTGGAAAAGACGATCAGGCACGGTCCGTCACGGTTATGACGCTGCTCACGCGCCGATCCCCATCCCCCCTGCAACCGGGGCGGGTTATGCCGAACCAGTCAATACGGACAGATCACCCATTCCTGTCCCGGGGGGTGCGGGTCCGGGGCCCCGGCCGAGATGATTGCCCCAGGAACCGATCTACAGAACAGGAGCAGCCGTGACGCAGCAGCTGCCGCAGGTCCCGCCCGCCGAAGCCGCCGAGCCCGAGCTGACGGAGGTCCGCAACTTCCGGGACGTGGGCGGCCTGCCGACGACGGACGGGCGCGCCGTCCGCCCCGGCCGCCTCTTCCGCAGCGGCCACCTCGCCCACGCGACGGAGGACGACGCCGCCTTCCTGGCCTCGCTGGGGCTGCACACCGTCTTCGACTTCCGCAACGAGTCGGACCGGAGGCTCGAGGGTCCGGACGTCGAGCTGCCCGGCGTGCGGAACGTGAACATACCGCTCAACGACCCGGCCGACGGCAAGGAGTTCTGGAAGCTGGTGCGCGACGGCGAGACCGCGCAGCTGCGGGAGGTCCTCGGCGACGGCAAGGCGGCCGCCAGGATGTCCGACTCGTACCGGAAGATGGTGGTCGAGCGGACCGAGGAGCACGGCCGGATCCTCCACGCCATGGCGGAGGAGAGCCTCCCGGCCCTCATGCACTGCGCCGCGGGCAAGGACCGGGCCGGGCTCGCCATCGCGATCACCCTGCTCGCGCTCGGCGTCGAGCGGGAGGCGATCGAGGCCGACTACGTGAAGTCGAACGACCCGCACCGCCGCTACAAGGTGCGCCGCAGCTCCACCGCCGCGGACGCGATGTCGCCCGAGGTGATGGAGCTGCTGAGCCCGCTCTTCGACGCGCGGGTGGAGTATCTGCGGGCCGCCTTCGAGACGATCGAGGCGACCTGGGGCACGGTCGACGCCTATCTGTCCGAGGGCCTGAAGCTGGCCCCCGAGACCCGTGAGCGGCTGCGGGAGCGCCTGGTCACGGAGGCGTAGCCGCCCCTACTGGTTCTGCCCGCCCAGCATGAAGAGCAGGTAGAGGAAGCCGGCGAAGAGGTGGCCGGCGATCAGATAGGCGAAGAGGCGGAGCACCAGGCCCTTGGGGAACTTGCCTTCACCGCGTTCCTCACCGGTCACCGATACGGACTTCTCGGACATGGTCGGTCCTTTCCTGGGAAGGGTCACACGAGGTCAACGCCGGTGCGGGGTCCCGTCGCCGAGGCACAGCTCGGCGGCGGGGCTCTGCATCAGGGTGTGGACGAAGAGCAGCTCGGCCCCGCCGGGGGTGGCGGCGCCGATCCGATGCGGGGTCAGCGAGTCGAAGTGCGCGCTGTCCCCGGGGTCGAGGACGTGGACGGCCTCGCCGAGGGCGAGCCGCACCCGCCCCTCCAGGACGTGGATCCACTCCTCGCCGGGGTGGACGCGCACGATGTCGGCCCGGGTGGCGTACGGCACGTGGACCCGCAGGCACTGGAGGGCGCGTCCGGCGCCGCCCGCCTGGCGGTAGATCCAGCCGTCGGCCTCGACGGGTTCGGAGCGGCCGGCCCGGACGACGGGGTCGCGCTCGGGGGGCGTCTCCCCCAGGAGCTCGGAGACCGTCGTACCGTAGATGCGGGACAGGGCGAGCAGCATCGGCAGCGAGGGCTGCCGGTTCCCGGTCTCCAGGCGCGAGAGGTGGGCCGGCGAGAGGCCGGCCCGCTGGGCGGCGGCCTCCAGGGTGAGTCCCCGGCGGCGGCGCAGGGCCCGCAGCTGGGGGGCGACGTCCGGCAGGGCGTCGGGGGTGACGGGGTCCGGGGAGGTGTCCCCGGGGACGTGGTCCATGCGTCCATTCCGCCAGGATCATGCCTCTGAGGCAAGTTTCTTGCCTCAGAGGCAAAACCTGGGGGAAGCCCCTCGTCGAGATCCGGTCAGCGCTGTGCGACCGCCTGCTTGACCAGCGTCTTCCCGAAGTCCCACATCAGCCCGCCGCCGCCGTGGGCGTCGTCCATGACCGCCGTGAAGGCGGTGACGAACCGGTCCACGTCCGCCTCGTCGATGATCAGCGGCGGGATCAGCTTGATCACCTCCAGGCGGTCCCCGGAGACCTGGGTGAGGATCCGGTGCCGCTGGAGCAGCGGGACGACGACCATCTGGGCGAAGAGGCCCTTGCGGGCCGCCTGGAGCATCGTCCAGCGCCCGCGCAGCCCGAGCGAGGAGGGCCGCCCGAACTCGATCCCGATCATCAGGCCGCGCCCGCGGATCTCGTGAAGGAGTTCGTACCGGGGCACGAGCTCCTTCAGCCGGCCGGAGAGCAGGTCGCCGATCCGGCGGGCGTGGGCGACCGTGCCCTCGTCCTCCATGACCGAGAGGACGGCGAGCCCGGCGGCCATGGCCTGCGCGTTCGATCCGAAGCTCGCCGAGTGGACCAGGACCCGGTCCATCGACGAGTAGACCTTCTTGAAGATCCAGTCCTTGCCGAGGGTGGCGCCGACCGGCACGTAGCCGCCGGAGAGCGCCTTGGCGACGCAGACCAGGTCCGGCTCGACGCCCTCCTCGTGCTGGTAGGCGTAGAAGTCGCCGGTCCTGCCGAGGCCCGTCTGCACCTCGTCGGCGACGAGCAGCGCGCCGTGCCGGTGCAGGAGGTCCTGGGCGGCCCGGAGGAAGCCCGGGGGCGCCTCGTGGACGCCCTTGCCCTGGATGGGCTCGACGACGAAGGCGGCCACGTCGCCCTTGCGCAGCTCCCGCTCCAGGGCGCCGAGGTCGCCCAGGGCGATCGCGGTGTCCGGCAGGAGCGGGTCGAAGCCCTCCCGGAAGCCCTGCTCGCCGTTGACGGAGAGGGAGCCGGTGGTGAGCCCGTGGAAGGCGTGGTGGCAGTAGAGGATCCTCGGCCGCCCGGTGGCGTACCGGGCGAACTTGAGGGCGGTCTCCACGGCCTCGGTGCCGCTGTTGCCGAAGAAGACCCGGTCGAGGTGCGGGCTGTGGGCGAGCAGCTTCTCGGCGAGGAGTCCCGGCAGCGGCTGGCAGTCGAAGCGGGTGAGGTCGGCGAGCTGGGCGTCCAGGACGTCGTGGAGGGCCTTGCGGACGACGGGGTGGTGCCGTCCGAGGCCCATCACGCCGAAGCCGGCGAGCATGTCGAGGTGGTCGGCGCCGTCGGCGTCCCAGAAGTGGGCGCCCTCGGCCCGCTCGTAGACCTTGTCGAAGCCGATGGTGTGCAGCATGCGCGGCAGCTGGTGGTTGAGGTACTTGGCGTGCAGCTCGTACCGCTCCGCGCCGCGCTCGGAGAGCAGCGCCCGCAGGTCGAACCCGCCGGTCATGACGTGGCGTTCCCGGAGACCGTCTCCCTGATCGCGCGCAGGGACTCCTTGAGGGACCCCATGGTGGCGAGGACGGCGGTGGGCTCGTAGCCGCAGTGCGCCATGCAGTTGGCGCAGCGCGGGTCCCTGCCGCGGCCGTACTTGTCCCAGTCGGTGTCCTCGACGAGTTCGCGGTACGTGGGGACGTATCCGTCGCTCATCAGATAGCAGGGGCGCTGCCAGCCGAAGAGGGAGTAGTTGGGAATGGCCCAGGCGGTGCAGGGGAAGTCCGCCTTTCCTTCCAGGAAGTCCAGGAAGAGCGGCGAGTGGTTGAGGCGCCAGCGGCGCCGGTTCCCTCCGGCGAAGGCCTTCTTGAAGAGTTCGCGGGTCTGCTCGACGCCGAGGAAGTGCTCCTGGTCGGGTGCCTTCTCATAGGCATAGGCGGGCGAGATCATCATTTCGTCGACCTGGAGGTCGTCGTTGAGGAAATTGAGCACCTCGATGACGGTCTGCGGGGTGTCGGTGTTGAAGAAGGTCGAATTGGTGGTGACCCGGAAGCCGCGCCGCTTGGCCTCCTTGATGGCCGCCACCGCCTCGTCGAACACTCCCTCCTTGGCGACGGACTCGTCGTGCCGCTCGCGCAGGCCGTCGATGTGGACGGCGAAGGCGAAGTACGGGGAGGGGGTGAACTTCTCCAGCTTCTTGCGCAGCAGCATGGCGTTGGTGCAGAGGAAGACGTACTTCCTCCGGGCCACCAACTGGCGCACGATCTCGTCGATCTGAGGGTGCATCAGGGGTTCGCCGCCCGCGATGGACACCATCGGGGCGCCGGACTCCAGGACCGCGCCGACCGCCTGGGCGACCGGCATGCGCTGCTTGAGGACGCCCGCGGGGTGCTGGATCTTTCCGCAGCCCTCGCACTTGAGGTTGCAGGCGTAGAGCGGCTCCAGCTCGACGATCAGCGGGAACTTGTCCCGCTTGCGGAGCTTCTGTTCGAAGAGGTAGGTCCCGACCCGGACGGACTGACGGAGCGGCATGGCCATAACTCGTTCACCTCCTGGGGAGCAGCAAAGAACGGTGCCATTCGAAGAATGCGGGAAGGACGGCACGAAGAACACGGAAGGCTGATATTCCCCCGCGTACCGTGCCGATCCGAACCAGTTCATGTTCCGGAGCGTCCACGACCACCCGGACGGCCGCAACCGGGCGGGCGTCCGGCCCCTCCCCGAACGCTCCGGCGGCCCGGGCGGTACGGAGGGTCGCGGCGGACTCCATGTCGACGGCGATCGCGCCGCCGGCCCGGAGCGCGGCCCTCTCGGGGCCCCGCACCACATGGTCGGATCCGATCAGCGGCCCGGTGTGGACGGCACGCCCCGGTACCGCCTTGACCAGGGCCTTCACCAGGAGCTCGGTCCCGGCGCAGAGGGTCGTGCCGTCGGGGGCGCGGGTCTCGTCGGCGACGATCAGGTCCCCCGGGTGCATGCCCGGGGCGAGGCCCGCGCAGAAGCCGGAGGCGATCACCGCGGCGTCGCGCCACTGCTCCTCGGCGAGCATCCGGGACACGGCCCGATGCGCCCGTTCGGGCCCCATGCCGGTGCGCAGCACGGTGACGGGGCCCGGTGCGCCGCCCCGGTCCCCGCTGCGCAGGGCGAACTGCTCGATGCCGAGCGCGCAGGCGATCAGCAGCGGCGGTCCGGCGCCCGGGCCGGGCTCGCGGCCCATCAGCCCTCCTTGCGCGGCGCGGGCTCCCCGTACACGTAACGCCCGAGCGCCGTGAGCGGGAACACCTGCCGGTAGAGGTGGTAGTTGATGGAGAAGTCCCAGGGGAAGCCGGTGCCGGTGAAGTGCGGCTCGTCCCAGGAGCCGTCCTCCCGCTGGGTCTCGGCCAGCCAGGCGACGCCCCACCGGACGGGCTCGGAGTCGCGCTCGCCGGCGGCGAGGAGGGCGATCAGCGCCCAGGCGGTCTGGGAGGCGGTGGAGGGGCCGTGCCCGATCCACCGCTCCTCGTGGTACGAGCGGAGGTCCTCGCCCCAGCCGCCGTCCTCGTTCTGCACGGAGCCGAGCCAGTCGACGGCCCGGCGGATCGCCGGGTGCGACGCGGGCAGTCCGGCGGCGGCGAGGGCGGGGAGCACCGAGCCGGTGCCGTACACGTGGTTGACGCCCCAGCGGCCGAACCAGGCGCCGTGCGGCTCCTGTTCGGCGAGCAGCCACTCGATGCCCCGGCGGGCGCGCGGGTCCTGGACCATGCCCTCGTACGCGAGCATCTCCACCACGTGGGCGGTGACGTCGGCGGAGGGCGGGTCGATCACCTCGCCGAAGTCGCAGAACGGCAGCTTGTTGGGGAGGACGCTGGTGTTGTCGGCGTCGAAGGCGCCCCAGGCGCCGTTCTTCGACTGCATGCCGAGGGTCCAGCGGGCTCCCCGGGCGATGGCGGCCTCCACCCGGGCGGGGTCGGGGTGCTTCACCCGGCGCAGGGCGAGCAGGACTTCGGCGGTGTCGTCGATGTCGGGGTAGTTGTCGTTGTGGAACTCGAACGCCCAGCCGCCCGGCGGGAGTCCGGGCCGGCGCATCGCCCAGTCCCCGGTCCGGGTGATCTCCTCGTCGAGCATCCAGTCCACGGCCTTCACCAGCGCCGGATGGTCGGGGGCGAGCCCCGCGTCGGCGAGGGCGATGGTGGCGAGGCAGGTGTCCCAGACGGGCGACTGGCAGGCCTCGATCATCCGTGAGCCGTCCTCGCGCCACACGGCGAACCGGTCGAGCGATTCCAGTCCGGCCCGCATGACCGGGTGCCGGAGGTCGTAGCCGAGGAGGTGGAGGGCGATGACCGAGTAGACGGCGGGGGGCTGGATGCCGCCCCAGCAGCCGTCGTTCTCCTGGCGTTCGACGATCCACCGGGCGGCGACGTTCATGGCGGTGCCGCGCAGCGCGCGGGGGGCGAAGCGGTGGTAGACGTGCAGCGCCTTGTCGAGCCGCTGGAAGATGCCGTCCCAGCCGGTGGCCGGGGCGAGCGGCCGGGGCGGGTTCGGCCGCGCCGGGTCGGTGTGCAGCTCGTCGAGGGGGAAGGGCGCGGGCCGGACCGGGCGCTTCGCGGAGACGACGGTGAGCGGCACGATCGTCTGCCGGGCCCAGCAGCCGAAGTCGTAGATGTTGAGGGGGAACCACTTCGGCAGGAAGAGCAGTTCCGGCGGCAGTTCGGGCAGGTCCTCCCAGCGCCACCAGCCGAAGAGGGCGAGCCAGATCCGGGTGAAGACCCTGGCCGCGGCGATCCCTCCGTGGGCGCGGACCCAGGCGGAGGCGCGGGCCATGTGCGGGGCCTCGGGCGGGTCCCCGGCGAGCCGCAGGGCCACATAGGCCTCGACGGTGGCGGAGAGTTCGCCGGGTCCGCCGTGGAAGGTGGCCCAGGCGCCGTCCTCGCGCTGCTCGCGGCGGATGTGGAGCGCGGCGGCGCGGGTGGTGCCGGCGTCGAGGATGCCCAGGAACTGGCGGAGGAGGAGGTCCTCGGCGTCCATGGTGACGTTGGTCTCCAGGTCGCCCTTCCACCAGCCGGCCGGGTCCTGGCGGGCGAGGAGGTGCTCGGCGGCCCGTTCGGCGGCCCGCGCGGCGGTCTCGTCGAGGTCGTCCGGTGCCGAGGCGTCGGTGTCGTGCGTCGTGCTGGCCGCGGCTGCCCGGGGGTCCACGGCCCCGGCGCTTCCGTCGGTCGTCGCTGTCATGGCTTCCCCTTTGCGCAGTCGGTTCCTTCTGCTTCTACGGGTCTGCCGTCGGCCGGCGCCGGAGGGCACCGGCCGGCGACTGCGCACTCATATCAGAGTGATGGTGATCATCTCTTCCGTACGACGACGAAGTCGGCCAGCGCGGTGAACTGCTCCCGCACCCGCGCCGGCATGTCCACCTCGTGCAGCGCGGCGATCGCGACCGCGTGCTGGCGGCGGGCCTCCTGGGAGGTCCACTCGCGGCCTCCGGCCTCCTCGATGAGGGAGGCCCGGTAGGCGAAGTCCTCCTCCGTGAAGGAGGCGAACTCGCTGGACTTGGCGTCCTCGGCGAGCAGCCGCCCGAGCCGCTCGGAGGCCGGCCCGCCCGCGGCGAGGGCGGCGACGACCGGGAGGGACTTCTTGCGCTGGCGCAGGTCGCTCCAGGTCTGCTTGCCGGTGGCGTCCGGGTCGCCCCAGATGCCGAGCAGGTCGTCCACGGCCTGGAAGGCGAGGCCGAGGTGGTAGCCGTACTCCTCCAGCTTGTCGGCGGTCCGGTCGTCGCAGCCCGCGAGGACGGCGCCGATGGAGGCGGCGCAGGCGAGCAGGGCGCCGGTCTTGTTGCCCTCCATCTCCAGGCACTCCTCGACGGTGACCCGCTCGCGGTGCTCGTAGGAGATGTCCTGCGCCTGCCCGTCGATGAGCTTGCGGTTGGCGGTGGTCAGACGGCGGGTGGCGCGGCCGGCCTCGGCGGTGCCGAGTTCGAGCAGCAGCTCGTTGGCGAGGGCGGAGAGCGCGTCGCCGACGAGGATCGCCTGCGCGGGCCCGTGCACCTTCCACACCGTGTCGCGGTGGCGGCGCTGCTCGTCGCCGTCCATCAGGTCGTCGTGGAGCAGCGAGAAGTTGTGGACGAGCTCCACGGCGACGGCGCCGGGGATCCCGACCTCGGGCGCGGCGCCCGCGGCCTCGGCCGACATCAGGGCGAGCGCCGGGCGGACGGCCTTGCCGCTGTCGGCGTCCGTCGGGTTGCCGTGGGCGTCGATCCAGCCGAAGTGGTAGGCGGCCACGGTGTCCATGGGTGGCGCGAGGCGGTCGACGGCCGCCCGCAGTACGGGGGTGGACAGGGTCCGCCCCCGCTCCAGCAGTGCGGACACGTCCGCGGTGTCGACGGCCGGATTCTCCGGCTGCACTGTCGGCACGGTCTCTCCTCTTGTTCCGGTACTCACACTCATACCGCCTCCTGCAGCGGATGGTCATGGCGGCGGCCGAGGGCGGAGAGCGCGGCGCCCGCGGCGCTGAATCCGCTGCGGACGGCACCCTCCATGGTCGCGGGCCAGCCGGTGGCGGTCCAGGCCCCGGCCAGATACAGCCCCGGGGCCCTGGTGCGGGCGCCGGGCCTGAGCCGGCCGACGCCCGGGGTGGGGGCGAACGTGGCCGTCCGCTCCCTGGTGACGAAGAAGTCGCGGATCCCGGCGCCGCGGGCGGCGGGCAGCAGCCGCTCCAGCTCGGGGAGGTACTTGGCGCGCAGGGCGGCGACGGGTTCGTCGATCTCGTCCTGGGCGGCGGACTGCGAGATGGCGAGGTACTGGCCCCCGCCGGTGAGCCCGGAGGAGTCGGTCCGGTCGAAGACCCACTGCACCGGGGAGCCGAGCGCGGTGAAGAAGGGCCGCTTCAGCACCTTGCGGTCGTAGACGACGTGCAGGTTGAGGATGGGGGCGGTGGCGATGTCGAGGAGCCGGTCGGGGTCGTCGAGGGCGCCTTCGGGGAGCAGGCCGTGGGTCTCGTGCTGCGGGACGGCGAGGACGACCGCGTCGGCCTCGATCCGCTCGCCCGGTACGTCGACGGCCCAACGCCCGTCGTCGGTACGGGAGATCCGCTCGGCCTTGGTGCGCAGCGCGGTGCGGACGCCGAGGGCGTCGAGCTCCTTCGCGGCCCGGGTGTCGTGGAGTTCGCCGAGCGGGACGTGGGCCCAGCCGATGTCGGCGGCGCCGGGCTCGGAGAGGAGTCCGGTCTTGAAGACCATCGCGGCGAGCCCCATGGAGGCCTGCGGGGCGGGGGCGTTGAGGGTGGGGATGCCGACGAGGTCCCAGAGGGCCTCGACGGTCCGCGGGGACTGTCCGTGCCGGCCGAGCCAGGTGGCGAAGTCGATGCCGTCGAGCGCCGGGTCGGCGGGGTCGAGCTTCTTCAGGGCGAGCGCGGCCCGTCCGACGGAGGCCCGCTCGGCGAGGGAGAGGTGCGGGTACGCGGCGAGGCTGCGCGCGAGGTGCAGCGGTACGGGCAGGGCGTCGCGGCGGATCCGGCCGAGCCGGGGGCCGCGGGGGTGCGCGACGTCGAGGACGGGGACGTCGAGGCGGTCCTGGAGGGGGGCGAGCCGGGCGCCGTCGACCCGGTCGAGGAACCAGCGGTACGCGGTGCAGCAGCGCAGGTAGACGTGCTGGCCGTTGTCGACGGTCAGGTCGCCCCGGCGGAAGGAGAAGGCGAGCCCGCCGAGCCGGGGCCGGCCTTCGAGCAGGGTGACGTGGACGCCGCTCTCCGCGAGCTGGAGCGCGGCGGTGATCCCGGCGAGCCCGCCGCCGACGACGACGGCGCGGGGCCGCGGGCCCCCACCGGTGCCGGGGCTGCCGATGCCGGCGGCCGTACCGGCGCCCGTGCTCGTACTCGGACCGGTGCCGGAGCCCGTACCGGTACGGGAGACCGGTCCGGATCCGGCGGACGCGCCCGTGCCGGAGAGCGGCCCCGCGTCGGCGCCCGGCGCGGGGCTCCGCTCGGTTCCTTCGTGGTTCACGCGGCCTCCGTCCGGGGCGTCGGGGTCGGGTTCGGGGGTACCTCGGGCAGGGACGCCGGGAGGGCGTCCGGGGTTGCCCGGAGGGCGGGAGCGCAGGGGCGCATCAGGCGCGCCTCCTGACGGTGCGGCGGGCGATGTGGCGGGTGTCGAGGCCGGAGAGGCCGCGCACCGCGACGTACGCCTTCTCGCGGCCCGGCAGCGAGACCCGGCCGCGCAGGACGGCCTCGGGGTCGCGCTCGATCCGGTCGAGGAGGCGCCGGTAGATGCCGGCCATGGCGGCGACGCAGGCGCCGCTGCGCCGGTCGAGCATGGGCAGGAGCCGGTAGCCCTCGGCGAACAGGGCGCGGGCGCGCCGCACTTCGAAGTGGACGAGCCCGGCGAAGTCGGCTCCGGGGGCGGGGGTGTCGCTGCCGAAGCCGTCCGAGCAGCCGAACTTGGCGAGGTCGTCGGCGGGCAGGTAGGTGCGCCCGTTCCCGGCGTCCTCGCGTACGTCCCTGAGGATGTTGGTGAGTTGGAGCGCGAGGCCCAGGGTGTCGGCGTACTCGGGGGCACGGTCGGCGCCCTGGGCGCCGGGCTGGGTGCCGAAGACGCCGAGGGAGAGCCGGCCGATCGCGCCGGCGACGCAGCGGCAGTAGACCTTGAGGTCGTCCCAGGTCTCGTAGGTCGCGCCGCGCACGTCCATGAGGACGCCGTCGATGAGCTCGTCGAGGCCGTCGAGCGGGATCGGGAAGCGGCGCGCCGAGTCGGCGAGGGCGACGGCGACGGGGTCGGTGTCGTCCTCCTCGACCAGGCCCTTGCGGATGCGGTCGAGGACGTCACGGGTGGCTTCGAGCCGCTCCCGCTTCTCCTCGGGCGCGAGCGTGCCGTCGCCGATGTCGTCGACGCGCCGCGAGAAGGCGTACAGCGCGGACATCGCCTGTCGCTTCTCGGCCGGCAGCAGCCGGATCCCGTAGGCGAAGTTGCGGGCCTGCTGTCCGGTGACCGCCTCGCAGTAGCTGTAGGCGGCCTGGACCGGTGCGGACGGCTGGTGCTGTGCCTCCACGGTCGCGCTCACCCCTCTTTCCGCGCCCGGAGCAGTACCGCTCCCGCCTGGCGCATCAGGCTCGGCTTGGTGGACTTCGGTGGGCCGGCCAGTACGTCGAATCCGGCGTCCCGGACGGCGTCGAGCGCCGCGAGGCCCCCGGCGGTGAATCCGGCGAGGAGGAGGCGGAGGCGTCCGTGGACGCTGCCGACGAGCGGGGCGCCCGCGTGCAGGAGGGCGCGGGCCCGCTCGGCCTCGAAGGCGATCAGGGCCCGTACGGAGGCGCCGGCGGTGGGCGCGGCGAGGTCGTCCTCGGTGACGCGGAAGCGCTTCAGGTCCTCGGCCGGCAGGTAGATCCGGTCGCGGGCGAGGTCCTCGGCGACGTCCTGGAGGTGCTCGACGATCTGCAGTGCGGTGCAGATCTCGTCGGAGCGCCGGATCCGCTCGGGGGTGTCGGTGCCGGTGATCGCGAGGACGAGCCGGCCGACGGGGTTGGCGGAGAGCTCGCAGTACGCGAGGAGGTCGTCGTAGGTCTCGTAGCGGCGGACCAGCTGGTCCTGCCGGTTGGCGGCGATCAGGCCGAGGAAGGGCCCGGGGGTGAGCCCGCACCGGCGGACGGTCGGCTGGAGGGCGCGCAGCAGGGGGTGGTGCGGGGTGGAGTCGAAGACGCGGTGGAGGTCGGTCTCGAAGGCGTCGAGGAGGGCGAGCCGGTCCTCCGCGGCTTCGGGGCCGACGCCGAGGTGGCGGGCGTCGGCGCCGCCGGGGGCGAGGTCGCCGTCGCCGATGTCGTCGACGAGCCGGGCGTAGCCGTAGACGGCCATGAGGTCGTCGCGCCAGGCGCGGGGCAGGAAGAAGGGCGCCACGGGGAAGTTCTCGTCCGCGGCCTTGCCGAGTGTGGCGCGCGAGGAGGCGTCGGTGCGCGCCTGCCGGGTCTCCGTCACTGGGCGCTTCCCGACGGAGGGACGGCGACACCCTCGTGGAGCTGGAGATTCTGCGTCATGGCCGTCACGACTCCCGTTCTACACTGCCGATCCAATCCATCCTATTTCGGACACGCCGCCGACCCCTGCCCGTGGGGCCGCCACCCGCGGGGCCCGATGGCCGCGGGGTATCGCCCTACTTGCCGCGAAACAGACCGGTCCAGCTTACGTTGTACGACGACCTTCGCCATTCCGGGGTGGCGGCCATCGCGACCCCCGCCCGTACGAGCCGTCAACTAGCCCGCACATCAAGGGAGTTCGCGATCAGACGGCGCCCGCTCCGGAGACCACCATGGCGAGGGTCGCCTCGACGGCGACGCTCCTGCCCTGCGGGGAGAGACGGCGCAGCGGTCCGTCGACCAGGAGGAGTGACAGTCCGTGCACGGCCGACCACGCGGCGGCGCCGGTGGCGGGGCGGGCACCGGGCCGCGCGGCGCCAAGCCGGCCGAGCACGTCGAGCGCCTCCCCGAGCAGGGTGAACGCGCGGATCTCGGGCTCGCCGGGCGGCGGCTCGGGGGCGCTCTCGCCGGCCGGGTGGGGGCGGGGCACGCAGAACGCGGCCCGGTAGAGGCCGGGCTGCTCCACGGCGAAGCCGACGTACCCCCGGCAGAGGGCGGCGACCCGGCGCTCGGCCGCGAGGACGGGGTCGTCGGCGCCGGGCTCGCGGGCGGCGGCGCGCTCCATGGCGGCGGCCAGCTCCCGCCGGGCGTGGGCCCGGACGGTGCGCAGGAGTTCGCCGCGGCCGTCGAAGTGCCGGTAGGCGGCGGTGGGCGAGACGCCGACCCGGCGGGCGGCCTCGCGCAGGACGACCCGCTCGGGGCCGCCTTCGGTGGCGAGGTCGACGGCCGCGCAGACCAGCGCGTTGCGCAGATCGCCGTGGTGGTACGTCTTTCCCGCCGAGGTCGCAGCCATGGGCTCATCCTGCCCGAAGTTAACCGCATGAACATTCCAGGTGGGGGCGCGACGCGCGGAAAACGGAGGAGCCCCTACCGGATGAATCCGGCAGGGGCTCCGCTCAGGGCCGTACAGGGCTCAGCGCGCGGTCTCGCGCTCGTACGCCTTGAGGACCTCGTCCGTGGGGCCGTCCATCAGGAGCTGCCCCTTCTCCAGCCAGAGCACCCGGTCGCAGGTGTCCCGGATGGACTTGTTGCTGTGGCTCACCAGGAAGACCGTGCCGGCCTCCTTGCGGAGCTCGCGGATGCGCGCCTCGGAGCGGATCTGGAACTTGCGGTCACCGGTCGCCAGCGCCTCGTCGATGAGGAGGACGTCGTGGTTCTTGGCGGCCGCGATGGCGAAGCGGAGCCGGGCGCCCATGCCGGAGGAGTACGTCCGCATCGGCAGGCTGATGAAGTCGCCCTTCTCGTTGATGCCGGAGAAGTCGACGATGTCCTCGTAGCGGGAGCGCACCTCCTCGCGGCTCATGCCCATGGCGAGGCCGCCGAGGATCACGTTGCGCTCGCCGGTGAGGTCGTTCATGAGGGCCGCGTTGACGCCCAGGAGCGAGGGCTGCCCGTCGGTGTAGACCTTGCCGCTCTCGGTGGGGAGCAGTCCGGCGATGGCGCGGAGGAGCGTGGACTTGCCGGAGCCGTTGGTGCCGATGAGGCCGATGGCCTCGCCCCTGTACGCGGTGAAGGTGACCCCGCGGACGGCGTGCACCTTGCGGACGCCGCGGGAGACCTCGGCCTTGCCGCGGCCGACGATCCGGCTGAGCGCGGCGGTGGCGCTGCCCCTGCCTCCGCCACCGGCGTTGACCCGGTAGACGATGTGGACGTCGTCGCAGATGACAGTGGGGATGTCGCCCTGGTTCGTGTCAGCCACGGCCGTACCTCTCCTCAGCCTTCCAGAAGTAGACGAATCCGCCGATGCCGAAGACCAGGGCCCAGGCGAGGGCGGTCATCCAGACGTGGTCCGGCAGGTTCTGCGCGCTGTAGCCGTGGATCAGGGCGTAGCGCATCAGGTCCATGTACACGGCCGCGGGGTTGTACATGAGGACGTCGGCGATCCAGGCCGGCTTGTCGGCGAGCATGGTCTGGATCGAGAACATCACGCCGGACGCGTACATCCAGGTCCGCATGATGAACGGCATCAGCTGGGCGAGGTCGGGCGTCTTGGCGCCCATCCTGGCCACGATCATGGCGAGGCCCGTGTTGAACACGAACTGCAGGAACAGCGCCGGGATCACGAGCAGCCAGCGGAGCGAGGGGTAGCTGCCGAAGAAGACCGCGACCAGCACGAGCACGATCATCGAGTACAGGAGCTGCTGGAGCTGCTGGAGCGAGAAGGAGATCGGGAGGGTGGCGCGGGGGAAGTGCAGGGCCCGGACGAGCCCGAGGTTGCCCGAGATCGCCCGGACACCCGCCATGACCGAGCTCTGGGTGAAGGTGAACACGAAGATGCCGGTGACGAGGAAGGGGATGTAGACGTCCTTGCTCATCCCGCGCCCCGCCCCCAGGATCAGCCCGAAGATCAGGTAGTAGACCAGGGCGTTCAGCAGCGGGGTCGCCACCTGCCACACCTGGCCCAGCTTCGCCTGGCTGTACTGCGCGGTCAGCTTCGCGGAGGAGAAGGCCAGGATGAAGTGGCGGCGGCTCCACAGCTCGCGGACGTACTCGCCGAGGCCGGGCCGGGCGCCGCTGACGGCGAGGCCGTACTTCGCGGCGAGGGCGGCCGGCTGCAGGCCCTCGCCGACGGAGGACGGGGGCGCGCTCGTCGCGACCGCCCCGCCCTGGTGTGTGTCACTCACAGTCGAAACTTTCGTGTTCAAGATGTGCGGCACGTGGAGTACCACGATGTCAGACGACCGGGGGACGACCCAGCCGGGTCAGCCGCCACACCGTACGCCACCTCATGGGGCGGCGCGGTCCGCAGGGGGTCGTCCAGCCCGTGCGGAAGCCGCCGAGCCACGCCTTCAGCGTGGAGGGCGAGGGCCGCCGGGCCAGGGTGAGCAGGAACCAGACGCCGAGGTAGACCGGCACCAGCGGCGCGGGCAGGTTGCGACGTGCCAGCCACACTCGGTTGCGGGCCACGTTGAAGTGGTACGAGGCGTGCCGGGACGGGGCTGTGGTGGGGTGCAGCAGCACCATGTCGGAACGGTAGTCGATCATCCAGGCGGCGTCGAGCGCGCGCCAGGCGAGGTCGGTCTCCTCGTGCGCGTAGAAGAACTCGTCCGGCAGGAGGCCGACTTCGGCGAAGACCTTGGTGCGGACGGCGTTGGCGCCGCCGAGGAAGGTGGTCACCCGCGAGGAGCGCATCGGGTCGGCCGAGCGGAGCCGCGGCACGTGCCGGCGCTGGGTGATCCCGGTCTCCGGATCGGCGATCCGGAAGCTGATGATGCCGAGGCGCGGGTCGGCGGTGAAGGCCTGCCGGACCAGCTCGGCGGTGTCCGTGTGGGCGAGCAGCCCGTCGTCGTCGAGGAAGAGCAGGACGTCGACGTCGGTGCCGCCGGGACCGAAGGCCTCGATGCCGACGTTCCGTCCGCCGGGGATGCCGAGGTTCTCGGGCAGGTCGACGGTCCGTACCCAGTCGGGCACCCCGGCGACCGGGGTGCCCTGACCGACGACGACGACCTCGATCGGGTCGCCCTCCTGCTTCGCGACCGAGTCGATCAGCGCGCGCAGGTCGTCGGGGCGGTTGCCCATCGTGATGATGACGGCACCCACCCTGAGCGGCGTGCTCACGGCCGGCCTCACTTCAGCCTGCTGGAGACCATGATCGACACCAGGTGCAGCACGGTCTGGAGCAGCGCGATGCCGGCGAGGACGGCGACACCGAGCCGGGAGAAGAAGAGGTCCCCCCGGACCTGGTCCGCGATCGCCAGGACCACGATGAGCAGCGAGGCCTCGATGCCGAGGACGAGCCGGTGGAACTTGAGCGCGGCGGCGGCCCGGCGGGCCAGCGCCATGCCGGAGGAGCGCGGCTCGGACGCCGCCTCCTTGACCGGCGGCAGACCGCCCTGGTGACGGGCGACACCGACGAGGTCGGTCTCGGCCTTGATCAGGATGGCGCCGAGCGCGGCGAGCGTGCCCAGGAAGGCCCAGAGCCAGTCGATCCGGCCCGTGCCCCACAGGTCGGCGGCGCGCAGGCCGAAGCCGACGAGCACCGCCGCGTCGCACAGATAGGCGCCGACCCGGTCCAGGTAGACCCCGGCCAGCGAGAACTGCTTCTTCCAGCGGGCCACCTCGCCGTCGACGCAGTCGAGCAGCAGGTAGAGCTGGACCATGAGCGCGCCGAGCAGCGCCCCCGGGATCCCGGGCACCAGCAGGGCCGGTGCGGCGAGGACGCCCGCGAGCGTCATGACGTACGTGAGCTGGTTCGGCGTCACCTTGGTGCCGACGAGCTGCCGGGTGATCCTGAGCGAGATCTCCCGCATGTACAGGCGGCCGCCCCAGTGCTCACCGCTGCGCCGGTCCTTCACACCCGGGGGGTGGACGACCGGCCGGAGCTCGGCCACCGAGGGCTTCCGCATCGGACGGAGTTCAGCTACCGATGGATTTGGCATAGTCGGCGTACGCGTCCCTGATCTGGTCGTCGGACAGGTCGAGGTGTTCGAGGATGGTGAAGCGGCCCGGCCGGGTCTGCGGGGCGAAGGACACCGCCTGGACGAACTCGTCCACGGTGAAGCCCATCTCCTCCGGCAGGACGGGCAGCCCGTGCCGGCGCAGGGTCTCGACCATCACGCCGGAGGCGTCCCGCGCACCGCGCAGGTGCATCGCGAAGGCCGCGCCCAGACCGCACTGCTCGCCGTGGCTGGCCGCGCGTGCCGGGAACAGCAGGTCGAAGGCGTGGCTGATCTCGTGACAGGCGCCCGAGGAGGGCCGTGTGTCACCGCTGATCGACATGGCGATGCCGGACATCACCAGGCCCTCGGAGAGCGTGACGAGGAAGTCGTCGTCGCCCACGCCGCCGGGGTGGCGGAGCACGGCCTCACCGGCGCTGCGGGCCATGGCGGCGGCCAGGCCGTCGACCGGCTCGCCGTTCTCGCGGTGCGAGAGCTCCCAGTCCTCGATGGCGGAGAGGTTGGAGATCGCGTCGCCGATGCCGGAGCGGACGTAGCGGACCGGCGCGTCCCTGATCACGTCGAGGTCGATGACCAGCGCGATCGGGGTGGGCACCCCGTAGGAGCCGCGCCCGTTGTCGTTGTCCAGGGTGGACACCGGCGAGCAGATCCCGTCGTGCGACAGGTTGGTGGCGATGGCCACCAGCGGCAGCCCGACCCGGGCCGCCGCGTACTTCGTGACGTCGATGATCTTGCCGCCGCCGAGGGCCACCACGGCGTCGTACCGCTTGCCCCGTATGGCGTCGGCGAGCCTCACCGCCTCGTCGATGGTGCCGCCCGAGACCGGGTACCAGTCGGCGCCGGGCAGCTCGGGGGCGAAGTGGTCACGCAGCTTGAGGCCCGAGCCGCCGCTGATGGCGACGGCGATCTTGCCGTTGCTGGAGATCCGCTGGTCCGCGAGGAGCGCGGACAGATCGTCCAGCGCTCCCCGGCGGATGTCGACGACGACCGGCGAGGGGATCAGCCGGGTCAGTACTGGCACGCGATCTCACGGCCCTTCGCGAGGTCGTCGTGGTTGTCGATCTCGACCCACTTGACGTCGCCGATGGGGGCCACGTCGACGGTGAAGCCGCGGTTGACGAGCTCCTGGTAGCCGTCCTCGTAGTAGAGGTCGGGGTCGCGCTCGAAGGTCGCCCTGAGGGCGTCGGCGAGCTCCTCCGCGGCCTCGGCCTCGATGAGCGTGACGCCGATGTACTCGCCGGTGGCGGTGGCCGGGTCCATGAGCTTG
Organism: Streptomyces sp. NPDC004284; assembly: GCF_042874035.1. Taxonomy (NCBI): domain Bacteria; kingdom Bacillati; phylum Actinomycetota; class Actinomycetes; order Kitasatosporales; family Streptomycetaceae; genus Streptomyces; species Streptomyces sp. NPDC004284. Next base: position 192,798 of record NZ_JBIAMJ010000002.1, on the reverse strand, counting down.
GTGATGCGCTGGACGCCCTTCTCCGGGTCGACGATGACCTTCATCTCCTCGTCGGCGAGGTTCTTCACCGCGTCGAGGGCGAGGATGATCTTCTGGCCCTTGCCGCGGGCGGCGAGCAGGGTCTTCTCGACGGAGACCGGGTGGACGGTGTCGCCGTTGGCGAGGATCACACCGCGCCCCAGGACCTCACGGGCGCACCACAGGGAGTAGGCGTTGTTCCACTCCTCGGCCTTGTCGTTGTCGACGAGGGTGATCTGGAGGCCGTACTCGGCCTCCAGGGCCTCCTTGCGGTCGTAGACGGCCTCCTTGCGGTAGCCGACGACGATCGCGACCTCGGTGAGGCCGATCTCGGCGAAGTTCTTCAGCGTGAGGTCGAGGATGGTGGTGTCACCGTCGACAGGCACGAGGGCCTTCGGAAGGGTGTCGGTGTAGGGACGCAGACGCCGTCCGGCACCGGCTGCCAGTACGAGGCCGATCATGCGGTTTCTCCTTCGTCGTGGACGGCGGGTGCTCCGGAGGAGACCCAGAAGCGGATGGACTCCACGAGCACCACCAGCGCGACGGCGACCGCGAGAGCGGTCAGTGCCAGGGTGAAGTCGTCGCCGCGGTCCGCGAGGAGGGCGGCGAGGACGGTCACCAGGAGCGTGCGCCCCTCGTGTCCGCCGGTGACGCGCACCAGCCAGGCGGGCGGTGCGCCGGTGCCGCCGCGGATGCGGTACACCGTGTCGTAGTGATGGTAGGCGACGGCCGCGACCAGCCCGAATGCGGCGGGGAGGGCGTGCGGGGAGTCGGAGCGGGCCGCGAGCACGAGGACGGTGGTGTACTCGGCGGCGCGGAAGAGCGGGGGGACGAGCCAGTCGAGGGCGCCCTTGAGGGGGCGGGCGACGGCGGCGCCGGCGAACATCACGTACAGGGCCGCGGCGACGACGGTCCCGGCGGCCCCGAACGGGCGGCCGAGGACCGCGGGGACCAGCACGCCCGCGGCGATCAGCGCGGAAACGAAGCCGGGGAGCAGCTGGAGTCCGGCACGGCCGAAGATCCGGCCCGTGATCCCGGCGAGCGGGCCGGAGTCCGCGAGGTCGGCCAGCGCCTGGGCCGCCCGGTCCGTCCGCTTGGCCTTGCGGGTCAGGGAGCGCAGGACGCGCCCCGCCGTGGTGTAGCAGGCGCCGAAGGCACAGCCGATGATCAGGGCCCAGAAGACGATCCGGGGGCTGGTGGTGGCGGTGAGGACGGCGATCATCGCCCAGCGCTCGCCGATCGGCAGGATGATCATGCGGCGGGCCCAGACCGTCCAGCCGACGCTGTCCAGCCTGCTGGAGAGCGCGGCGGTCGGGCTGGTGTTGGCCGTGGCGTCGTGGTTGGCCTCGTTGAACGAGAAGTCCACGACGTGCCGGCAGGTCATGAGGATCATGGCGCCGAGCGCGAGGGCCCAGACGTCGTCGCCGTTGCGGGCGGCGCCGAGGGCGAGGCCCGCGTAGAAGGCGTACTCCTTGGCCCGGTCGAAGGTGGCGTCGAGCCAGGCGCCCATCGTCGAGTACTTGAGCGCGTAGCGGGCGAGCTGCCCGTCGGTGCAGTCGAGGACGAAGGAGACCAGGAGGAGGACGCCGGCGGCGATGTACCCGCCGCGCTCGCCGGTCGCCGCGCAGCCGGCCGCGATCAGCGCGGTGAGCAGCGAGGCGGTGGTGACCTGGTTGGGGGTGAGTCCCCGGCGCGCGCACCAGCGGGCGATGTACCGCGAGTACGGGCTGATGAAGAAGGTGGTGAAGAAGCCGTCGTGCGCCTTGACGGCCGAGCGGAGGCGTACGGCCTCGTCGTCGACGGCCTCGACGGCGGCGCGGGCCGCGTGGCGGGCCTCGGCGTCGGTGGGCACGGTGGCGACGAGGGTGCCGAGCTGGGGCCGGTGGACGGCGACGCCGTCGGCGTCGAGGGCCTCGGCGAGCGCGTCGGTGAGCCCGTCGGTGAGCGTGTCGGTGCCTGCGGCCCCGGGGGTCGCGGAGACCGCGTCCAGGGCGCGGGCGAGCGCGGGGCGGGCCTCGCGCTGCGCGGTGAGCGCGCCGGGCGCGGCGGCCGCGGGGAAGCGGGGGTCGGTCAGGGCGAGACGCAGCGCGTGCGGGTGGCCGACGAATCGGGGGTCGACGAGCGCGACGCGCTCGCCCGCCGGGACGGCGGCGAGGAGGGTTCCGACCTCCTCGGCGCCGGAGGCGATCCGGACGTCGAAGCCGAGCGACCGCAGATCACCGTCGAGCGAGGATCCGGGTGCCGGCGGGCCGGTGAGGATGGCGGTCGACAGACGAACTCACTCCTTGGAGCTGACGGAGGGGCCGGCGGGGCCATGGCGGCCCCGGGCGCGGCGGTGCGGCCCGGCACCGGGCGGCGACACGTCGGCTGAGGCTATCGGATGAACGGAACGCGAGTTCACCAAGGCTTCGCCCGCAGGCCTCCCCCGGGACCGTGCGTGTCCGTCCGGGTGCGACGCGTCCCGCGGAGATCATCATGGGCGATCGGCGGTCCGCCCCACAAACCCCCGTCCGGGAGGCCGTCGACACCCTTCCCCCACTTCGACGTCGTCGCAGGTCAGAGCATATGACAACGGTGTTCAGTACCGTGTTGCACATACCCCCCACCCGTAGTTCACTTGCGAATCGGGCACACAGACGACACGACCGGGAGGCCTTGTCATGGGGGCTGGACACGACCACGGGCACAGCCACGGCGGGCCGCCGCCGACGGGCACCGCGGCGGCGGCGTACAAGAACCGGCTGCGGATCGCGCTCGGCATCACGCTCTCCGTGATGGTGATCGAGATCGTCGGCGGTGTGGCCGCCGACTCGCTCGCGCTGATCGCGGACGCGGCGCACATGGCGACCGACGCCGTCGGCCTGGCGATGGCGCTCCTCGCGATCCACTTCGCGAACCGGCCGCCCTCGGGGAACCGCACGTTCGGGTACGCCCGGGCCGAGATCCTCGCGGCGCTCGCCAACTGTCTGCTGCTGCTCGTCGTCGGCGGTTACGTGCTGTACGAGGCGGTCCAGCGGTTCATCGAGCCGGCGGAGACCAAGGGCGGTCTGGCGATCGCGTTCGCGGTGATCGGCCTGGTGGCCAACGTGATCTCGCTCTCGCTGCTCATGCGGGGCCAGAAGGAGAGCCTCAATGTGCGCGGGGCGTACCTGGAGGTGCTCGCGGACGCGCTGGGTTCGGTCACCGTGATCGTCGCGTCCGGGATCATCCTGGCGACGGGCTGGCAGTACGCCGACCCGATCGCCTCGATCGTGATCGGCCTGATGATCGTGCCGCGTACGGTCAAGCTGCTGCGCGAGACCCTGGACGTGCTCCTGGAGGCGGCCCCCAAGGGCGTCGACATGGCGGAGGTGCGGGCGCACATCCTGGCCCTGCCGGGCGTCGAGGGCGTGCACGACCTGCACGCCTGGACGATCACCTCGGGCATGCCGGTGCTCTCCGCGCACGTGGTCGTCGACCAGGACGCGCTGGACTCGGTCGGGCACGAGAAGATGCTGCACGCCCTCCAGGGCTGCCTGGGCTCGCACTTCGACGTGGAGCACTGCACCTTCCAGCTGGAGCCCGTCGGGCACGCGGAGCACGAGGCGAAGCTCTGCCTCTGACGACCACCGGCTGTTACCCTCGTCGTACGAACGCGTGTGGAGAGGAGCTGAGGTTGATGACCGTCGCCATGGAGGCTGCCCCGTGCGGCAGCACCCGGTCGTCCCTCAGCCTCCGGGTCTCCGGCTGACCTGATCCCGGTCCTCCCACCGGTACGTCACGTCGTCGGCCGGGGCCCTTTCATCCCAAGGGTTTCCACGTTGTCCGACAACGCTCTGCACGACTCCTTCTTCGCCCTGCACCACGGCCTTCCGCGCCAGGGTCCGGGCTCCGACACCACCACCCGGCGGCTCCTCGCGCTCGCGGGGAGGCTTCCGGAGCGTCCGCGCGTGCTCGACCTGGGCTGCGGCCCCGGCCGCTCCGCGCTGCTCCTGGCCACCGAGGCGAACGCCGAGGTGACCGCCGTCGACACCCACGAACCGTTCCTCGCGGAGCTGCGGGAGACCGCCGCCGCCCGCGGGCTCGACGGCTCGATCCGCACCCTGAACGCCGACATGGGCGCGCCGCCCTTCCCCGACGGCTCCTTCGACCTGGTCTGGGCCGAGAGCTCGGTCTTCGTCCTCGGCTTCGACCGGGCCCTCGCCGAGTGGCGCAGGCTCCTCGCGCCCGGGGGCACCCTCGTGCTCACCGAGTGCGTCTGGACCACCGAGGAGCCGGGCCCGACGGCCCGCGCCTTCTGGGAGGACCAGTACACCCTGCGCACCGTCGCCGGGAACGCGGCGGCGGCGGTCGGGGCCGGCTACCACGTCCTGGGGACCGTCCCGCAGCCCGAGGGCGACTGGGACGAGTACTACGTCCCGCTCGCCGCGCACGCCGACGCGGCCGACACCACCGTCCCCGGCATGGCCGAGGCGGTGGCCGGGGCCCGCGCCGAGATCGCACTGCGGCGCGGGCACGGCTCCGAGTACGGGTACGCGGGCTTCGTCCTGCGGCCCGCCGATCCGCGCTGGCGCACCCGCCCGGAGACCGGCGCGGACGCCGGGGCGGTGCACCGGCTGGTGGCCGCGGCCTTCGGGTCGCGGGCCGAGGCCGATCTCGTCGAGGCCCTCCGGTCCGACGACGCCTGGCTGCCGGGCCTGTCGTACGTGGCCGAGGCCCCGGACGGCACGGTCGCGGCGCACGCCCTGATCACCCGCTGCCTGGTGGGCGGCGCCCCCGCGGCCGCGCTCGCCCCGGTCTCGGTGGCTCCCGCGCACCAGCGGACGGGGGCCGGGCAGGCCGTCGTCCGGGCGGTGCTCGACGCGGCCAGGCTCCGCGGCGAGCCGCTCGTCCTCGTCCTGGGCCATCCGGAGTACTACCCGCGGTTCGGGTTCGTACGGGCGTCCGAGTATGGAATCCGGCCAGGTTTCGAGGTCCCCGACGAGGCCATGATGGCGCTCGTCCTGGACGGTTCCGCTCCCGTCCCCGAGGGCACGCTCGTCTATCCGGCACCTTTCGGGGTGTAGTGCCCCTTTGGATCCCTCCCGCTCCCGCCGCCCCTGCCGTACTCCGGGGCGGTGGGAGCGGCCACGTCCGGCCGCCGAAGTACGGACAAGCCGGTTTTGTACGGCAGACTGTGGTGGCCCCACCGGGCCGAGGACCGATGCGAAGGATGGGTATGCCGATCACACCAGCCACCGCGGCTCAGATCTCGCCGGAGATCGCGTCGAACGGTGTCCAGCCGTCCGGAGTCCCGGCGCCGATCATGCTCGAACTGGTCGACGAGGAGGGGAGGACCATCGGCACCGCGGAGAAGCTCGCCGCGCACCAGGCGCCGGGGCAGCTCCACCGCGCCTTCTCCGTCTTCCTCTTCGACGAGTCGGGCCGACTGCTGCTCCAGCGGCGGGCGCTCGGCAAGTACCACTCTCCCGGCGTCTGGTCGAACACCTGCTGCGGCCACCCCTACCCGGGCGAGGCGCCGTTCGCCGCGGCGGCCCGGCGCACCTTCGAGGAGCTGGGCGTCTCGCCGACGCTGCTCGCGGAGGCCGGCACCGTCCGCTACAACCACCCGGACCCGGCCTCGGGCCTGGTGGAACAGGAGTTCAACCACCTCTTCGTCGGCCTGGTGCAGGCCGATCCGCGGCCGGACCCGGAGGAGATCGAGTCCACGGAGTTCGTGACCGCCGACGAGCTGGTCGAGCGGCACGAGGCCGCGCCCTTCTCCGCCTGGTTCATGACGGTCCTGGACGCGGCGCGTCCGGCGATCAGGGAGCTGACGGGCCCGTCCGGGGGCTGGTGACCTCCGGCGCCACGGGCGCGCCCCGGTCCCGGTGCCATCGGGGCCGGGGCCGTCCGCCCCTTCGCGCCGGACCGGACGGAAGGGCCGGGCGGGAGGGTCAGGCGGACCTCAGGGGCAGCGCCGCCCAGATGATCTTCCCGCCGCTCGCGGTGTGCTCGACGTCGCAGGTGCCGCCGGCCTCCTGGGCGATCTCGCGGACCAGGAGCAGTCCCCGGCCGCCGGTCTGCCCCCAGTCCGCCTCCAGGGCCTTGGGGCGGTACGGGTGGTTGTCCTCGACGGACACCCTGATCCACTCGGGGCCGATCGCGACCTCCACCGCTATCTCCGGGGAGAGCAGTGCCGCGTGCCGGACGGCGTTGGTCACCAGCTCGGAGACGATCAGCAGCAGGCCGTCCATGATCTCCTCATGGACGGGTACGCCCTGGCGGACCAGCAGGTCGCGTACGGCGTGCCGGGCCTGCGGGACGGAGACGTCGACCGCGGCAGCGGTGAAGCGCCAGACTCCTTCGTAGGACGGTTGCCGGGCGGGAACGCCTCCGTGGGTCTCCACGGTCCCGTTCCCACCCTCGTGCTCGATTCTCGCCACGGATCGAGTCTTGGCAATGCGCGCGGGCAGACCGGCCTACTGACCAGAAGTCGACACTTATCGGCCACCTTCTGATCGGCTGAGTATGCCAACGTCAGTTGTTCGACTGATCGTGCGCGCTTTCTGCGACTTCCGGAAGCGGGCCCGGCGGATAGCATCCGGCTCATGGAGCCGCAGCTGAAGGACAGCGTCACGGACGGGATCGCCACCGTCGTCATCGCCAACCCCACCAAGCGCAACGCCATGAGTGCCGGGATGTGGCGCGCCCTGCCCGGCATCCTGGAGCGGCTCGCCGCCGACCCCGCCGTCCGGGTCCTGGTCCTCACCGGCGAGGGCGACACCTTCTGCGCCGGGGCGGACATCTCGACGCTGCGGGAGCCCGGCGACGAGCAGCAGACCCTCGCGGTACGGGCCGAGGAGGCCCTCGCGGCCTTCCCCAAGCCGACCCTCGCCGCCGTGCGGGGCTTCTGCGTCGGCGGCGGCAGCCAGCTCGCCGCCGCCTGCGACCTGCGCTTCGCCGAGGAGGGCGCCCGCTTCGGGATCACGCCTTCGAAGCTCGGCATCGTCTACGCGTCCTCCTCGACCCGCCGGCTCACCGCCCTCGTCGGGCCCTCGACCGCCAAGTACCTGCTGTTCTCGGGCGAGTTGGTGGACGCCGAGCGGGCGCTGCGGACCGGGTTCGTGGACGAGCTGCACCCGGCGGGCGCGCTCGACAAGCGGGTCGCCGAGTTCGCCCGGCTGCTCGCCTCCCGCTCGCTGCTCACCCAGGCGGCGGCCAAGGAGTTCGCCGACGGGCGACTGGACCGGGACGCCCACTGGGCGGAGCAGGCGCGCGGCAGCGGCGACACCGCCGAGGGGGTCGCCGCCTTCCTGGAGCGCCGCGCGCCCCGCTTCACGTACGGGCTCTGAGTCTCAGCCCTCCCGCACCGGCGGCTTCTCGCCGCGCCACTGCGCGACGATCGCGGCCGGGGCCTTCTCCGGCGAGCCCGCGTCGTACGGCGGCTGGGGGTCGTACTCGGTGAGGAGCTGGATCGTCTGGGCGGTCTCGTCGCCGGCGATCCGGCCGAGCAGGTGCAGCGCCATGTCGATGCCGGAGGAGACGCCGGCGGCCGTGACGTACTTGCCGTCGAAGACGACCCGCTCGCCGGTGGGCTCGACGCCCAGCGCCCGCAGTTCCTCGTGGGCGAGCCAGTGGGTGGTCGCCCGGCGACCCTTCAGCAGGCCCGCCGCGGCGAGGACCAGGGAGCCGGTGCAGACGGAGGTGGTCCAGGTGCTGGTGGCGTCGGCGGTGCGGAGCCAGTCGAGGATCTCCGGGTCCTCCGTGGCGACCCGCGCGTCGGGGCCGCCGGGGACCAGGACGATGTCCGGGCTCGGGACCTCGGCGAGGCTCCGGTCGGCGACGAGCGCGAGGCTGCCCTGGTCGTTGCGGACGGGGCCGCGCTCCTTGGCCACGAAGACGGTCTCGGCTCCGGGGAGGCGGGCGAGCAGCTCGTACGCGCCGACGGCGTCGAGGGTGGTGAAGCGGTCGTAGAGCAGGACGGCGATCTGCATGCTGGTTCCTCTCAGGTGGTGGGTGGGACGCGGAAGCGGCGGCGGTACTCCGCCGGGGCGGTGCCCAGGGCTTTCAGGAAGGCGCGGCGCATCGTCTCGGGCGTGCCGTACCCCGAGGCGCGGGCGATCTCCTCGACGGCGCCCGAGGTCTCCTCCAGGAGGCGGCGGGCGTGTTCGAGGCGGACCCGGTCGACGTAGCGGCCGGGCGGGGTGCCGGTCTCCGCGTGGAAGGCGCGGGCGAAGTGGCGGGGCGAGAGCCGGGCGCGGGCGGCGAGCGCGTCGACGGAGAGGTCCCCGTCGGGGTGCTCGCTGATCCATTGCTGGAGGTCCCGCAGCGGCTCCCTGCGGGCGGTCTGGGCGGACAGCTGGACGCTGAACTGGGCCTGGTTGCCGGGGCGGCGCAGGAAGACGACCAGGTGGCGGGCGACGGTGAGGGCGACGTCCCGGCCGAGGTCCTCCTCGACGAGGGCGAGGGCCAGGTCGATGCCGGCGGTGACCCCGGCGGAGGTGGAGAGCCGCCCGTCCCGTACGAAGATGGGGTCCGGCTCGACGTCGACCCGGGGGTAGCGGCGCGCGAGGTGCTCGCAGGCGATCCAGTGGGTGGTGGCCCGGTGTCCGTCGAGGAGCCCGGCCTCGGCGAGGAGCAGGGCCCCGGTGCAGACGGAGACCAGCCGCTCGGCCCGCGGGGCGTGGACGCGCAGCCAGTCGATCAGGGCCGGGTCGGGGGCGCGGGTGCCTTCGCCGCCGGGGACGAGGAGGGTCTGCGGGGGCCCGTCGGCGACCGCCGCGTCCAGGGAGGTGTCCGGGAGCAGGCGCAGTCCGCTGCGCGTACGGATCGGTCCGCCGTCCAGGGACGCGGTGCGGATCGGGTACGCGGACGGGTCCCCGGCGGCCCGGGCGGCGCCGGCGAACACCTCGACGGGGCCGGTGACGTCGAGGCTCTGGACGTCGTCGAAGAGGACGACGAGGACGGGTCGCTGCGTCATGCCCCCATCCTTCGCCGGGTCCGGACGCGTCCGCAACGACGAGGAACCCACCTTTCCTGCCATTCTGGCGTCCGCCCCGTGCGGCCCGGCCGTTCCCGTCGTACCGACCAGTCGGTAACGTTCGGGTCCATGACGACTGTCCTTCCCCCGCGCGCGGGACGCCACTGCCACAACGCCCTCAACCCGCTGCACTCCACGCTGCACTTCTCGCCCGACCTGGACCGCGAGTTCGCCGCCCTCGGCTTCACCGACCCGAGCGCGATGCGGCTCGCCGCGCGCAGCTCCGCCCTCGGCGCGGTGGGCGCGGGCACGGTCGCCGCGACCTTCTACAACTACAGCCACGAGCTGCTCGCCCGGCACTTCCCGGCCGTCTGGGAGACCGCCTCCCCCGCCGAGGTCCTGGACGCGCGGCTGCGGACCGCCGACGCGACCCTGCGCCGGCTGCTCGGCGACGAGGCCGTCGCCTCCCCGGAGATGGCCGAGGCGGCGGAGCTCGCCCTGCGCGCCACCGAGGCCTGCACCCGGCACGCCCGGCCGCTCTACTCGGCCAACGCCGACCTGCCGGTGCCCGAGCAGCCCCACCTCGCCTACTGGTACGCCGCCACGCTGCTGCGCGAGCACCGGGGCGACGGCCACCTCGCGGCGCTGCTCTCCGCCGGACTCGACCCCGTCGAGGCCCTCGTCTCGCACACCGCCACCGGCAAGGGCATGTCCCCGCGCTGGGTCCTCGGTTCGCGCGGCTGGCGGCGCGCCGACTGGGACGCGGCGACGGAGCGGCTGCGCGAGCGCGGGCTCCTCGACGCGGACGGCGAGCTGACGGAGTCGGGCACGGCCCTGCGCGCCGAACTGGAGGAGCACACCGACCGGCTGGACTCCGCGCCGTACGAGCACCTCGGCACGGCCGGGGTCGAGCGCCTCACCGAGCTGGGGCGCGGCTTCCTCTTCGCGGCGGCCGGTGCGGGCGCCTTCCCGGCGGACCTGATCGGCAAGGGCTGATCCGGCGCGCCGGGGACGCGCGCGGGACGGGTCGGTTGCCGCGTACGGGTGACCGACCCGGCAGAATGCACTCGCAAGCTTGAGGCACGAGAAGGCGAGTCGGGACACCGTGACGACGTCCATCGAAGCAAGGATCGCCGAGGAACTCGGCGTACGCGAGCGACAGGTGAGGGCAGCCGTCGAGCTCCTCGACGGCGGTTCGACCGTGCCGTTCATCGCGCGCTACCGCAAGGAAGCGACCGAGATGCTCGACGACGCGCAGCTGCGCACCCTGGAGGAGCGGCTGCGCTATCTGCGCGAGCTGGAGGACCGCCGGTCGGCGATCCTCGACTCGGTGCGCGAGCAGGGCAAGCTGACGGCGGAGCTGGAGGCGAGCATCCGGGCCGCCGACACCAAGGCGCGCCTGGAGGACATCTACCTGCCCTTCAAGCCGAAGCGCCGGACGAAGGCCCAGATCGCCCGCGAGGCCGGTCTGGAGCCGCTGGCGGAGGGGCTGCTCGCCGACCCGACGGTCGAGCCGGCGGCCGCCGCCGCGGCCTTCGTGGACGGGGACAAGGGCGTCGCGGACGCCGCCGCGGCCCTGGAGGGCGCGCGGGCGATCCTCACCGAGAAGTTCTCCGAGGACGCCGACCTCATCGGCGAGCTGCGCGAGCGCATGTGGGGCCGGGGACGGCTCGTGGCGAAGGTCCGCGAGGGCCAGGAGGAGGCGGGAGCGAAGTTCGCCGACTACTTCGACTTCGCCGAGCCCTTCACGGCGCTGCCCTCGCACCGGGTGCTCGCCATGCTGCGCGGCGAGAAGGAGGACGCCCTCAGCCTGGAGCTCGAACCGGAGGAGCCCACGGAGGGCCCTTCCTCGTACGAGGGGATCGTCGCGAACCGCTTCGGCGTCGCCGACCGGGGCCGCCCCGGGGACAAGTGGCTCCGGGACACGGTCCGCTGGGCCTGGCGGACCCGCATCCAGGTGCACCTGGGGATCGATCTGCGGCTGCGGCTGCGGACGGCCGCCGAGGACGAGGCGGTCCGGGTCTTCGCGGCGAACCTGCGGGACCTGCTGCTCGCCGCGCCGGCCGGCACCCGGGCGACGCTCGGGCTCGACCCCGGTTTCCGTACGGGCGTGAAGGTCGCCGTCGTCGACGCCACCGGCAAGGTCGTCGCCACCGACACGATCTACCCGCACGTCCCCGCCAACAAGTGGGACCAGGCGCTGGACAGGCTCGCGCGGCTCGCGAAGGAGCACGCGGTCGAGCTGGTCGCGATCGGCAACGGCACGGCCTCCCGCGAGACCGACAAGCTGGCGGGCGAACTGCTCGCCAAGCACCCCGAGTTGAAGCTGACGAAGGTGATGGTCTCGGAGGCGGGCGCCTCGGTCTACTCGGCCTCCGCCTTCGCCTCGCAGGAACTCCCCGGTCTCGACGTGTCGTTGCGCGGCGCCGTCTCCATCGCCCGCCGGCTCCAGGACCCGCTCGCCGAGCTGGTGAAGATCGACCCGAAGTCCATCGGCGTCGGCCAGTACCAGCACGACCTGGCGGAGGTGAAGCTCTCGCGCTCGCTCGACGCGGTGGTCGAGGACTGCGTGAACGGTGTCGGCGTGGACGTCAACACCGCCTCCGCGCCGCTGCTTTCGCGGGTCTCGGGCATCAGCGCGGGCCTCGCCGAGAACATCGTCGCGCACCGGGACGCCAACGGCCCCTTCCGCTCCCGCAAGGCGCTCAAGGACGTGTCCAGGCTCGGCCCGAAGGCGTACGAGCAGTGCGCGGGCTTCCTGCGCATCCGGGGCGGCGACGACCCGCTCGACGCCTCCTCGGTGCACCCGGAGGCGTACCCGGTGGTCCGCCGGATGGTGAAGGCGACGGGCGGCGAGGTCGCGGCGCTGATCGGCGACACCGGCACGCTGCGCTCGCTGCGCGCGGACGACTTCGTCGACGAGACCTTCGGTCTCCCGACGGTGACGGACATCCTGCGCGAGCTGGAGAAGCCGGGCCGCGACCCGCGTCCGGCGTTCCGGACGGCCACCTTCAAGGAGGGCGTCGAGAAGATCGGCGACCTGGCGTCCGGGATGGTCCTGGAGGGCGTCGTCACGAACGTGGCCGCGTTCGGCGCGTTCGTGGACATCGGTGTGCACCAGGACGGTCTGGTGCACGTGTCGGCGATGTCGAAGACCTTCGTCAAGGACCCGCGCGACGTCGTGAAGCCCGGCGACGTGGTCAAGGTGAAGGTCCTGGACGTGGACGTCCCGCGCAAGCGCATCTCGCTGACGCTGCGGCTCGACGACGAGCCGGGCGCCGACGGCCAGGGCGGCGCGCCCCGGCGCGAGCGGGGGGACCGGGGCGAGCGTTCCGGCCGGCCGCCGCAGCAGCGCCAGGGCGGTGACCGCCGGGCCGAGGGCGGGAACCGGAACGACCGCGGGAACCGGGGCGGCAACCGGAACGACCGCGGCGACCGGGGTGGCCGGGACCGTTCGGCGGCGCCCGCGCCCGCGAACAGCGCGATGGCGGACGCCCTCCGCAAGGCCGGCCTGCTCGGCGAGGGCGGCGGCAAGCGCCGATAGAACCCGCGGGTCGGAGGCGGTTTCCGACCGGACTGCCGGAGTCGTCCCCGTACACACCGATCGGAGTGTGCGGGGACGACGCGCGTTCACCGGAAGTTGAAGTAGGTCGTCCGTTTTTTCCGTTGACGCGCACAGGCCAAGAGACCAAGATCATTTCCGGCCTCCGCGGAAGGCCGTCAGACGTCCCTTCTCCCGGAGGTAGCACCCTCAGATGAAGCGCATGATCGCGAAGGTGGCGGGTGTCTCCGCCGCCGCGATGACCATGGCCCTGGTCCCGCTCGCGGGCACCTCGTACGCCGCCGGCTGCTCCGGCTCCGGCTGCGACAACCTCGGCCCCGTCTCGCAGGCCTGCGACAAGGACGCCGTCACCAAGGTGTCCGTCTCCGACGGCATCAGCAAGGCCGAGCTGCGCTGGTCGCCCACGTGTCAGGCCGGCTGGGTCCGCGTCAACGACCCGTACGGCCCCGACAACTGGTGGGACCACTACGGCTACATCGAGAAGTGGCTGGGCGCCGGCACCGACTTCCAGCGCAGCCTCTCCGTGAAGATCCCCGACCCGGGTTCCGACTGGTCCAACATGCTCGGCGGCAGCAGCTACTACTACCGCGTGTGCCTCAAGGACAGCGGCACGGGCAAGATCAACTGCAGCAACTTCTGGTAGACCGCAGACCCCCGCGTCCGCATGAACGAGGCCACAGCCCGGTGGGGGCTGTGGCCTCTTCGCGTGCTCCCCGGTTACGGCAGGAAGCGCAGCGCCCAGTCGGCGCGGTTGGCGACGGCGAGGTCGTCGTCCTCCGTCATCGGCTGGAGGAGGCGGCGGGCCGTCTTCGGGTCCGCCTGGACCAGCTCGACGATCTCGGTGGCCAGGCCGTCCTGGTCGTCCCCGAGGTCGACGGCGGAGGCACGGATCAGCGCCGGGAGGACGTCCGGGCCGCCGAGGGCGGCGAGGACGCCCCCGAGGAGCTCCCGGGCGTAGAAGTTCCGCTCGGTGATGACGCGGTCCAGCTCCGCCTGGAGGCGCGGCAGGAGAGCGGCGTCGCCCGAGGCGGCGATCTCGTCGGCGAGGTCGATCGTCTCGTCCACGTCGGCGTCCAGATCGTCCAGCATCTCGGTCAGCCGGGTCAGTAGGTCGGTCATGGTGCCTCCTGGAATGCGCCGTCCACCAGGACCGGAACGGCCGTCGAGCGGTCGAGCTCGGCGGCCACGGCCACGTCCTGCGGAAAGCCGTACTCGTACAGTTCACGGCCCGAGTCGCAGCCGTGCAAGGCGGCGACCGGGTCCTCGGTCGCGTCCCACAGCGTGGCCGCCGCGGTCGCCTCCGGGGTCAGGGGGTGCGTGCCCCGCAGGGCGGAGAGCACGGCTCCCGCGCCCAGCAGGTCTTCGAGCGCCGGGCGCAGCGAGCCGTCGGGCCACCGCTCGCCGGAGGCGATGACGGCGAGCGGGCGGTCCGCCGTCCCGTATCCCCCGTCGACGAGCCGGCGGGCCACGGCCGAGTGGTTGCGCAGGGAGGCCGCGACGACCGTCACGCCGCGCGCGGCGGCCTCCGCGGCGATGGTGGAGCCGTTCGGGGACGGCAGGACCAGCCGGTCGGGCATCGGCACGGGCGCCGTGCGCAGGGCGGCCGGGGAGAGCGACCACGGGTGCGCCTCGGTGGCCTCGCGGCGGCCGACGGCGAGCACGGCGTCCTTCTCCCGCGCGTACGCGGCGGCCGTGGCGTCCTTCCAGCGGTACGGGAGGACGGCGGCGCCGCCCTCGACGGCGACGCCGACGGCCGTGGTGAAGGACAGCACGTCGACGACGACCACGCAGGCGGCCGCCGGGGCGAGGACCCGCGCCCCGACGGGCCCCCAGCCGAAGGACACGGTCATCGCGGGCCCTGTCCGTACGGGACCGGCATCAGAGTTCGGTCACCTTGCCGTCGGCGACCTCGATGCGGCGGGTGGTGCGGACCGCGTCGAGCATGCGCCGGTCGTGGGTGACGAGCAGCAGCGTGCCGGTGTACGAGTCGAGGGCGGACTCCAGCTGCTCGATGGCCGGCAGGTCCAGGTGGTTGGTCGGCTCGTCGAGGACGAGCAGGTTCACGCCCCGGCCCTGGAGCAGGGCGAGCGCGGCGCGCGTCCGCTCGCCCGGGGAGAGCGTGGTGGCGGGCCGCAGCACGTGGACGGCCTTCAGGCCGAACTTGGCGAGCAGCGTGCGGACCTCGGCGGGCTCGGTGTCGGGCACGGCCGCGCAGAAGGCCTCCAGGAGCGTCTCCGTGCCGTGGAAGAGCTTGCGGGCCTGGTCGACCTCGCCGACGACGACGCCCGAGCCGAGGACCGCGTCGCCGGAGTCCAGGGGGAGGCGGCCGAGGAGGGCGGCGAGCAGGGTCGACTTCCCGGCGCCGTTGGCCCCGGTGACGGCGACCCGGTCGGCCCAGTCGATCTGGAGGGTGACGGGGCCGAAGGCGAAGTCGCCCCGGCGCACCTCGGCCTCGCGCAGGGTCGCGACGACGGAGCCGGAGCGGGGCGCGGCGGCGATCTCCATGCGCAGCTCCCACTCCTTGCGGGGCTCCTCGACGACGTCGAGGCGCTCGATCATGCGCTGGGTCTGCCGGGCCTTCGCGGCCTGCTTCTCGCTGGACTCGCCGCGCAGCTTCCGGCCGATCTTGTCGTTGTCGGAGGCCTTGCGGCGGGCGTTGCGGACGCCCTTGTCCATCCAGTTGCGCTGCATGAGGGCGCGCCCTTCGAGGGCGGCCTTCTTGTCCGCGTACTCCTCGTACTCCTCGCGCGCGTGGCGGCGGGCGGTGTCCCGCTCCTCCAGGTAGGCCTCGTAGCCGCCGCCGTACAGGGTGATCTGCTGCTGGGCGAGGTCGAGTTCGAGGACCTTGGTGACGGTGCGGGTGAGGAACTCGCGGTCGTGGCTGACGACGACCGTCCCGGCGCGCAGCCCCTTCACGAAGGCCTCCAGGCGCTCCAGGCCTTCGAGGTCGAGGTCGTTGGTGGGCTCGTCGAGCAGGAAGACGTCGTAGCGGGAGAGGAGCAGCGAGGCGAGGCCGGCGCGGGCGGCCTGGCCGCCGGAGAGCGCGGTCATCGGCTGGTCGAGGCCGACGGTGAGGCCGAGGGAGTCGGCGACCTCCTCGGCGCGCTCGTCGAGGTCGGCGCCGCCGAGGTTCAGCCAGCGGTCCAGGGTGGTCGCGTACGCGTCGTCGGCGCCGGGCGTGCCGTCGACGAGGCCCTGGGTGGCCTCGTCCATGGCGGCCTGGGCGGCGGCGACGCCGGTGCGGCGGGCGAGGAACTCCCGCACGGTCTCCCCCGCGCGCCGCTCGGGCTCCTGCGGGAGGTGGCCGACGGCGGCGGTGGGCGGGGAGAGCCGCAGCTCGCCCTCCTCCGGGGTGTCGAGCCCGGCGAGCAGCCGCAGCAGGGTCGACTTGCCGGCGCCGTTGACGCCGACGAGGCCGATGACGTCGCCGGGGGCGACGACGAGGTCGAGCCCGGCGAAGAGGGTGCGTTCGCCGTGGCCGGCGGCGAGGTCCTTGGCGACGAGGGTTGCAGTCATCAGGGAACGAATCCTAGGCGACGGAGCGACACGCCGAGGATTCGAGGAGCCGGAGCAGGACGGAACGGTAGGTCGCGCCGGGGAAGCGGTACGGGCCGACGCCGGGGTAGCCCTCGCGCACGGGGTCGGCGGCGGTGCCGGTCTGCCAGGCGAAGTCCCGCCAGACGACGTCCCCGCCCTCGCGGGCGACGACGGCGGTGACCGCGCCGCAGCCGGGGTCCTCGCAGTCGGGGCAGGAGTGGATCACCTGGCGCGTGCCGTCGGCCAGGAGGAGGCGGTGGGCGTGCTCGGGGCGGACCGTGGGCGGGACGTCCGCCGCGAGGGGCGAGACGGTGTCGAAGCCGTCGGTCTCGTCGAGCCGGTCCAGCAGCGGCCTGCCGTCGACGAGGAAGTCGTGGTGGGGGTGGCCGCCGCCCGACGGGTCGGCGGGGACGAGGGCGAGGGAGGTGTACGGGACCGGCATGACTCCAGTGTTTCCCCCTTCCGTAGCCGCACCGTCCTGGAAATGTCCCGGTCCCGGAACGGTCCGGGCCGTTACCGGTACGGTCCGGACATGAGGAGCGACGTGATCGTGGTGGGCGGAGGGATCGTCGGTCTCGCGACGGCGACGGTGCTGGCGGAGCGCGGGCTGCGGGTACGGGTCTGGTCCCGCGACGACCTGCTGGGAACGACCTCGGCGGTGGCGGGCGCCCTGTGGTGGCCGTACCGGATCGAACCGGCGGCCGAGGCCGGGGCGTGGGCGCTCGCCTCCCTGCGGATGTACGAGCGGCTGGCCCTCGATCCGGAGCGGACCGGGGTCCAGTGGGTGGCCGGGGTCCACGCGGACACCGTTCTCGACGGGCTCGGCCCGTGGGCCCAGGAGGTCGAGGGGCTGCGGCAGTTGGCGCCGGAGGAGGTGCCGGGGCCGTACCGGACGGGGCTCGCGGCGCGGCTGCCGCTGATCGACATGCCGGTCCTTCTGACCTTTCTGCGGGGCTGGTTCGAGGCCATGGGCGGGGTCTACGAGCGGCGCGAGGTGCGCGGCTTCGAGGAGGCGGCGGCCCTCGCCCCGGTGGTGGTCGACTGCACGGGCCTCGCGGCGCGGGAGCTCGTACCGGATCCCGGACTGCGTCCGGTGCGGGGCCAGTTGGTCCTGGTGGAGAACCCGGGGATCGAGGAGTGGTTCACGGCTGCGGACGAGTCCGCGGGCGCGACCACGTACTTCTTCCCGCACTCCGATCGGCTGGTGCTCGGCGGGACGGCGGAGGAGGACGACGAGCGGCTCGCCCCGGATCCGGCGACGGCCGCGGCGATCGTGGCGCGGTGCGCGCGGGTGCGGCCGGAGATCGCCGGGGCCCGCGTCCTCGGGCACCGGGTGGGACTCCGGCCCGCGCGAACGGGCGGGGTACGGATCGAGGCGGTGCCGCTCCCGGGCGGCGGGCGCCTCGTCCACCACTACGGGCACGGCGGCGCGGGGGTGACGGTGGCCTGGGGCTGCGCCGAGGCGGCGGCGGACCTGGCGGTCCGCTGAGGGGCGGAACGACGGCGGGACGGTTGCCGTCCTTCCGGAGTTCCGGAGTTCCGGAGTTCCGGAGTTCCGGATGGCAACCGCCCCGCGTGAGGTGCTACTTCCAGAGCGGCGGCCTGCTGTTGTTGTCCGCGTCCACGCACTGCTGGGCCTTGCGCTCCAGGGCGTCGGCGCGGGCGGCGGCCTTGCGGGCCTCCGCCTTGGCGCCGAGGTGCCTGAGCTGGGCGGCGCGGTCGCGCTCCTTGCGGGCGTCCGCCCGCAGCTTGGTGACGTTGCAGGTGACGGTCTTGGCGGCGGCCGGTTCAGCGGTCGCCGTCTGTCCGAGGAGCACGCCCCCGGCGAGCAGCGTCGTGGCGAGCAGGGCTGTCAGTGCACGGCGTGCGGGCGTGGTGTGGCGCATGGTGGTTCTCCAACTCCAGGGCTGTGAAGGCCCGTTCGAGGTACGGTCGATACCGACCGGTAACTTTACCTCGGCAAACATCGCGATCACACCACGCCGGGCCGGGGACACCCTCTCCTCAACACTTCTCCACAGGACTCCCGCTGACGAGGTGATAGGTCGCCCGCTCGTCCAGGAGCAGCGGGACGAGCGCGCGCTGCGACTGGCGCAGCGGCACGAACGCCCCGGTGCCCTCCGTCCGTACGGTCACGCCGTGCAGGGCGAGTTCGTCGCCCGCCTCGGCGTACTGCGCGGCGTTCAGGCGGTAGCCGCAGGGCGGGTCGGTGAGGATCTCCGCCGGTTCGGCGGGGTCGTTGTCGGCGCCGCCGAGGTAGACCGGGCCCCGGTCGGCGAGGCCGGTGCGCCGGGCGAGGGAGGTGGCCGCCGTGAGCGGCCCGCGCCGCTCGTCGAGATAGGCGAAGGCCCCTTCCAGAGCGGCGTGCTGGGTGGCGACGCGGCGCCGGTGGTTGAGGGCCGGGTCGTCCTTCTCGGCCTGGTCGAGGGCGTCGACCCGGGTCTCGACGAGCAGCCCGGCGGAGTGCTTGATGCCGGCCGTGTTGCGCAGGATCCGCTCCTGGCCGTCGCCGGCGACCTGCTTGACCGGCTCCCCCGTGAGCGGGTCGGTCCAGATGCCGTAGATGCCGCTGCTGTACCCGGCCAGCCCGGCGGCGGGCCGGACGTAGGACTCCGAGAGCGTCCGGGACTCGTCGTGGACGCGCGGGTCCGCGTCGAGGCTGCGGGGCCAGAGGGCGAGCAGGTCCTTGTCGTAGTAGCGGGGGGTGGCGCCGTACTCGTGGAGGTCGTAGACGAGCGCGGGCCGCCGGTCGCGCAGGACGGCGGCGATGGCGCGCGCCTCGGCGGTGCGCAGGGCGAGGTGGTCGCGGTTGACGTCGATGCCGTCGCCGTTGCCGCGGGTGTCGGCCGCCCGGCCGTCGGGGTTCGCGGTGGGGACGACGAGGAGGGTCGTGCGGGCGAGGAAGCGCAGGGTCTCCTCGTCCTGGGCGTACGCGAGGTCGCGCACCGTGCTCAGGCAGGTCTCCCGGCCCGCCGGCTCGTCGCCGTGCTGGCTGCAGACGAGCAGCACGGTGGTGGCACCCGTACCGAGGGTGGCGAGCCGCAGCGGGCGGCCCTGCCCGGTGGTGCCGATCTCACGCAGGGCCACCCGGCCGCTCCCCCGGTCGACGGCCGCGAGGAACTCCCCCTCCTCGGCCTCGCTCGTCCACCGGGCGCCCCGGCTCTCCTCGAAGCCGGTGCGCGGGAGGGCCTGCGCGGGCGCGCTGTCCGCCGCCTTGGCGGGGACGCTGACGAGCGGCAGGGCGAGGGCGGCGGCGCCCGCCGCGAGGGCGAGCGCCTTCCGGGAACTCCGGTGCCTGGTGAGGGGGTTCATCGTGCCGTCCCCGGGCCCGGCAGGCGCGGCCCGGTGGCGGCGGCCGGCGGGACGGGGGCGGTCAGGGACGGGACGCGGCTGGGCGACGGCAGGGCCGGGGCCGGGCCGCTCGTCGCCCGCTCGAACGCCCCGGCGCCGCCGACCAGGGGCAGCTTCGCCCAGGTGCGGGCGAGGTCGAGGGTGAGGGTCGGGGTCGTCGACGGAGGATCGATGAGGTCCTTGTCGGTGCCCGCGACGATCAGGGCGAGCCGGTGGCCGGCCGGGACGACGTGGTCGGTCGGGGCGAGGTCCAGGGTGAGGGTGTACGCCCTGCCGGGGGTCAGCGGGCGCTCCTTCCGCGGGTCGGCCCAGGTGCCGAGATCGGCCCAGCCCCGGCTGACGACCGTGTACGCGACGTCCGCCGTCCGGGCCGCCGTCTCCTTGAAGCAGGCGCTGTCGCCCGGGGTGCTCCCGCCCCAGCAGCTGCGGTCGGTGAGGGTGGTGATGCCTTCGCCGGCGGCGCCGTAGTCCCGGATCGTGGCGGGCCCGAGGTCGACGAGGACTGCGGAGAGGTGGGCGGTGGAGGTGGTGGGGGTCGCGGTGACCGTCACCTTCGAGGAGCCGGCGATCCGCAGGTCCCGGGAGAGCGGGCGGGTGGTGAACCCGGCCTTCTCGGGGGTCGCGGTGTCGATCCGGGCGGCCCAGTCCAGCTCGCCCAGGCCCCGGTCGTCGGTGAAGGACGCCGTGGAGCCGGGGGCGGCGGGGGCGCGGCCGAGGACGCCGGGGCCGGAGACGGCACCGGGGGCGGGGCGCAGGGTGGTGGTCGTGGTGGTGCGCGGCGGCCACTGCCGGTCGGTGGTCCAGACGTCGGGGGCGCGCTCGACGTCGGCGACGGGCTCACGGTCGATGCCGTTGTCGTAGCCCAGGAGGTAGTGGTCGAACCAGCGGTGCAGGGTGCGGACCCAGTCGGCGCGCCGGAAGTCGAAGGGGTCGACGTGACCCGTCTGGGAGAGCCAGATCTTCCGCTCGACGCCGTGGGCGGCGAGCGCGTCCCACCACTGGCCGAACTGCTTGGCGCGCACGTTCAGGTCCTGCTGTCCGTGGACGACGAACACGCTGGCCTTCACCTCGCCGGCGTCCTTCACGTAGTCGCGCTCGTCCCAGGCGGGGGTCAGGTCTCCGCTGTAGGGGGTGCCCGCGGTGACGCGGTCCTGGACGGCGCCGCAGCGGCCCTGGGCCTCGGGGCTGTTCACGTAGTCGGAGAGCCAGCTCGGGTTGGCGTCGTAGAGCGGGGCGCCCTGCGAGTGGAAGTAGTCGTACCAGGAGGAGATGGCGCCGATCGGAACGATCGTTTTCAGCCCTTCGACGCCGGTGGCGGCCACGCCGTTGGCGATGGTGCCGTCCCAGCTCTTGCCGATCATGCCGACGTTCCCGGTGCTCCAGGTCGTGGCGCGGGCCGGGGTGCCGCCGGTGCGGGAGGTGTAGCCGCGGGCGCGGCCGTTCAGCCAGTCGACGACGGCCTTCGCGGACTGGACGTCGGAGCGGCCGCCGACGTCGTCGCAGCCGTCGGAGCGGTTGGTCCCGGCGAGGTCGACGGCGACGAAGGCGTAGCCGCGCGGGACGAAGTAGTTGTCGTAGAAGAGCGGGAACTGGACGGGGTTCCCGTCGGCGTCGTAGGTCTTCCTCTGGCTCTCGTTGCCGCGCCCGCAGCAGGCGTAGTACGGGCTGGCGTCCATGATGACCGGGATCCTCCGGCCGGCCGCCGCGGGCTCGCGGGGGCGCACGATGTCGACGGCGACCCGGTCGGCGCGCCCGTCGCCGTCGCCGTCGAGGCCGGTGTCCACCCAGACGGACTCACGGACGGCGTCGGCGTACGAGTGGACCGGGCGGGACTCGCGCACGAAGGGCGCGGCGGGCGCGGCCGGTCCCGGCTGGGCGCCGGCGGGGGTGACCAGGGTCGCGAACAGGGCGGCCGTGGCCGCGGACACGAGGGTTCCGTAGATCGGTCGGGCTCCGCGGGTTCTCCGCTTTCGCATCGGCATGCGCCGGAACGTACCCCGGTCAAGTCCCGCGCAAAAGAGTGCCGGAGGCATTCGGGTGGGATGCGGGTGACGGGCGGTACATGTCGGCCGAATGGCGATCGTGTGACAGGGGGTCCTCTGGACGTGACGGTACGTCGGGGGGCTGAATAGGGTCCGAGTTAAGGACCGACGACCACCCGTGCGTCTTACGTTTCTTATGACTTGGGGAGCACCTGTGCACCGCAGACTCATCGTTCCGAGCGCCCTCGCGGCCTCCCTGCTGCTGGCGATCCCGGCATCGGCCGCCTCCTTCACCCCGGGCGCCCCGGGCATCGGCGACTCCTACTACCCCGCCAGCGGCAACGGCGGCTACGACGTCTCGCACTACGACCTGCGTCTGAAGTACCAGCCCGCGACGGACCTCCTGGAGGGCACGGCGACGATCCTCGCCACCACCACGCAGGACCTGTCCCGCTTCAACCTGGACCTCGGTCTGAAGGTCAGTGAGATCCGGGTGAACGGCCGCCTGGCGAAGTTCGCCACCTCGGGCGACCACGAGCTGGAGGTCACGCCGGCGAGCCCGCTGGCGAAGAACACGCCGGTCACGGTGGTCGTCCGCTACGCGGGCAAGCCCTCCGAGTTCAAGATCGACGGCTGGTCGGCCTGGGCCCGCACCCCGGACGGCGGTGTCGCCGCGCAGGAGCCGGACTCGGCCGTCTGGTGGTTCCCGTCCAACGACCACCCGCTGGACAAGGCCACCTTCGACGTGTCGGTCCTGGTCCCGGACGGCACCCAGGCCATCAGCAACGGCGTGCTGCAGTCGCAGTCCTCGCGGCTCGGCTGGACCCGCTACAACTGGCGCTCCAACAAGCCGCAGGCGACGTACCTGGCGACGCTCGCCGTCGGCAAGTTCGACATCACGACGGACAAGACCGCGAACGGGCTGCCCGTCCTCAACGCGTACAGCAAGGACCTCGGCGACAACGCGGGCGCGGCGCGCGCCTCGATCGAGCGCACGACCGAGGTGGCGGAGTGGCTGGAGTCGGTCTTCGGGCCGTACCCCTTCAACGCCCTCGGCGGCTACGTACCGAACGTGACCAGCGGTTTCGCCCTGGAGACGCAGACCCGTCCGTTCTACAGCCCGCGGCAGTTCGCCAACGGCGCGAACGTGTCGGTGGTCGTCCACGAGCTGGCGCACCAGTGGTACGGCGACAGCGTGTCCGTCAAGGACTGGAAGGACATCTGGGTCAACGAGGGCTTCGCCCGGTACAGCCAGTGGCTGTGGTCGGAGAAGGAGGGCGAGGGCACGGCCCAGGAGCTGGCGGACTACGTGTACGCCTCGCGGCCGGCCGACGACCCGTTCTGGACGGTGAAGCCGGGTGACCCGGGCGCCGACAACCAGTTCCACGGCGCCGTCTACGACCGGGGCGCGGTGGCGCTCCAGGCGCTGCGCAACGAGGTCGGCGACGAGGTCTTCTTCGCGATCCTGAAGGGCTGGCCGCAGGAGAACGCCTACGGCAACGCGCACGTGTCGGACTTCGTGAAGTACGCGGAGCGGGTCTCCGGCAAGCCGCTGGCCGGGCTCTTCGACACCTGGCTGTACCAGCCGTCCAAGCCGGCCGCCTCCTCGGCCACCGCGGCCGGCCTGTCCGCCCCCGCCGCGGCACCGTCCGGCCGCACCACCGGGAAGCCGGCGAAGCCCGTGCAGCCGAAGTCGTGGAAGAAGATCGCGGAGACGAACACGATCCACGAGAACGAGGCCCCCGGGGGCCACGCCGGGCACTGACCCGGGCACTCCTGGTCCCGGGCGCCCCTGACCCGCGAGGCCGTTCGTCAGCGCTGGGCGCGGCGGGCGGCCTCGCGGGCTTTCCCGCGGGCTTCCTCTCGGGCCTTGCGGGCCAGGGGGAGGTAGCGCAGGCGCTCGGGGAGGACCGGGACGACGGTACGGACGATCCGGGCGAAGCGGCGCAGGGTGCGCTCCTGGGTGTCCGTCCAGTCCAGGCCGATGGCCTCCCGGGCGTCCGGCGGCATCAGGCCGACGGTGAGGAAGGCGCGCAGCCGCAGGAACGGGCGGCGCAGGAGCGGCCAGAGGAGGCGGAGGACGAGCCGGAGCGGGAGCGGGCCCCGGTCGGGGGCGGGCACCGGGAGGTCGGTGTCGAGCAGCTCCCGTACGACGGTGGTGGCCTCGATCTCCTCGGCGAGGACCTTCCGGTAGTACGGCCAGAACGCCTCGATCGTCTGCGGCATGTCCCGGTCGTGGATGCCGAGGATCCGGCCGACCTGGAGCCACTCGGCGTACAGCTGCCGTTCCTGCGCCTCGGTGAGGGGGCGGGCGAGGAGGCCGAGCCCATGGCGGTAGACGGGGAAGCCGGTCGCGTGCACCCAGGAGTAGTAGGCCGGGGTGAGGGCGTGGTAGCGGCGGCCGTGGGCGTCGGTGCCCTGGATCGTTTTGTGCAGTTCCCGGAGCCGGCGGCCTTCCCGCGCGGCCTCCTCGCCGCCGTAGATCCACAGCTGGAGCGAACGCAGGGAGCGCTCGCCGCGGCCCCAGGGGTCGGTGCGGAAGACCGAGTGGTCGTCGACGCCGGCGCCGATCGCGGGGTGGGCGACCTGGAGGGTGAGGGCGGCGGGCAGCATGAGGAGGGCCCGGACGTCCCCCGCGACGCTCCACAGCACTCCGCCGACGGGCGGGGGCACGGGGTCGTGACCGGCCGGGGCCCGGTCGAGCGGCTTCACGCGGTCCATGGCCTTCTCCTCATGTGTCCAGGCTGCCACTCGTGCTCATGACGAAGGGGCCGTCGCCCGGGCGCTGCGGCCCGGGCGACGGCCCCTTCCGTGGAGTACGGGGTCAGGCGCGGTCGGCGCCGACCGGCTCGCCGACGATACGGGCGGCGAGGGCGTGGGCCCAGGCGTCGACGTCGGCGGTGAGCTCGCGCTCGGCGGCGGCGCGCTCCTCGGCGATCTTGGCGTGACCGGCGACGAGGATCGCGTCGCGCTCGGCCTGGCCCTCGGCGCGGGCGGCGGCGATGGCGGCCGAGCCCTCCTCGGTGGCGGCGGAGCGGATGCGGGCGGCCTCGTGGCGGGCCTCGGCGAGCTCGGCCTCGTACTGCTCGCGGATGGCGGTGGCCTCGGAGCGCAGGTCGTCGGCGCGCTCGGTGCCGCCCTCGATGGCGTCGTCGCGCTCGTCGAGGGTGCGCTTGATCTTCGGGAGGATGCCCTTCGCCAGGATGAGGAAGGTGAGCCCGAACAGCACCGCGCCGAGGATGAGCTCGGCCCAGACGGGGTTGAGGGGACCGAGGTCCATCTTGAAGACAGTGGAGTTCGCGAGGGTCATGCGCGCATTCTACCTGCTCCAAAACATGACAATTCAGACACCGGCGCGAGAGTTGGCGTGATCTTGCGAGCTCGGCCAGATTCCCGGCATCCAAAGGCTACCGGAAGGTAACCCTGGCTGATTGTATGTGCGGCGCCAGCCCAACCCCCCACGTAATCATGGGAGTTCACGTGTCGTTCGCCGCGCTCCGCCGCGCCCCCGGCGCCGTCCTTTCGCTCGCGCTCGCCGCCGCCACCCTGGCGACGGCCGCCCCGGCCGCGTCCGCCACGACCACCGAGGCCCCGCGGCTGAAGGTGCTCACGTACAACACGTTCCTGATGTCGAAGACCCTCTACCCGAACTGGGGCCAGGACCACCGGGCCAAGGCGATCCCCGCCGCCCCCTTCTTCCAGGGGCAGGACGTCGTGGTGCTCCAGGAGACCTTCGACAACTCCGCCTCGGACGCCCTCAAGGCGAACGCCTCCGCCCAGTACCCGTACCAGACCCCCGTCGTCGGCCGCAGCAAGACCGGCTGGGACGCCACCGGCGGGTCCTACTCCTCGACCACGCCCGAGGACGGCGGGGTGACGGTCCTCAGCAAGTGGCCGGTCGTCCGCAAGGAGCAGTACGTCTACAAGGACGCCTGCGGCGCCGACTGGTACGCGAACAAGGGCTTCGCCTACGTCGTCCTGAACGTGAACGGCGCCCTCGTCCACGTCGTCGGCACCCACGCCCAGTCCACCGACCCGGGCTGCTCGGCGGGCGAGGCGGCGCAGATGCGCAGCCGCCAGTTCAAGGCGATCGACGCCTTCCTCGACGCCAAGAACATCCCGGCGAACGAGCAGGTCATCGTCGCCGGCGACATGAACGTCGACTCGCACAGCCCCGAGTACGCCACGATGCTCGCCGACGCGGACCTGGCGGCGGCCGACGCCCGCACCGGCCACCCGTACTCCTTCGACACCCAGCTGAACTCGATCGCGAACTACCGCTACCCGACCGACCCGCGCGAGGACCTCGACTACGTCCTCTACCGCTCCGGGAACGCCCGGCCCGCCGGCTGGACCAACAACGTGGTCCTGGAGCAGAGCGCGCCGTGGACGGTCTCCAGCTGGGGCACGTCGTACACCTACACCAACCTCTCCGACCACTACCCCGTGACCGCGTACTAGTAGGGGTAGCTCCCGAAGAGGCCGTAGAGCCAGACACCGAGCACTCCGGCGACACAGAGCAGGACGAACCAGGAACCGGGACCGGTGTGCCGCTCCCTGCGGGGCGGGCGGGCGGGGCGGGCGGCGCGAGCCGTCCGCCCCGCCCTCTTCCCGCCCGTCCCCGTCTCCCGCACCGGCTCGGCGGCCGCCGCGACCTCGGCGAGCAGCCGGCGGCAGACGGCCGCGAGCTCCGTCGTCCCGGCCGTCAGGTCGACGACCACCTCCGTCCGGGCCGGGGCGGTCGTCCCCCCGTCCAGGAGCCGCCCCGCCCGCAGCAGGGCCCTGTCCTTGCCCCCGGTCGGGGCGAGGCTGATCCAGCGGCGCACATGGTCGCCCCGGATCACCACACCACCGCCCCGCTCCCGGTAGACGGTGTGCTCCCGCCACAGGACTCCGGCCAACTCGTCGGCCGTCTCCCTGAGTTGCGCGTACATCTGACTCCCCTGTTCCCGTTCCCCCGATGCGAACAGCCGCCGACTCTAGCCCGCGCGGCCGCACGCTCCCGCCACGCCCCCCACGTCCCTCAGTCGCCGAAGTCGTACACGGTGACCGGTATCCCCCGCTCCACGAGCCGCCGGAGCACCAGGGGCTCGACCTTCGCCCAGGAGCCGCCGGCGAGCCCGCAGCCGATGCGCGGCATGTGCACGGACGCGCCGAGCTCGACCGCCTTGTCCGCGAGCCGCACGAGGGCGGCGTCGATCGCCTCGTACCGCACGGGCACGCCGGTGCTCCGCCCCGTCCGCATCCCCCGCTGCCCCACCAGATTGGCCACCCAGACGTACGGCTCGACCTGGACGAACTGCGCCGCGCCCAGGCCGAAGTCGTTCTTCGCCCGCTCGCGGTGCCAGCGCCGGAAGGCCGCCTCCGGCTCCGGCCAGCGACGCGAGACCGCCAGGACGAAGCCCTTGCCCCAGCCCCCGAGGTCGTTGCACACGTGCGCCACGATCTTGACGCCCTTGGCCTGGGGTGCGGTGGCATCCCCGCGTACGTACGTGATCACGGTCATGGGATCACCGTAGGAGACGGCACTGACAGCGCGGGCGACACGGAGGCCGTCAACCAAGGTTGACAGCCTCCGTACTGTCAACCTACATTGACAGCATGACCGATGCGACCGATCTCGCCGCACGGGCCGGCGACCGCGACCCCCGGGTCGGACTGCGGGCCGTCTCCGCACTGCGGCGACTGCTGGAACAGCTGGAGGCCGTCCAGGTGCGCAGCGCGCGCAACCACGGATGGTCGTGGCAGGAGATCGCGACCGAGCTGGGTGTCAGCCGGCAGGCCGTCCACAAGAAGTACGGGAGGCAGTGATGTTCGAACGGTTCACGAAGGCCGCACGGGCCACGGTGAAGGGCGCTGCCGCACACGCGGAGCGCGGCGGCGCGGCCGTCGTCACCCCGGAGCACCTCCTCCTGGCCCTGCTCGACCGCGAGGACACCCGCGCGGCGGCCGTCCTCGGGCGGCTGTGCCCGCAGGAGCGCCGTCCGTCGCTGCTCGCCGCGCTCTCCGACGCGCGGCGCCGGGCCGGACTGTCCCGGGCGGACGCGGAGGCCCTGGCCGGCCTCGGCATCGACGTCGGCGCGATCGTCGAGCGCGTCGAGGAGACCCACGGCACAGGCGCGCTGGCGGGCGACCGCAAGGACGCCGGATGGTGGTCGGGCCGCCTCGGCTTCTCCCGCGAGGCGAAGACCGTCCTGGAGAAGTCGCTCCGCGTGGCCGTGGCCCGCAAGGACCGCGAGATCGGGGACGAGCACCTCCTCCTGGCCCTCACCGCCCTCGGCGGCGTCGTCGCCGAGGCGCTGGCCGACCACGGTGTCACCTTCACCTCGGTCGACACGGCCCTGTCCTCCCCCGCGCCCTCCTGATCCGGTCCGGTCAGGGTCTTTTACAGCGATGGTGAGACAGCAATACTGTTGAACCATGGAGCAGGCGAGCGACGCGCAGGGGCCCGTGTACACCGTGGACGAGCTGGCCGCGCGGGCCGGGGTCACGGTGCGGACCGTGAGGTTCTACGGGACCCGGGGGCTGCTGCCGCCGCCGGTCATCGGTGCGCGGCGGGTGGGGCACTACGGGCAGGAGCATCTGTCGCGGCTCGCGCTGATCGAGGAGTTGCAGCGGCAGGGGATGACCCTGGCGGCGATCGAGCGGTACCTGGAGCAGTTGCCCGACGATCTGAGCGCGCAGGACCTCGCGATCCACCGGGCCCTGGTGGCGTCGTGGGCGCCCGAGTCCGCCGAGACGATCACCCGGCGCGAGCTGGAGCGGCGGGCCGGGCGGGGGCTGACCGAGCGGGATGTCGACCGGCTGGCCGCGATGGGGGTGCTGGACCGGACCGAGGAAGTCGACACGTACCGGCTCGATGGCGCCCTGTTGCGGCTCGGGGTCGAGCTGCTCGACGTGCCGATCGAGCACGAGACGATCCTGGCGTCCCGGACGGTGCTCCTGGAGCACGCGCGCGCGGCGGCCCAGGAGCTGTCCCGGCTCTTCCGGGACGAGGTGTGGAGCCCGTACCGGGAGAGCGGGGAGGACCCGGACCACCTGAGCGCGATGAAGTCGCTCTCGGCGCACATGCAGCCGATGGTGGTCCAGGCCCTCCTCACGGCGTTTCAGCGCTCGCTGAGCGAGGAGCTGAGGACGGCTTTCAGGAGTCGGTGAAGGTCTCGCCCCGGTCCGCCTTCTCCACCAGGAGGGCCGGGGGCTCGAACCGCTCGCCGTACGTCGCCGCCAGTTCCCGGGCGCGCGCCACGAAACCGGGCACCCCGCCCTCGTAGCCGTTGACGTACTGGAGGATGCCGCCGGTCCAGGCCGGGAAGCCGATGCCCATGATGGAGCCGATGTTGGCGTCGGCGACCGAGGTCAGGACGCCCTCCTCCAGGAGCCGGACGGTGTCCAGGGCCTCGGAGAACAGCATCCGCTCCTGCATGTCGCGGAACGGGATCTCGTACCCGGGCTTGGCGAAGTGCTCGCGCAGGCCCGGCCAGAGCTTGCCGCGCTTGCCCGACTCGTCGTAGTCGTAGAAGCCGGCGCCGCCGCTGCGGCCGGGGCGGCCGAACTCGTCGACCATGCGGTCGATGACGGCCTCGGCGGGGTGGGTGACCCAGGTGCCGCCCTCCTCCTCGACGGCCTTCTTCGTCTCGTTGCGGATCTTGCGCGGGAGGGTGAGGGTCAGCTCGTCCATGAGGGAGAGGACCTTCGCCGGGTAGCCGGCCTGGGCGGCGGCCTGCTCGATCGAGGCGGGCTCGATGCCCTCGCCGACCATGGCGACGCCCTCGTTGATGAAGTGGCCGATCACCCGGGAGGTGAAGAAGCCGCGCGAGTCGTTGACGACGATCGGCGTCTTGTTGATCTGCCGGACCAGGTCGAAGGCGCGGGCCAGGGCCTCGTCGCCGGTCCGCTCGCCCTTGATGATCTCGACGAGCGGCATCTTGTCGACGGGCGAGAAGAAGTGCAGGCCGATGAAGTCGGCCTGGCGCTCGACGCCCTCGGCGAGGACCGAGATCGGGAGGGTGGAGGTGTTGGAGCAGAGGAGGGCGTCGGGGGCGACGACGTGCTGGATCTCCTGGAAGACCTTGTGCTTGAGGGCGGTGTCCTCGAAGACCGCCTCGATGACCGCGTCGCAGCCGGCCAGGTCCGCCACGTCGCCGGTGGGCGTGATGCGGGCGAGGAGGGCGTCGGCCTTCTCCTGGGTCGTACGGCCCCGGGAGACGGCCTTGGCGCACAGCTTCTCGGAGTACGCCTTGCCCTTCGCGGCGGACTCGGCGGAGACGTCCTTGAGGACGACCTCGATGCCGGCGCGGGCGCAGGAGTACGCGATGCCGGCGCCCATCATGCCGGCGCCGAGGACGGCGACCTTGCGGACCTGCCGCTTCTCCACGTCCTTCGGGCGGCTCGCGCCCGAGTTCACGGCCTGGAGGTCGAAGAAGAACGCCTGGATCATGTTCTTCGCCGTCTGGCCGATGACCAGCTCGGTGAAGTAGCGGGACTCGATGGTGATCGCGGTCTCGAAGTCGACCTGGGAGCCCTCGACGGCGGCGGCCATGATGGCCTTCGGCGCCGGGTAGGGCGCGCCGTTCAGCTGCTTGCGCAGGTTGGCCGGGAAGGCGGGCAGGTTGGCCGCGAACTTCGGGTTCGACGGGGTGCCGCCGGGGATGCGGTGGCCCGGGACGTCCCAGGGCTGGCGGGACTCGGGGTGCGCGTCGATGAAGGCGATGGCCTTGGCCATCATCTCCTCGGCGGTGGCGGCCACCTCGTGGACGAGGCCGCTGTCCAGGGCGCGCTTCGGGGCGTACTGGGTGCCCTGGAGCAGCACCTTGAGGAGGGCGTCGGTGATGCCCATGAGGCGGACGGTGCGGGCGACGCCGCCACCGCCCGGGAGGAGGCCGAGGGTGACCTCGGGGAGGCCGATCTTGGAGCCGGGGGCGTCGAGGGCGACGCGGTGGTGGGAGGCGAGGGCGATCTCGTAGCCGCCGCCGAGCGCGGCGCCGTTGATGGCGGCGACGACGGGCTTGCCGAGGGTCTCGATGCGGCGCAGCGCGTTCTTGATCTCGATGGCGCTGTCGAAGATGTCCTGGGCGTGCTCGGGGCCCGCCTTGATCATGTCCTTGAGGTCGCCGCCCGCGAAGAAGGTCTTCTTCGCGGAGGTGTAGATGATGCCCCGGATGGAGTCCTTCTCGGCCTCCACGCGGTCGGCGATCGCCTTGATCGAGGCCCGGAAGGCCTGGTTCATGGTGTTGGCGGACTGGTTGGGGTCGTCGAGGACGAGGGTGACGATCCCGGTCTCGTCCTGCTCCCAGCGGATGGTGGTGCTCTCGCTCATGACTGCTGCTTCTCCGTGAGTAAGGGGGCGGACGGGACGTCAGACGCGCTCGACGACGGTGGCGATGCCCATGCCGCCGCCCACGCAGAGGGTGGCGAGGCCGTAGCGCTTGTCCTGGCGCTCCAGCTCGTCGACGAGGGTGCCGAGGATCATGCCGCCGGTGGCGCCGAGCGGGTGGCCGAGCGCGATGGCGCCGCCGTTGACGTTGACCTTGTCCAGGGAGAGGCCCATCTCCTTGACGAAGCGCAGGACGACGGCCGCGAAGGCCTCGTTGATCTCGACGAGGTCGATGTCGTCGATGGTCAGGCCGGCCTTGGCGAGGGCCTTGCGGGTGGCCGGGGCGGGGCCGGTGAGCATGATGGTCGGCTCGGAGCCGGAGACGGCGGCCGCGACGATCCGGGCGCGCGGCCTCAGCCCGTACCGCTCGCCGACCTCCTGGGAGCCGATGGCGAGGAGGGAGGCGCCGTCGACGATGCCGGAGGAGTTGCCCGCGTGGTGGACGTGGTCGATCTCCTCGACCCAGTGGTACTTCTGCAGGGCGACCGCGTCGAAGCCGCCGAGCTCGCCGATGTCCTTGAAGGAGGGCTTGAGGCGGGCCAGGGTGTCGGCGGTGGTGCCGGGGCGGATGAACTCGTCGTGGTCGAGGACCGTGAGTCCGGCGCGGTCCCTGACGGGGACGACCGAGCGGGCGAAGCGGCCGTCCTTGACGGCGGCGGCGGCGCGCTCCTGGGAGAGGGCGGCGTACTCGTCGACGTCGCGGCGGGAGAAGCCCTCGATGGTGGCGATGAGGTCGGCGCCGATGCCCTGGGGGACGAAGTTCGTCTCCAGGTTGGTCATCGGGTCGGCGAACCAGGCGCCGCCGTCGGAGGCCATCGGGACGCGGGACATGGACTCGACGCCGCCGGCGAGGACGAGGTCCTCCCAGCCGGAGCGGACCTTCATGGCGGCCATGTTGACCGCTTCGAGGCCGGAGGCGCAGAAGCGGTTCTCCTGGACGCCGGCGACGGTGTCGGGGAGCCCGGCGGCGATGGCGGCGATCCGGGCGATGTCGGAGCCCTGGTCGCCGACCGGGCCGACGACGCCGAGGACGATGTCGTCGATGGCGGCCGGGTCGAGGCCGGGGTTGCGGGACTGGATCTCCCGGATGAGGCCGACGACCAGGTCGATGGGCTTGGTGCCGTGCAGGGAGCCGTTGGCCTTGCCGCGTCCGCGCGGGGTGCGGATCGCGTCGTACACGTACGCTTCGGTGCTCACGGGAAGCCTTTCGCGGTGAGGGTTCTTCGAGGGGTGCGGGGCGGGGTCAGCCGAGGAGGGAGCGGCCGATGATCTCCTTCATGATCTCCGTCGTACCGCCGTAGATCGTCTGGATGCGGCCGTCGGTGAAGGCGCGGGCGACCGGGAATTCGCTCATGTAGCCGTATCCGCCGTGCAGTTGCAGACAGCGGTCGGCGACCCGCTTCTGGAGTTCGGTCGCCCACCACTTGGCCATGGAGGCGTTGACGGGGTCGAGCCCGAGGCCGGCCGGATCGGCGTGCTCGGCGATGCAGCGGTCCACGAAGGCGCGGGTGACGGCGCACTCGGTGGCCATCTCCGCGATCTCGAAGCGCACGTGCTGGAGCTTGGCGAGCGGCCGGCCGAAGGCCTCGCGCTCCTTGACGTACGCGGTGGTGAGCTCCAGGAGGTGCTCGGCCCCGGCGATGCCGGCGACGGCGATGGCGAGGCGCTCCTGGGCGAGGTTGGTCATGAGGTGGACGAAGGCGCCGTTCAGCTCGCCGAGCAGGTTCTCCTTGGGGACGCGGACGTCCTTGAAGAAGAGTTCGGCGGTGTCCTGGGACTTCTGGCCGATCTTGTCGAGGTTGCGGCCGCGCTCGAAGCCCTCCGTGCCGCGCTCGACGACGAGCAGGGAGAGGCCGTGGGCGCCGCCCTCGGGGGTGGTCTTCGCGACGACGATCACCAGGTCGGCGAGGATGCCGTTGGAGATGAAGGTCTTGGAGCCGTTGAGGATCCAGTGGTCGCCGTGGTCCTCGGCGGTGGTGCGGATGCCCTGGAGGTCGGAGCCGGCGCCGGGCTCGGTCATCGCGATGGCGGTGATGATCTCGCCGGAGCAGAAGCCGGGCAGCCAGCGGCGGCGCTGCTCCTCGGTGGCGAGCTTGGTGAGGTAGGGGCCGATGATGTCGTTGTGCAGGCCGATGGCGAGCCCGGGGGCGGCCGCCCTGGTGAACTCCTCGGCGAGCACGGAGGCGTACCGGAAGTCGGGGTTGCCGCCGCCTCCGTACTCCTCCTCGACGGCGAGGCCCAGGAGGCCCTGCCGTCCGGCGGCGAGCCAGGCCTCGCGGGAGACGATGCCGTCCTTCTCCCACTGCGCGTAGTGGGGCAGCACCTCCTTCTCCAGGAAGGTGCGGACGACCGCCCGGAAGGCCTCGTGGTCGGCGGTGTAGAGCTGACGCTTCATGCTTCGGGCTCCTGGGTGGTCAGGGTGGGTACGGCCCAGTCGCGGGCGACCTCGGCGGTGTCGGCACCGGGCAGGGCGGGGCCCGTGCGGAGGGTGCCGGGGGTGACGGAGAAGCGGGGCGCGGGGGCGGGCTGGGCGATCCCGTCCCGCTCGGCGAAGGTGGCGCGGGCGGCCAGGTGGGGGTGCGAGGGCGCCTCGCGCAGGGAGAGCACGGGGGCCACGCAGGCGTCGGAGCCGTCGAAGACGGCGGTCCACTCCTCGCGGGTACGGCTCCGGAAGCGGTCGGCGACGGCCTCGCGCAGCTCGGGCCAGCGGGCGAGGTCGCGGCGGGCGGGGGCGACGTCCTCGACGCCGAGGAGGCGGACGAACTCGGCGTAGAACTGCTCCTCCAGGGCGCCGACCGCCATGTGGCCGCCGTCGGAGGTCTCGTACACGCCGTAGAACGGGCAGCCGCCGTCGAGCAGGTTGACGCCCCGGCGGTCCTGCCAGCCGCCGGCCGCGAGCATGCCGTGGATCATGGTGGTGAGGTGCGCGGTGCCGTCGACGATGGCGGCGTCGACGACCTGGCCCTCGCCGTGCGCGCGGGCGTGCTGGAGGGCGGCGAGGACGCCGATGACGAGGTAGAGGGAGCCGCCCGCGTAGTCGCCGACGAGGTTGGCGGGGATGGTGGGCGGGCCGTCGGGGTCGGGGCCGATCATGCCGAGGGCGCCGGTGATCGCGATGTAGCCGATGTCGTGTCCGGCGGTCGGGGCGAGCGGTCCGTCCTGGCCCCAGCCGGTCATCCGGCCGTAGACGAGGCGCGGATTGCGGGCGAGGCAGGTCTCGGGGCCGACGCCGAGGCGTTCGGCGACGCCGGGCCGGTAGCCCTCGACCAGGATGTCGGCCCGCTCGACGAGGTCGAGCACGGTGGCGGGGCCGTCCTCGGCCTTGAGGTCGACGAGGACGGAGCGCTTGTTGCGGTTGGTGAGGTCACGGGCGGGGTCGATGCCGAGGCCGGCGCCGCCGGGGCGGTCGACGCGGACGACGTCGGCGCCGAGGTCGGCGAGGAGCATGGCGGCGAAGGGGCCGGGGCCGATCCCGGCGAGTTCGACCACGCGCACCCCCGTGAGCGGGCCGTTGCGGGCGGTGTGCGTCGTGCTCATCGAGCCCCCAGGAGTGTGTGACACCAATGATGTAACACCGGAGATGCTAGGAACGTGTTCCACTCGGCACAAGCCCCCGAGCCGAGCAAGCGCTTGGAAATTCCGAGGCGACGGGGTCGGGGCGGAGGCCTGTCCCGGTTCCGCTATCCTCCGCCGACGACAACCGCGCGCGGCGGCGCGGTACGGCCGAGACGAGGGGCTTCATGGAGACAGGGGCGGGCGTGGGGCGCGAGACCGGGGCCAGACCGTACGACGTGGTCCTCTTCGGGGCGACCGGCTTCGTGGGCGAACTCACCGCGGAGTACCTGGCCGAGCACGCCCCGGCGGACTGCCGCTGGGCGATCGCCGGACGCAGCCCCGGCAAGCTGGAGGCACTGCGGGACCGGCTCGCCGCCGGACGCCCGCACCTCGCCGGCCTGCCGCTGGTCGTCGCCGACTCGGCCGACCCCGGCTCGCTGCGCGGACTCGCCGAGTCCGCGCGGGTGGTGGCGACCACCGTCGGCCCGTACGTCTGGTACGGCGAGGGGCTGGTCGAGGCCTGCGCGGAGGCGGGCACGGACTATCTGGACCTGACGGGCGAGGCCGAGTTCGTGGACCTCATGTTCGTACGGCACGACGCGCGGGCCCGGGAGACCGGCGCCCGGATCGTGCACGCCTGCGGCTTCGACTCCGTCCCGCACGACCTGGGCGTGTACTTCACCGTCCGGCAGCTGCCGGAGGACGTGCCCCTGCGGATCGACGGCTTCGTCCGGGCCGGGGCCGCCTTCTCCGGCGGCACCTTCGCCTCGGCGCTGACGGCGTTCGGCCGGGGCCGGGAGATCCTGCGTGCGGCGCGCGAACGGCGCCTGCACGAACCGCGGCTGGTGGCCCGCCGGGCTCGCGCGCCGCTCGGCGGACCGCGGTTCAGCCGGGAGACCGGCACCTGGGCGCTGCCCCTGCCGACGCTCGACCCCCAGGTGGTGGCCCGCTCGGCGGCGGCCCTCGAACGGTACGGACCGGACTTCCGCTACCGCCACTACGCCTCCGTCAAGACCCTCCCGATGGCCCTCGGGGGCGCGGCCGCCGTCGGCGCGGGCGTCACAGCCGCCCAACTCCCGCCGGTCCGCTCCTGGCTGATGGGGCGTTACGCGTCGGGCCGGGGCCCGTCGGCCGAGCGGCGCGCCCGCAGCTGGTTCTCGGTCCGGTTCGTCGGCGAGGGCGGCGGGCGACGGGTCTTCACCGAGGTGTCGGGCGGCGACCCCGGCTACGACGAGACGGCCAGGATGCTCGCCGAGTCGGCGCTCTGCCTCGCCTTCGACCCCCTGCCGAAGACCGCCGGCCAGGTGACGACGGCGGCGGCGATGGGCGACGCGCTGACCGAACGGCTGCGGGCGGCGGGGATCGTCTTCCGGGTGGCGCACCGGAGTTAGGGCCGGTCCGGACCCGATCCGCCGGGCAGGCCCTGACGGGAATCCCGGCGGATCACGGCGGTGCCCGCGTCGAGGTCGACGCCGGTACGGCGCGGGGCGCCGTCCTGGACGTCGTGGCGGATCAGCCGCTCCTCCTCGCGCTGCTCGATCTGGACGCGCTTGTTCGCGTTCAGGAAGGCGAGCAGCTCGTCGGTGGCGGTGGCGCCGGCGCCGGCCGGCACGTCCTTGGCGTGGGCGGCGAGGAGGCGGCGCACCCACTTCGGGCGGCCCGTCCGCAGGACCACGTGCCGGGCCGCGCCGAGCAGGAACGGCAGCAGGACGACCACCGCCATGACCATCAGGCTCACCATCATCACCATGCCCGCCCAACGGCCGGAGGCGCGAGGGCGTTCCCCCGCACGGATCCCGCAGGTCAGGGCCGTACGAGCCGGAAGGGATGGCCGGCCGGGTCCGTGTAGACGCGCCAGGGGGCGTCGCCGTTCTCCCCGTCGAGCGGTACGGCTCCGAGCGCGAGGACGGCCTCGTGGGCGGCGGCCAGGTCGTCGACCCGCACGTCGAGGAGGAACTGCTGCTCGGGCGCGCCCCAGACGGGTGGGCGGTGGTCGGCGACGCCCTGGAAGGCGAGGACGGGCCCGCTGTCGCCGCGCAGGACCGCGGAGCCCTCGCCGACGGCCCACCGGGGATCGGGGCCCGCCACCTCGCCTCCGATCAACTGTCGGTAGAACTCGGCGAGTTCGAGGGCGTCGGGGCAGTCGAGGACGACGCACCGCAGCCGCCCGATCATCCGAACGTCCAGCCGGTGAGGACGTACAGGATGGCGAAGGTCCAGGCCAGGGCCGGCAGCCCGGCGGCGGTGAGGACCAGGGTCAGGCCGCGCCCGGTCGAACGCGGCGGAACGGAAAGGGGTGTTGTCATGCGCCCCACTCTGCCGGGCCGGGCCGCGGACCGGTATCCGTACGCGTACTCAGACGTGGCACCCAGCCACTCACGCCTCCCCGAGCGCTTCCTTCAGGGCCCGGCGGCAGAGCGAGTCCGCGCGTCGGGTGGTCTCCGGGATCCGGTAGCGCGGGGAGAGGTGGAGGGTGTGGGCGCAGGCGTTGGCGAGGGAGACGCGGTGGCCGACCGACACGAACACGGGCTTCACCCCGGCCTGGGTGCGCAGGGCCCGGCCCACCTCCTCGCCTTCGGCCAGGAGCGGGGCGAAGTCACCGCGCGCGGAGCCGGGTTGCTCGTACGTGAAGGTGAAGGGGTTCTTCGCGACCCCGATGGACGGCCGTCCGGTGAGCACCCCGAGGTGGCTGGCGAGGCCGAAGCGGCGCGGGTGGGCGAGGCCGTAGCCGTCGCAGACCAGGAGGCCCGGGTCGGCGGTCAGGGCGTCCAGCGCGGCGAGCACCGTCGGGATCTCGCGGAAGGCGAGGAGCCCGGGGACGTACGGGAAGGAGACCCGGCCGACCGCCGTGGCCTCCTCCACCACGTCGAGGGTCCGCGCGTCGAGCACGACGGCCGCGGCGGCGACGAGGTCCCGCTCGTCGTCGTAGGCCACGTCGAGGCCGGTGACGTGGCCCTCGCCGACCGCCGGGCCCTCCTCGTCGCGCACGAGCCGCCCGCGCAACTCCTGCTGGACGGCCCGGGCGGCGCTCTCGTCGGCGGGCCAGCCCGCCGGAATCTCGATGATCGTCATGATGCGGGCCACCCTAGGGCCTGTCCGGCCCTGATCCGCCGGGCAGGCCCCAGGGGGGTGCCGCCCGCGCGGGGGCAGTGCCTGACGGCCGCGATGCCCTCCGCCGGGCCCGGTAGCCTGGCGATCATGTTCGTACTCGAATTGACCTACACCGCGCCCGTCGAGCGGGTGGACGCGCTGCTCGACGCCCACGTCGAGTGGCTCGACGCGCAGTACGCCGAGGGCGTGTTCCTGGCGTCGGGGCGGAAGAACCCGCGGGACGGCGGGGTGATCCTGGCCGCCGGGGTCGACCGCGCGGAGATCGAGAGGATCACGGCGGCCGACCCGTTCAGCGTCGAGGGCGTGTGCGCGTACCGGATCACGGAGTTCTACGCGACCAAGACGGCCGACGGGATCGCCGCGTACCGGGAAGAGCTGCCTTCCTAGCCTCCTAGCCCCCTGGTCCCCCGGTCCTCGGTGGCCAGGCGGGCGATGCGGCCCTTCTCGCCGGAGGCCCAGCAGGAACCGTCCGGGGTGCAGTCGACCGTGTCGTACGAGCCGGTGTCGACCGTGCGCCAGGTGCGGCCGCCGTCGGTGGTGAGGTCGGTGCCGGTCGGGCCGACGGCGAGCGCGGCGGTCCTGCTGTGCGGGAGCCAGGCGACGCCGGAGCGGTAGGCGGGCGGCGGCGTGGCCGAGGGCAGCCAGGTGCGGCCGCCGTCGGTGCTGACCGCACCGGCCCGCGGGGACGGCTGGTCCTTGCGGTAGTCGCCGCCGACGGCGATGCCGTGGGTGCGGTCGCGGAAGGCGAGGCCGAAGACGCCGCGGGCCGGGTAGCCGGCCGGGACCGGCGTCTCGGTGGCGGTCCAGGTCAGTCCCCGGTCGGCGGAGTGGAGCACGCGCGCGGCGGCCCCGCCGCCCGTCGCGAGCCACACGTCCCGGGGTCCGGCCGACACGAGGCACTGGCCGCTCGCGGCGAAGCCCGCCTCCCCCGGCAGCGCGTCCGGCATCCCGGCGCTCGGCAGGACCTCCCAGGAGCGGCCGCCGTCGCGGGTGGAGAGGATGCGGTACTTCCCGTCGACCGGGTCGCTCAGGGCGAGTCCGTGCCGGTGGTCGAAGAAGGTCATGCAGTCGTAGAAGGCCCGCGCGTCGGTGTTGCGGAAGGACTCGGTCCAGGTGGCGCCGCCGTCCTCGGTGCGCAGCACCCGGGAGGCCTCGCCCTCCCCGATGGCGAGGACGACGGCCCGGCGGGCGTCGAAGGCCTCGACGTCGCGGAACTCCAGGTCGCCCGCGCCGGCCGGCGAGACGTTCCGCCAGCTCCGGCCGCCGTCGGTGGTGCGCAGCACCGTGCCCTTCGAGCCCGCGGCCCACGCCGTCCTGCCGTCGACCGGCGCGAGGCCCCGGAAGCGGGCGTCGGTGCCGGTCGGTGTCAGCTGCCAGCCGGCCGCGGCCGTGGGGGTCTCCCCGGCCCGCGCCGGGGCGGCCAGGGTCAGCGCGAGCGCCGCCCCGATCAGCCCCACCGACATCGTTCGTCTCGTCTTCCCCATGGACGTCATGGCGCCGGAAGCTAGTGCCCCGGGCCGCTCCGCGTCCAGGGTGCGTCCCCGGCCGGGCGTTCCTAGGCTGGTCGCATGACGGAAGGTGAAGGTACGACGGAGGAACGGCCCCACCTCAAGGAGTACGAGGGCGAGGGCATCACCGTCACGTTCGAGCCACGCCGCTGTCTGCACGCGGCCGAGTGCGTCCACGGCCTGCCGGAGGTCTTCGACCTGTCCCGGCGCCCGTGGGTGCTGCCCGACGCCGCCGAGCAGGACCGGGTCACC
The DNA here is from genome assembly GCF_042874035.1 of Streptomyces sp. NPDC004284. NCBI lineage: Bacteria > Bacillati > Actinomycetota > Actinomycetes > Kitasatosporales > Streptomycetaceae > Streptomyces > Streptomyces sp. NPDC004284. The sequence continues at coordinate 153,608 of NZ_JBIAMJ010000002.1, read as the reverse complement.
GAGGTCGTACGACGCTGCCCCTCCGGGGCGCTCCAGTACCACCACCGCCCCGAGGACGCCGTGCTCGAACCCCCCGACTCCCCCACCACGGTGCGCCGCACCCCGGCCGGGCAGCTGGTGGTGCGGGGCGACCTGCTCGTGACGGGCGCGCACGGGGAACGGCACGAGACCCGGGTCATGCTCTGCGGCTGCGGCGCCTCCGGGAACCAGCCGTACTGCGACCACTCGGGCCCCTGCGCGGAGCCGGACGACGATGACGTCCCAGAGGCTCGCTGAGCCTCGGTGACACAGGTCACGTGGGGGTCGAGTGCACGTTCCCGCCACCTCGCTCGTCTTGAGGGGTGTCAGGTGCCCTGGTGTCGGGGAGACGCACAGGATCCGAAGCCCGCGTGAGAGGAGCCGGTCTTGTCCGCCGTCATCGAGCAGGCCGTGCAGGCCCGTCTGGTCGCGTCCGCGCCCCGGATGGAGACCGTCCCCGCCACCCTGCGGTACGACCGCGGGGATCCGTACGCCGTGAGCATGGCCTTTCCGCCGCCGGCGACCCTGGAGGGCGTCGAGGTCTCCTGGGCCTTCGCGCGCGAGCTGCTCGTCCAGGGGGTCGAGCGCCCGGCCGGGGTCGGGGACGTCCGCCTGCGTCCGTACGGGTACGACCGCACCGTGGTCGAGTTCCACGCCCCGGAGGGGGTGGCCATGGTCCATGTGCGGACCTCCGAGCTGCGCCGCTTCCTGGAGCGCTCGCAGCACCTGGTGCCGGCGGGGCGCGAGCACCAGTACCTGGACTGGGACCAGGACCTGGCGGAGCTGCTCCGCGACCGCCCGTAGGGGATCCGCCCCGTAGAGGATCCGGCTCGTAGAGGATCCGCCCCGTAGAGGATCCGGCTCGTAGAGGATCCGCGTTAATTCGTTTGCCGCTCCCCGGTCCCGGGCGTACGGTCGATCCTGACCTTGTCGTCACCCGATCGGAGAAGGACGTTGCTCGTCTGAGGTTGCGAGACACCGAGCCGCGCGTGCCCCCTGTGCCGCGTGTGCCGTTCTCGACCTCGGCGTACGAGCCGTTCTCCCGCTGCCCGCGCCCCGGTGTCTCTCGCGTCGTCATTTCCACGCTCGCGCGACCCGGAGGCCCGCATGGCACATCACCCCACTTTCATCACCTGCTCTTCCCTCTCCTTCTCCTGGCCGGACGGCACCGAGGTCTTCGAAGACTTCCGGCTCTCGGTCGGCCCCGGCCGCACCGGGCTCGTCGGGCTCAACGGCTCCGGCAAGTCCACGCTCCTGAAGCTGATGGCGGGCGAGCTGACCCCGCTGGACGGCACCGTCCGGGTCAACGGCCGGCTCGGGTACCTCCCGCAGAACCTGGTCCTGGACACCTCTCGGCGGGTGGACGAGATCCTCGGCATCGCCGCCAAGCGGGCGGCCCTGCACGCCATCGAGGCGGGCGACCCGGCGGAGGAGCACTTCACCGAGATCGGCGACGACTGGGACGTGGAGGAGCGGGCCCGGGCCGTCCTCGACCAGCTCGGGCTCGACCACGTCGGCCTGGACCGGACCGTCGGCGAGATCTCCGGCGGCGAGTCCGTCCTGCTGCGCCTCGCCGCGCTGCTGCTCGCCCGACCTGACGTACTGCTGCTCGACGAGCCCACCAACAATCTGGACCTGCACGCCCGTGCCCGGCTGTACGAGGCCGTGGAGAAGTGGTCCGGGGTCCTGGTCGTGGTCAGCCACGACCGTGAACTCCTGGAGCGGGTGGACCAGATCGCCGACCTCCGGGACGGCGCGGTCGACTGGTACGGCGGCAACTGGTCCGCGTACGAGACGGCCCTCGCCGCCGAACAGGAGGCGGCGGAGCGCATGGTGCGGGTCGCCGAGGCCGACGTGCAGCGCCAGAAGCGCGAACTGTCCGAGACCCAGATGAAGACGGCCCGCCGCAAGCGGTACGGGCAGAAGAGCTTCGAGAACAAGGTCGCCTCCAAGATCGTGGCGAACGGCCGCAAGCGCGACGCCCAGGTCACCGCCGGCAAGCAGCGCACGCTGCACACGGAGCGCCTCGCGGAGGCGAAGGAGCGGCTCGACGCGGCGGTCGAGGCCGTACGGGACGACGACGAGATCCGGGTCGAGCTGCCCCGCACCTCGGTGCCGCCGGGCCGCGAGGTGCTCTACCTGCGCGACCTGGAGCTGCGGTACGGGGCGCGGGTCGGCGGCGAGTTCGATCTGCGCGGCCCGGAACGGATCGCCCTGGTCGGCCGGAACGGCGCCGGGAAGACGACGCTGCTCCGGACGATCGCCGGGGAGCTGGAGCCGCGGTCGGGCGAGGTGGAGCGCAAGGTGCCGCTCCGCTTCCTGCCGCAGCGGCTCGACGTGCTCGACGACGGACTGAGCGTGGTGGAGAACGTGGCCCGCTTCGCGCCCACCGCGACGGCGAACATGATCAGGGCCCGGCTCGCGCGGTTCCTGCTCCGGGGGGCGCGGGCGGATCAGCCCGTCGGCACCCTGTCGGGCGGGGAGCGGTTCCGGGCGACGCTGGCCGCGCTGCTCCTCGCGGAGCCGGCTCCGCAGCTGCTGATGCTGGACGAGCCGACGAACAATCTGGACATGGCGTCGGTGCGGAAGCTGACGGCGGCCCTCGACGCCTACGAGGGGGCGCTGATCGTGGCCAGCCACGACGTGGCGTTCCTGGAGTCGCTGGGGATCACCCGCTGGCTGCTGCTCGACGGTGAGCTGCGGCCGACGACGGCGGAGGAGATCAGGGGGACGGCCCCGAACCCCCGCCGGACCGAGGTCCGGGACCTACTGGTGGAGTAAGGCCCAGGATTTGGTGCCTCCGCCGGGGGTGAGGACGGGAGCGAGTCCCCAGTCCCCGCCGTGCTCGTCGACCGCCGCGGCCAGCAGCCACATGCTGCGGCTGCGGCGGTCGCGGCATTCCTCGGCCGTGTCGAGCGAGGCGTGGGCCGGATGCTGGTCGTAGAGGACGATCCGCAGCGCCTCGAACCGCCAGCGGACGCGCAGGATCATCTCCCGGTCGGGGGTGAACCGGTAGGCGGCGGAGACGAGTTCCGAGGCGGCGAGGACGGCGGTCTCGCCGAGGCCGGACAGGCCGTGCCGGTCGAGGAGCGAGCCGACCGCCTCGCGCGCGAGCCCCGCGCAGTAGGCCCCGCCGGGGAGCATCATCGAGTAGCTGAGGTTCTCCGTGGCGGGAGGTATGGGCCCGGCCGCGGCGGCGGTCGGGAGGCAACGCAGGGCGCCCTTCATCGAGTTGCTCACATTTCTGGTGCATGGGGGGTACACGCACACGGGCACGGTAGCCACGTGTGAGACTTTCGCTACCGACCGTAGCGCACGACCGGAGCACAGTGCTACCACTTGGGGCCAGTCGTGCCATTCCGGCCAAAACGACGGCCCACCAGGAGCCGCGGCGCCACGCAGCGAGAGGAAGACGGAGCGTGCCACCCAGGAGCAGCCCGACCGCGCGACAGCGGCGCCTCGGGAGCGAACTGCGCAAACTGCGCGAACAGTCGGGGATGTCGGCCCAGCAGGCCGCCGTCCTCCTGGGCGTCGACCGCACCCGCATCCCGAACATCGAGTCGGGCCGCTTCGGGATCAGCGCCGAACGCGTCCGCACCCTCGCCTTCAACTACGGCTGCCCGGACACCGGACTCGTCGACCTCCTCGCCGGCATCGCCCAGGAGCGGGACCGGGGCTGGTGGGAGGAACACCACGGACTGCTGCCGCCCGCGCTCCTCGACATAGCCGAACTGGAGTTCCACGCCTCGGAGTTGGAGACCTCCGTCACCACACACATCCCCGGCCTCCTCCAGACCGAGGAGCACGCCCGGGCGGTCTTCGACACCGCCGTCCCCGCGCTGCCCGGCCCCGACCTGGAGGCCCGGCTCGCGCTGCGACTGCGCCGCCAGCGAGTCCTGGACGGGGACCGGCCGGTGCGGTACGAGGCCGTGGTCCACGAGGCGGCGCTGCGCATGCGGTTCGGCGGCCCGAAGGTCGCGCGGGCCCAGCTGGAGCACATCCTGGCCCGTACCGAGCGGGACACCGTCTCCGTGCGCGTGATCCCTTTCACCGCGGGGGGTTTCCCCGGGGCGGGTCAGTCGTTCACCTATGCGTCCGCGCCGGTGCCGCAGCTCGACACCGTGCAGCTCGACTCCTCCCACGGCTCGCTCCTGCTCGACACCGACCTGCAGCTGCGCCGGTACCGCGGGCTGCTGGACCGGCTGCGCGGGCTCGCACTGTCCGCGACCGAATCACGCGCGTTCATCCGCGCCGTATCCCAGGATCTGTGAAGGACCCCCCACACCATGAACGTCACGACCCCCGCCCCCGTCTCCGCCTCCCCCGCCTCCGCCATCGACTGGAACGAGGCCTTCTGCAGCGAGGGCGCCAACTGCTTCCGCTTCGGCCTCGACGGCTCCGGCCGGGCCTACATCGGCTCGACGCTCTCCCCCGACGCGTACGTCAGCGACTCCGTGGAGGCGCTGCGGGCGCTCATCTCGGCCGTGAAGGCCGGAGCGGCCGACCATCTGCTCTGAGCCGCCGAACATCTGCGCTGCGTAGTCGACCGGATGACCGGCGAACGCCGACCCGGACGTGACCTGCGTCTCCGGCACCCCGCCGGAGCAGCGCACATAACGGAACGTAACCGGACATCGCCGGGACGGGCTTGGCCGACGCCTTACAGGGCCTTAACCTACGGTTTCGTAACCTACGAATCCGTAGGTACGCCCGTATGCCCTTCTCCGTCCCCAGGAGTCCCCGTGACGCTCACCTCTCCCCCCCTCGGCAGCTCGGCAGGGTGGACCGACACGCGGTTGCTCTACGCGCTCGAAGAGGTCGTGGAGAAGGAGCTCAACCGACACCTGAAGGTCACCAAGGACTGGATGCCGCACGAGTACGTGCCGTGGTCCGACGGCCGGAACTTCCCCGGCTTCTTCGAGGACGGCGAGGCCTGGGAGCCTTCGCAGTCCAAGGTCACCGACATCGGCAAGATCGCCCTCGTCGTCAACCTGCTCACCGAGGACAACCTCCCGAGCTACCACCACGAGATCGCCAGCCTCTTCGGCCGCGACGGCGCCTGGGGCACCTGGGTGCACCGCTGGACCGCCGAGGAGGGCCGCCACGGCATCGTGATGCGCGACTACCTGCTCACCTCGCGCGCCGTCGACCCGGACAAGCTGGAGCAGTTCCGGATGGCGCACATGAGCGAGGGCTTCGAGTCCGACAACCGGCACTCGATGCTGCACTCCGTCGCGTACGTCGCCTTCCAGGAGCTCGCGACCCGCATCTCGCACCGCAACACCGGCCACCAGTCCGGCGACCCGGTCTGCGACCGGATGCTCAGCCGCATCGCGCTCGACGAGAACCTGCACATGATCTTCTACCGCAACCTGCTGGGCGCGGCCTTCGAGATCGCCCCCGACCTGACCATGCAGGCCGTGCGGGACGTCGTGGTCAACTTCCGGATGCCCGGACACGGCATGCCGGGCTTCGAGCGGGCGGCCGCGCAGATGGCGATCGGCGAGATCTACAACCTGCGCATCCACCACGACGACGTCCTCCAGCCCGTCCTGCGCTTCCTCAAGGTCCTCCAGATCGACGGCCTCGGCCCGGACGGCCTGCGCGCCCAGGAGGAACTGGGGCTCTACATGAACGGCCTGGACAGCGAGGCGAGCAAGTTCGACGAGAAGCTCGCCGCCCGCAAGGCGCGGATGGCCGCCCGCGCGGCCGGCTGAGCCGTACCGCGGAAGCGACCCGGCTCAGCGGCTCTGCCGCCTGAGCCGGCCCCGCTCCTTCTCGGAGAGCCCGCCCCACACCCCGAACCTCTCGTCATGGGTCAGCGCGTACTCCAGGCACGCCAGGCGCCCCTCGCACGCCCCGCACAGCTGCTTCGCCTCGCGCGTCGACGCTCCGGGGGCCGGGAAGAAGAACTCCGGTCCGGCCTGGGCGCACAGGGCGTTCTCGCGCCAGGAGAGGTCGGGGGCGGTCAGCACGTCGGTATCCGTCTGCATGACCGACAGCCTGCCGAAACGCCGTAAACACGCCATCAACGTTCGATCAATGGCGTACACCCAGCGCCGGAAGCACCGTCTCGGCCACCCGGTACGCCTCCTCCAGGAGCGGGTTCCCGGACAGGATGAAGGTGTCCACTCCCAGGTCCCGGTACTCCTCGAGGCGCTCCACGACCTGGGCCGTGGAGCCGACGACGGCCGTGCCGGGGCCGGGGCGGAAGAGGCTCATGCCGGGCCAGAGGTTGGGGTGGGTCTCCAGTTCGCGCGCCCGGGCCGGGACCTTGCCGCCGTGCTGGCGGAACTGGCGCTGCCAGCCGACGCCGTCCTCGCCCGCGCGGTCGCCGAGCTGCCGGGCGTACGTCGCCTCGCTGGTGACGTCCAGGAGCCGGTCGGCCGCGGCCCAGGCCTCGTCCTCGGTGTCGCGGACGATGAGGTGGAGACGGAGGCCGATGCGGAGGGTGCGGCCGTGGGCGGCGGCCCTGGCCCGGACGTGGTCGAGCTTCTCCTTCAGGAGGTGCGGGGGCTCGCCCCAGGTGAGGTAGACGTCGACGTGCTCGGCGGCCATCTCGATGCCGGGCGCGGAGGAGCCGCCGAACCAGAGCGGGACGTGCGGCGCCTGGACGGGGCGCAGGTCGCGGAAGGAGGCTCCGGCGTTCTTGAGGTCGTAGAACCTCCCCTTGTGGTCGAAGACCTCGCCGGCCGTGAGGCGCTTGACGATCGACCAGTACTCGGCGCTCAGCGCGTACCGCTCGTCGTGCTCGACGTGCAGGCCGTACTCCCGCAGGGAGTTCGTCGATCCGTTGACGACGTTGAACCGGAGCCTGCCGCCGAAGAGGTTGTCGAAGCTCAGCGCCATCTTGGCCAGCAGGGTGGGTGAGATCAGCCCCGGGTGGACGGCGAGCAGCGGCTTGAAACGGGTGCTGGTGGAGGCGGCGAGCGCGGAGCCGAGCGGCCACACGTCGTACAGGTCGGTGGCGAGCAGCGCGCCGGTGAAGCCGAGGCGCTCGACCGTCCCGGCGAGCTGGGTGAGATAGCCGAGGTCGACGGGGCGGCGGCCCTCCGGCTCCCACGGATAGGCGCCTTCGCGCGGGATGACGTACCAGAGGACTTCGGGTGCCGGGTGCGACATCGGGTCAGGCCTTCCGGGGCAGGGCGTCGGCGACGGTGATCGCCCGGTCGACGAATCCGGTGCGGTGGAAGATGTCGGCCGCCCGCTGCTGCTCGGCGAGGAACTCCTCGCCGACCTCCTCGATGGTCCACGGCAGGGCCCGCAGCGCGGTCTCCCAGTCCTCGACCGCGCCGCCCTGGTCGGCGGCGGCGATCTCGGCGGCCTCGCGCGGGTGCGCGGCGGCCCACTCGTCGGCCCGCCGCAGCGCCCGGGTGAGCGCCTCGACGAGCTCGGGCCGCTGCTCGGCCAGGTCGCGGCGGGTGAAGAAGACGGACCGGTCGCTGATGACCTCGCCGGTACGGATCAGGGTGCGCAGGCCGCCGGTGCGGCGGGCGGCGGCGAGCTCGGCGCCCTGGGCGACCCAGGCGGTGACCTCCCCGGCGCGCAGCTTCGCCTCGCTGTCCGCGTCCGCGCGGGCGGGGGTGATGTCGGTGGCGTACGAGAGGCCGGCGTCGTCCAGGGCCTTGGCGACGAGGTGGGTCTGCCAGGAGCCGACGGCGAGGTGGACCGTGCCGCCCTCGAGGTCGGCGACGGTGCGGACCGGGCTGTCCTCGGGGACGAGGAGGGCGCCGTGGTCGGGGCGGGGCGCGGAGACGGCCGTGTAGACGATGTCGTGGCCGGCGGCCTGCGCGGTGACGGGCGGGGTGGAGCCGGTGCCGCCGAAGTCGATGGTGCCGTCGGCGAGGTGGGCGCCGGTGCGGACCCCGTCGGTGTACGGGTGCCAGGTCACGGTCTCGCCGAGGGCGGCGAGCTCCTCCTCCGCGTAGCCGAGGCGGGAGAGGTGGTAGAGGGAGGGGTTGCTGCGGTGGACGCCGATGACGACGGTCATGCGGAGACTCCTTCGAGAGATCCTTCGCGAGGGGAGGCGGTGGGTGCTTCTTCGGGGGTGTGGACGCCGAGGTCGGCGAGGAGGCGGCGGCGCAGGGCCACGAAGGCCGGGTCGCCGGGGTCGCGGGGGCGGGGGACGGTCACGGGTTCGTCGGTGACGAGCCGGCCGTCGCGCAGGACGGCCACCCGGTCGGCGAGGCGCACGGCCTCGTCGACGTCGTGGGTGACGAGCAGGACGGCCGGCCGGTGGATCCGGCGCAGTTCGCCGACCAGGTCCTGCATGCGGAGCCGGGTCAGCGCGTCGAGCGCGGCGAACGGCTCGTCGAGCAGCAGGAGTTCGGGCTCGCGGACCAGGGCCCTGGCCAGGGCCACGCGCTGGGCCTCGCCGCCGGACAGGGTCGCCGGCCAGGCGTCGGCGTGCCGCTCCAGGCCGACCTCGGCGAGCGCCCGCAGGCCGGTCGCCCGGGTCCGCGCGCCGCGCGGCAGCCCGACGGTGACGTTGGCGAGGACCTTCTTGGAGGGGAGGAGCCGGGGCTCCTGGAAGACGATGGTGCGGACGGCGGGGACCAGGGCCTCTCCCCCGTCGGCTCCGTCGAGGGCGCCGAGGATGCGCAGCAGGGTCGTCTTGCCGCTGCCGCTGGCCCCGAGGAGGGCGACGAACTCGCCGCGCCCGATGGTGAGGTCGAGGTCGTCGAGGACGGCGCGGTCGCCGAAGACCCGGCGCAGTCCCCTCACCCGTACGGCGGTCATGTCGTCCCTCCCGGTCCGGCGGTGCGCCAGGGCATGAGGATCCGCTCCAGGCCCCGGACGAACACGTCGGCGGTGAGGCCGAGGAGTCCGTAGACGAGGATGCAGACGGCGAGGATGTCGGTGCGGGCGTAGCTCTGGGCCTGGGACATCAGATAGCCGATGCCCTCGGTGGCGTTGATCTCCTCGGCGGCGATCAGCGCGATGACGCTCAGCGTCATGGACAGCCGCAGCCCGGCGAGGAGTGAGGGCAGCGCGCCGGGCAGGACGACCTGGCGGACGATCGCGAGCCGGCCGAGCCCGAAGCCGCGCATGGCCTCGACGAGTTTGCGGTCGGTGTTCCGGACGCCGCCGGCGGTGGAGACGTACATGGGGAAGGTGGTGGCGACGGCGATGAGCAGGATCTTCGCGGTCTCGTTGATCCCGAACCAGACCATGAAGAGGGGGACGAGGGAGAGGAAGGGGATGGTGCGGAGGGTCTGGAGGGAGGAGTCGAGGAGTTCGTCGCCGAGCCGGGTGAAGCCGGTGGTGATGCCGAGGGCGAGTCCGGCGGTGAGGCCGATGACCAGACCGAGGCCGGAGCGGGTGAGGGAGGTCGCGAGCGCGTCGGGAAGCTGCCCGTTTCCCCACAACTCGCCGACCGCGTCGATGACTTGTGCGGGCGAGGCGAGGACGTCGGGGGTCAGGAGACCGGTGGCGGAGGAGGCCCACCACAGGGCGAGCAGGGCGACGGGGCCGAGGGCGCGGACGGTGACGACGTAGGTGCGGGGGCGGGGGCGGCGGACGGGTGGGCGCGGGGCGACCAGCCCGTCCGTGTCGGTGGCCGTCATGACAGCTTCTCGACGTCGAGGAGGTGGGCGGCGATGTCGACCTTGTCCGGGGTGACCTTCTGGTCGGCGTAGAACCGGGCCACGGTCTCGAAGCGCTGGATGCCCTCGGGGCCGATGGGGTCGACCGTCCCTCCCTCGGCGGTGAAGGCGATCTGGACGTCCTTGGCCTTGCCGTTCAGGGCGGTGGGGCCGGCGTCGGTGAAGACGTTGAGGAAGCGGGCCGGGTCCTTCTTCTCCTCGGCGCTGTGCTCGTGGAGGTAGTCGTAGAGCGCCTTGACGACTTCTGGGTGTTCCTTGGCGAAGTCCGAACGGACGGCATTGAGGCTGTAGTTGTCGGAGCCGATGGCGGTTCCGTCGGCGACGAACCGGGCCTTGCCGCTGCCGATCTCGGTGACGGCGTACGTGGACCAGACCGCCCAGGCGTCGACCTGTCCGGCGTTGAAGACGGCGGCGGTCTGGTCGGGGCGCAGATAGACGCGCTCGACCTCGTCGGCGGGGATCCCGGCCTTGGCGAGCGCCTTGAGGAGCAGGTACTCGCCGGTGCCGCCCTTGTTCACGGCGACCTTGCGGCCGACGAGGTCCTGGACGGAGGTGATGTCCGAGCCCTCGCGGACGAGGATGCCCTCGCCGACGGGGTCGGGGTCGGTGGCGGTGAAGAAGGCGAAGCCGGGGCTCTGGGAGAGGGAGGTGATGCCGGAGGTGATGGAGCCGGTCGCGATGTCGAGCTGATCGGCGTTCATCGCCTGGGCGGCCGGGGCGAAGGGGCCGGCGCTGCCGGTCCAGGCGACCTTGGCGCCGACGGCGGCGAGGGCCTTGTCCAGGCTGCCGTCCTTCTTGCCGCGGGCGAGGACTCCGGCGTTGCCGGGGTCGGGGATGCGAACGGTGACCGTTCCCTCCCCGCTCTTCTTCCCCTTCGCGTCGCCGGCGTCGGCCGCGCCGCCGCAGGCGGTGACGGTGGTGAGGGCGGCGAGGGCCGCCAGAGCGGCGAGCGGGGCGAGTGGGCGCATGGCGGTCGTCCTCCGGGGAGCAGGGGGCGTGCGGGGCGGTGTCATGGGAGGGGGCTACGCGGACGCCGTCGGCACCGCGGCGGCGGCGATCAGGCGGGCGCGGCGCAGGGGCTCCGGGTCGGCCCAGGCCCGTACGTCCACGGCCTGGGGCAGGAAGCCGTGGGCGCGCAGGGCCTCCTCCTGCCGGGCGAGCAGGTCGAGCCGGGTGCCGGACAGGTCCGGGTGGAGGGTGCGGTGGGTGCCGGGCCGGTAGGCGCCGGCGACGCCCTCGGCGCCCGCCCCGGTCTCGGCGCCGAGGATCCGGGCGACCTCTGCGGGCTCGCCGGCGGCCCAGTCGGCGGCACGGAGCAGTACGGAGAGAAAGCGCGCGACGAGCTCGGGGTGCGCGTCCAGGAGGTCCTGGTGGACGGTGAGGGGGCGCGGGGTGCCGTTGTTGACGCGGTGCGCGGGGTCGGGCAGGTCGTCGAGCTCGACGGCCACCTCGGCGCCGGCGCGGCGGGCGGCCTCGACGGCGAGGGCCCCCTTCACGTAGACGGCGTCGACCTCGCCCCGGCGCAGGGCGTCGAGCCCGGCGGCCCACTGGCCCTGGTGGCCGTCGGCCGGTACGTCGACGAGGACGGCGTCGCCGAGTCCGTACCCCGCCGAGGCGAGGGCGCCCTCGAAGCCGCGCAGGGCCATCGCCCGCCAGAAGTCGATGGGCACGGAGTGGCGGGGCACGGCGAGCCGGAGTCCGCGCAGGGCGGCGGCCCCGCGCACCGGGGAGCCGGGGGCGACGAGCACCACCTGGCGCTCCTCGATCCAGGTGAGCCCGACGAGCCGGGTCCGCTCTCCGCGCGAACGGGCCCACAGCGCGGGCACGTTGCCGCCCTCGCGGAAGAGGCCGGGCAGGGCGTGGGTGAAGTGGGCGGCGCGGTCGGCGCCGGGGTCGGCGTCCTGGAGCGAGCGGACGGCGATGCCGTCCGGGGCGAACTCCCCGGCCAGCCAGCCCCGGTCGGCGGCGACGCCGGTGGCGGTGGGGACGGGGCAGCGGGTGAACCAGAGCGTGTCGGGAACGCGGGCGTACGTCATGGAGGGCATCCCGGGGTGTGAGGGGTCGGGAGACGGCGGCGGGGCGCGGCCGGAAGCAGACAGAAGGAGGAGAGGAGAGCAGGCCCGCGGACCGGTGGAGGACCGGCGGGCGTGGGCGTGCGGCGCCCTCGGCGCCTGCGGTGCCGACGGCGTGGCGCGAAAAGCTACGGCCCGACGCGTCGGCGGAGGCCCGGGGTCAGCGACAGCCGGTGCCGGTGACGCGACAGCCGGTGCCGGTGACGCGCGCCAGGTCGATGTGGCGGCGCCGGGTGAGGGCGAGCGGTACGTGTCGTGCGTTCATCGCCTGCCTGCTCCTTCCGGGTCGCTGCCGCCGTGGTGTCTTGGCCGGAACCTTGCCACGGCCGCTCCGCCGTCCACAACTCGACTCCCACGATGTGGGATTGCGTATGAACGGAGTGTTTCCGACCTCGCCCGGAGCCCGATTCGGCTCCCGCCATGTGGGAGCGTGGGGACCCGATCACCCACGGGGAGCGAACCCTATGACGACCGAGGCCGGCACCGTCCGACCCCCGGCGGGCGCCCAGGCGGTCCGCCGCGCACTGGACGTGCTGCACTGTTTCCACGACAACGGGCCCGACCTGAGCGCCTCCGACCTCGCGCGCAGGCTCGGCCTCTCCACCTCGACGGCGCACCGGCTCGCCCGCACCCTGCTCGGCGCGGGCTTCCTGGAGCAGGACGCCCGGACCGCGCGCTACCGGCTCGGTCCGGCGATGACGGAGCTGGGTCGTCTCTCGTACCACCAGCGGGGGCTGCACCTGGCCGCTCCCGAGCTGTCCGATCTGGCCGAACGAACCGGCGCGACCGCCGACTTGGCGCTGCGCAGCGGCCCGCACGCGGTGATCGTGGCGGGCGGGTCGGTGACCCCGAAGGTGGGCTTGCGCCGGCCGCTGCACTCGACGGCGCTCGGGAAGGTGCTGCTCGCGTGGCCCCGGGCGGGCGAGCCGGGCCCGCGCTCGCTGCCCCCGCTGTACGCGTTCACGGAGCGGACCATCGTCGAACAGCCGGCACTGGCAGCCGAGTTGGCGCGCGTACGGGAAGCGGGGTACGCGCTGAACGACGGCGAGTCGGCCCTCGGGGTGCGGACCGTGGCCGTACCGGTCCTGGAGCGCACGGGGTACGCACGGTTCGCGCTCGCGGTCCGCGCGACCCCGGAGCTGATCACGGACGCGCGGCTCGACTGGTACCTGGCGCAGGCGCGGGCCTGCGCGCGGGCCCTGGAGGTGCTGCTGCTCGCCCCGTCGGAGCGGCGGGAGCCGGAGCGGGCGGGATAGCCCCCGGGGCCGCACCAAGATGTCCGCACGGTCGTGCGTTCAGTACGATGGGGTCATGAGCGGCAGCGCCGGAAGCGGCACCGGGACCAAGACGGACGGACGCGTCGAGCGGGGCAACCAGACCCGGCGTCTCGTCCTCGGCCGAACGATGGACATCGCCTCGGTCGAGGGGCTCGAAGGACTGTCCCTGGGGCGGATCGCGACCGAGCTGGAGCTGAGCAAGAGCGGTGTCTTCGCCCTCTTCGGCTCCAAGGAGGAGCTCCAGCTCGCCACGGTCAGGGCCGCCGTCGCCGTCTTCGCCGAGCGCGTCGTCGCCCCGCTGAAGGACCTGCCGCCGGGCGCGCGGCGGGTCCGCGAGCTGTGCCGGAACTGGCTCGCGTACTCCGCGGAGCGGGTCTTCGCCGGCGGCTGCTTCTTCTACGCGGTCTCGGCCGAGTTCGACGCCCGTACGGGCCCGGTCCACGACGCCGTCGCCGGCACCCGCCGCGACTGGACGGCCTACGTGGAGGGAGCCCTGACGGAGGCCCGCGCCGTCGGGGAGCTCACCGAGGACCTGGACGTGGAACAGCTGGCCTTCGAGGTGATCGCCCTCATGGAGGCGGCCAACGCGCAGTCCGTCCTGTTCGGCGACCCCGGGACGTACGCCCGCGCCGAGCGCGGCATCACGGCCCGGCTGCTCTCCTCCGCCACGGACAAGGGCCGGGCGGCACTCACCGACGAAGCCTGAGCCGGGCCGGGCCTTAGCCAGGCCGAGCCAGGGCGAGCCGGGCCAGGCCGAGCCGGGCCAGGCCGAGCTGATCCGGCCCGCCCGCCCGGCTCAGCCCGTATCCCCCGATCGATCGATGCTCACGACGCCGTCGAGCCGGCCCCCTCGCGCGCGCCGGCCGCCGTCTCCGGGGCGGAGCCGGCCGTCATGAACTCCACCGCCTCGGCCACGACGTCGGGATCCCTGAGGATGCGGCGGTGGCCGAGGCCCCGGGTGACGACGAGCCGGGCCCGCTCGCCGTGGGCCCGGGCGAGGAACCGCGCCTGGGCGAGGGGCACCATGTCGTCGCCCTCGTCGTGGAACAGCAGGACGGGCGCGCCGAGTTCGTCCGGCGCGTGGTCGGCGCCGAAGCGGTCCCAGACGCCCGGCTCGCCGGGGACGAGGCGCTGCTCGACGTACGTGCGCATGGACCGCATCACCCGGTCGTCCAGGCCGAGTCCGGCCTGGAAGCCCTTGAGGAGCATGTCGAAGGAGCCGACGCCGCCGAGGCCCACGAAGCGGGCCGTGCGGACGCCGTCGCGGAGGGCGAAGAGGGCGCCGAGGACGCCGAAGGAGTGGGCGACGACGGCTTCGAAGTCGCCGTGCCGGGCGTGCAACTGCCGGATGATCTCCCGGTATTCGACGATGTTGCTGGCCCGGCCGGGGGAATCGCCGTGGCCGGGCGCGTCGAAGGCGACCGGACTGTACCCGCGCGCGAGGAGCTCCTCGGCGAAGGCGCCGAGCCGCGAGGCGCGGGAGGACCAGCCGTGGACGAGGAGGACGGGCCGCCGTCCGTCGCCCCAGGCGTAGGTGACGACCTCCTCGCCCCGGACACGGAGGGTCCCGGTGCGGGCGGCGGCGAGGAGCGCCCGCTCCCCGGGCTTCGCCTTCGCCCGGCCGAGGGGGCGGGCGAAGAGGTGGAAGGCCCAGCGGCCGGCCGGGCCCGGGGCGACGCGCGCGGCGGCGTTCAGCGCGGTGCGGATGAGTGGAGCCATCGGGTACATGCCGGATCTCCTCGGTCGTTCTGGATGCCAAAAATGCTAGCACGACCGTTCGTGTTGTTTTAGGGTGGGCGATGAGGGCCGGCGGCACCCACCCGGAGGCGCCCCGGCCCTCACTCCCCCGCGGGCTCCTTCTTCGCCCGGCTCGGCTGCACCCGCTTCGGCTCGCCCGGCATCTTCGGATAATCCGGCGGGTACGGCAGGTCGCCCAGACCGCGTTCCGCCTCGTCCCGCCGGGCCAGTTCGAGCAGCGGCTCCAGGCTGAAGCGCTCGTCGTCCATGTCCGCGTGGACGTCGCCGACCTCCGCGTACCGCGCCGGCATCGTCCTGATGTCGAAGTCCCGCGGCACGACCTCGTCGAGCTCCTCCCAGCGCAGCGGCGCCGAGACGGGGGCGTGCGGGCGGGGGCGTACGGAGTAGGCGGAGGCCATCGTGCGGTCCCGGGCCGCCTGGTTGTAGTCCACGAAGATCCGCTCGCCGCGCTCCTCCTTCCACCACTCCGTCGTGACCCGCTCCGGCATCCGCCGCGCCAGCTCCCGGCCGCAGGCGATCGCGGCTCGCCTGACCTCGGTGAACGTCCACTCGGGGGCGATCGGCACGAAGACGTGGAGGCCCCGGCCGCCCGAGGTCTTCGGCCAGCCGCGCAGCCCGTGCCCGTCGAGGACCGCGCGCAGTTCGTGGGCGGCGCGCACGGCGTCGGCGAAGTCCGTGCCGGGCTGCGGGTCGAGGTCGATGCGGAGCTCGTCGGGATGGTCGGTGTCGTCCCGGCGCACCGGCCAGGGATGGAAGGTGACGGCGCCGAGGTTGGCCGCCCAGAGCACCGCCGCCGGCCCGGTGGGGCACATCTCCTCGGCCGGGCGGCCGCTGGGAAAGGTGATGCGGGCCGTCGGGATCCAGTCGGGCAGGTACTTCGGGGCGCGCTTCTGGAAGAAGGACTCGCCGGTCACCCCGTCCGGGTAGCGCTCCAGGGTGGTGGGGCGGTTCCGCAGGGCGCGGGTGATGCCGTCGCCCACGGCCAGGTAGTACCGGACGAGGTCCATCTTGGTGTAGCCGTGTTCGGGGAAGTACACCTTGTCGGGGTGGGAGACCCGTACGGTCCGGTCGCCGACCTCGATCTCCACCGCTGCCGCCTCACCTGCCATGCCGGCCACCCTAGGCCTCGCCGACGACTCCCGCATACCGGACAATCACCCCATGGATCTTCCGGTGATGCCGCCCGTGAAACCGATGCTCGCCAAGTCCGTGAAGCGGATCCCGCCCGGGATGCAGTACGAGGCGAAGTGGGACGGCTTCCGTGCGATCGTGCACCGGGACGGGCCGGAGCTCGTCATCGGCAGCCGTACGGGCAAGCCGCTCACCCGGTACTTCCCCGAGCTGGTCGAGGCGCTCGCGGCCCGGCTGCCGGAGCGCTGCGTCGTCGACGGGGAGATCGTCGTCGAGCACGACGGGCGGCTGGACTTCGACCGGCTCGCCGAGCGGATCCATCCGGCCGGCTCCCGGGTGCGGCTGCTCGCGGAGACCGCCCCGGCCCGGTTCATCGCCTTCGACCTGCTCGCCCTCGGGGACGACTCGCTGCTCGACGCCCCGCTGAGCGAGCGCCGGGCGGCCCTGGAGCGGGTCCTCGACGGGGTCGGCGCGCCGGTCCACCTGGCGCCGGCGACCCGGGACCCCGAGCTCGCCGCCCGCTGGTTCGAGCGGTACGAGGGCGCCGGGCTCGACGGGGTGGTCGCCAAGCCGCTCGACCTGCCGTACCGGCCGGACGCCCGCCTCATGTACAAGATCAAGCACGAGCGGACCGCTGACGTCGTCGTGGCCGGATACCGCTTCCACACGAGCGGGCCGGTCGTCGGCTCGCTGCTGCTCGGCCTGTACGACGACGGGGGCGTCCTCCAGCACGTCGGCGTGTGCGCGGCCTTCACCGCCGCCCGCCGCGCCGAGCTCGTCGAGGAGCTGGAGCCGCTCCGGACGGACCCCCCGGACGGGCACCCGTGGGCGGCCTGGACGGACGAGGCCGCCCACGAGGGGGCCAGGCTGCCGGGCGCGCCGAGCCGCTGGTCGGGCGGGAAGGACCGGTCCTGGGTGGCGCTGCGGCCGGAGCGGGTCTGCGAGGTCGGCTACGACCACATGGAGGGGGACCGCTTCCGGCACACCGCGCAGTTCAAGCGGTGGCGCCCGGACCGGACGCCGGAGTCCTGCGGCTACGGACAGCTGGACGAGCCCGTCTCGTACGACCTGACCGAGATCCTCGCGTAGGCCCCTCCCGAGAGCCGTCCGCCCGCAACGTGATATGCCACACATTCGGCGGCGCCGGTCCGGTCCGCGCCCGGGTCGGGCCGCCGAGCGACGCGCGGGGGCGGTGTGCGGTACGGCGGCCGCCGCCCGGCCCCGTACCTGCGGGAACGTCCCGGCCGTCGGCCACCGGCGGCGCCGGTTCGGTCCGTGTGCCCCGCCGGTGCCGATCTCCGTCGTCGCCCGCCCGTGACAGCGCCGTGCCGGAACCCGTACCGCGATCCGGTACGTATGGGAGAGGAGACCCTTCCGCACCCTCCTCGAACCGACTAGGACTGACCCGTGATCACCTCGCCCTCGCGCCTCGTCCCCGTACCGATCCCCGACAGCGTGGCCGCGATGATCGGCGCCTGTCTGCCGCTCCACGTCCTCCAGGCCGAGGTCGACGCGGACTGCGCGGCGCGCGAGGTGTACCGCTTCCGGGGGCCGCTCTGCGCGGAGGACCGGGCGGACCGCGAGCACGCCCTCGCCGCCCTCGCGCGGGCCAACAAGATCCTCGCCAAGCACCACCCCCAGCTGCCCGTCACGCCCTGACGGAGTACGCCCGTCCGGCCGTCCCCCGCATGCGTGAGGGCGGTGGCGGTGTGACGCTGCGAGCGTGACCACGACCAGCGACGCAGCGCCCGCACCCTCGGCCGTCACCGAGCCACCCGTGCTCGACAGCCGCCGCCGCAACATCGTCTTCGGCACGATCATGCTCGGCGTCCTCCTCGCCGCCCTCGACCAGACGATCGTCGGCACCGCCCTGCCCACGATCGTCTCGGACCTCGGCGGCGCCGCCCACATGTCGTGGGTGGTCACCTCGTACCTGCTCGCCGAGACCGTCGCGACCGTCCTCGTCGGCAAGTTCGGCGATCTCTTCGGCCGCAAGGTGATCTTCCAGATCTCCGCGGTCGTCTTCATCACCGGCTCGTTCCTCTGCGGACTCGCCACCAACATGACGCTGCTGATCGTCTGGCGCGGCCTCCAGGGCATCGGCGCAGGCGGTCTGATGGTCACCTCGATGGCGCTCATCGCCGATGTGATCCCGCTGCGCGAACGCGGCAAGTACCAGGGCGCCATCGGGGCCGTGTTCGGCGTCTCGACGGTCATCGGGCCGCTCCTCGGCGGCCTGTTCACCGACCACCTCAGCTGGCGCTGGGCGTTCTACGTCAACGTCCCCATCGCGATCCTGGTCGTCATCGCCGCCGCCCGCACGATCCCCTCCGTACGCTCCGCGAGCCGGCCCGTCATCGACTACGCCGGCATCGCGCTCGTCGCCGCCGGATCCAGCGCCCTGATCCTGGCGACCAGTTGGGGCGGCAACGAGTACGCCTGGAGCTCCGGGGTCATCATCGGGCTCTTCGCGGGCGGCCTCCTCGCCCTGGCCCTGTTCTGCTGGGTGGAGACCCGGGCGGCCGAACCCATGCTGCCCATGCGGCTCTTCCGGAACCCCGTCTTCACGGTCTGCTCGGTGCTCAGCTTCGTCGTCGGCTTCGCCATGCTCGGCGCGATGACCTTCCTGCCGACCTATCTGCAGTACGTCGACGGGGAGTCGGCGACCATGTCCGGGATCCGCACCCTCCCCATGGTCGTCGGCCTGCTGGTCGCCTCCATCTTCAGCGGCAACGTCGTCAGCAAGACCGGCCACTACCGGATCTTCCCCATCGTCGGCTGCCTGGTGATGGGCGTCGGCCTCTTCCTGCTCTCGCTCATGGGACCGGACACCGGCACCGGACTGGAATCGCTGTACATGCTCGTCCTCGGCGTCGGCATCGGCCTGTGCATGCAGGTCCTGACCATCGCCGTGCAGAACACCGTCGACTACGCCGACCTCGGCACCGCCACCTCCGGCGTCACCTTCTTCCGCACCCTCGGCAGTTCCTTCGGCACGGCCGTCTTCGGCACGATCTACACCAACTCCCTCAAGCCCAACCTCACGGCGGGCATCGGAGAGGCGGCCGCCGTCGCCAGGAGCCTCGGACTCAACCCGGCCGGCATCGCGCAGGCGGCACAGAACCCGGCCGGGCTCCACCGGCTTCCCCCGCGGATCGCCGAGCCGATCGTCCAGGCGTACGCAGACACCCTGCACACCGTCTTCCTCTGGACGGTGCCGGTCGCGGCCGTCGGCTTCGTCGTCGCCCTCTTCCTCAAGCAGGTGGAGCTGCGCGACTCGGCCCGCTCCGCCGCCCCCGACATGGGCGAGGGCTTCGGCTCCCCCACCATGTCCGGCGACTCGGAGAAGCTCCTCGAACTCTCCGTCGGCCGGATCCTGAGCCGTACCGACTACAACACGGCCAAGGCGATCGTCGCCGCGTCCGACACCCGGCTCGACACGGCGGGCGCCTGGGCGGTGATGCAGGTCGAGCTCTTCACGCGGACCGTCGGGCACGCGAGCCTCGGCCTGATCTCGGCCGGGCGGCGGGTGCCGCCCGAGGTGCTCCTCCCGGTCTTCGACCGGATGGTCGACGAGGGCTACCTCACCCGTGACGGCAACCTGCTCTCGCACACGACGGCGGGCAAGCGCGAGGCGGACGTCATCACCCACGCCTGGGGCGAGTGGCTCTCCGACGTCGTCGCGCAGGAGCGCGGCCGCCCCAGCGGGCCCGAGCTGCGGGTGGCGACGGACGCCATCGCCAAGAAGATCGTCGCCGAGGACCTCGCGAGCGGGCTTCCCCGGGGACGGGTGACGGCAGGCGTGGGCGCGCGCTGAGCCTTCTCCCTCGCCGAGCGCACCCCCGGCCGAGCGCACGCCCTACTCGATGAAGTCGCCGTCCACGTACACCCACGCGCCCTCGTGGCGGGCGAACCGGCTCCGCTCGTGCAGGGCGCCGGACTCGCCGCCGTGGACGTAGCGGGCGGTGAAGGTGACGGTGCCGTGCTGGTGGAAGGCGCTGCCCTCGCCGGTCTCCTCGATCTCCAGGCCGGCCCAGCGCATCCCCGGGTCGAAGTCGACCTCGCCCGGCCGCGTCTCCGGCGCCCAGGTGCGCAGCAGGTACGCCTCGTCGCGGACGACGAAGGCGCTGTAGCGGGAGCGCATGAGGAGTTCGGCGGTGGGCGCCGTACCACCGGCGCCCGAGTGGAACCGGCCGCAGCACGCGCCGTACGCGGCGTCGAGACCGCAGGGGCAGGGCGAGGCCGCGGTCACGGCGGGCGCGGCGGCGGCCGGGGACGTGCGGGGGCGGGTCTTGCGTCGGGACATGGCGCCATTGTCCCCCACCCCTCGCGGGAGGCGGACGCCCGGCATGCGGACGCCCCCGTGGACGGCGTCCCGGAATCCCCCTGCTCAGAGGGCCCGCCCGAGTAGCGTACGAGCATGAAACTGACGATTCTCGGAGGCGGCGGATTCCGGGTGCCGCTGGTGTACGGCGCTCTCCTCGGCGACCACGCCGAGGGGCGGGTCACCCACGTCACCCTGTACGACCTCGACGAGGGGCGGCTCTCGGCGATCGCGCGGGTCCTCGCGGACCAGGCGGAGGGGGTGCCGGACGCTCCGGCGGTGACGGCGACGACGGACCTGGACGAGGCGCTGCGCGGGGCGGACTTCGTGTTCTCCGCGATCCGGGTCGGAGGTCTGGAGGGCAGGGCGGCCGACGAGCGGATCGCGCTCGACGAGGGCGTGCTCGGCCAGGAGACGGTGGGCGCGGGCGGCATCGCGTACGGCCTTCGGACCGTTCCCGTGGCCGTACGCATCGCCCGGAGGATCGCCGAACTCGCCCCCGACGCCTGGGTCATCAACTTCACCAACCCGGCGGGCCTGGTCACGGAGGCGATGTCCCGGGTGCTCGGCGACCGGGTCGTCGGCATCTGCGACTCCCCCGTGGGCCTCGGCCGCCGGGTGGCCCGCGTCCTGGGCGCGAACCCGGACGATGCCTGGATCGACTACGTGGGCCTCAACCACCTGGGCTGGCTGCGGGGGCTGCGGGTCGGCGGGCAGGACGTGCTGCCGCGGCTGCTCGCCGACGAGGAGAAGCTCGGCTCCTTCGAGGAGGGCCGGCTCTTCGGCCCGGAGTGGCTGCGCTCGCTCGGCGCGATCCCCAACGAGTACCTGCACTACTACTACTTCAACCGGGAGGCGGTGCACGCCTACCGGACGGCCGAGCGGACGCGCGGGGCGTATCTGCGGGACCAGCAGGGCGCGTTCTACGAGGAGATGGCCAAGCCCGGCGCTCCGGCCCTCGCGGCCTGGCACCGTACGCTCGCCGACCGGGAGGCCACCTACATGGCCGCCAACCGGGAGGCCGCCGGGATCGGGGAGCGCGACGAGGAGGACCTGGAGTCGGGCGGCTACGAGAAGGTGGCGCTCGCGCTCATGCGGGCGATCGCCCGGGACGAGCGGACCACCCTGATCCTCAACGTGCGCAACGGTTCGACGCTGTCCGTGCTCGACGCGGACGCCGTGATCGAGGTGCCGTGCTTCGTGGACGCGAACGGCGCCCACCCGGTGTCGGTGGCCCCGCTGCCGTACCACGCCGTCGGTCTGGTGACGGCGGTGAAGGCGGTGGAGCGCGAGGTCCTCGCCGCCGTGGAGAGCGGCTCGCGGGCGACGGCCGTCAAGGCCTTCGCGCTGCACCCGCTGGTGGACTCGGTGGCGGTGGCCCGCCGTCTGGTGGAGGGCTACACGGCGGAGCACCCGGGCCTCGCCTGGCTGCGAAGCTGAGACGACGGCGCCGCCGACAGACGGCTGACACACACCTTTACGCGGTCGGGGGCGCGGCCTAGGCTCGCGCCCCATGACCTCACAGCGCAAGGGAGTCCGGCGTGCGGTGGCCCGCCTCGCCGCGGTCTGTCTGCTGGCCGCGGGCCTGGTGGGAACGGTGCCCGCGGCCGCCGAGACGCCCACGTCCGGCGAGGGGCCGGCCGTCGTCCCCGTGCAGACCACCGGCCCCGCCGACAAACGGTTCAACCTGGTGTTCATGGGCGACGGCTACACCGCGGCGGAGATGCCGGCCTTCCGGGCGGACCTGGAACGGCACCTGAACACCCTGTGGAGCATCGAGCCCTTCGCCTCGTACCGCTCGTACGTCAACGTGTGGGCCGTGGAGGCCCCTTCGGCGGAGTCCGGCGTGGACTGCGACCCCGGGCTCGGCGCCCCGGCCCGTGACACGGTGCTCGACATGGGCTTCTGGGGCGGCTGCAATCCGGACAGCGTGCAGCGGCTGCTCACCGTCGACAGCCGGAAGGCCGCCGCGCTCGCCGACCTCGTCCCCGGCACGAACCGCGCCAACCGCCAGATCGTCGCCCTCGCCCACAGCTCCACCTACGGCGGCGCGGGCGGGAGTTACGCCACGGCCTCCGGCGGCAACGCGCTGTCCTCGCTCATCACCCCGCACGAGATAGGGCATTCGCTCGGCGGGCTCCAGGACGAGTACGACTACTACGCGCGCGGGGTCCCGGGCGAGACCTACGCGGGCCCCGAGCCGGCCTCCGTCCACCACACGCTCCTGACGGAGGAGCAGATGCGGGCGCAGCGGGCCAAGTGGTGGCGCTGGCTCGGCGAGGAGAGCGAGTCCGGCGGGGTCATCGGCCGCCACGAGGGCGGCATGTACAGCACGAAGGGCGTCTGGCGCCCGAGCCGCCACTCCCTCATGAAGACCCTCGGCTACGCCTTCGACCAGGTGGAGCGCGAGGTGATGGTCCGGGCGATCTCGGCCAAGGTGAACCTGGTCCAGGACCACACCCCGAACGCGGCGCCGATCGGGGCGGACCGCGCGGTGTGGGTGGACACCCTGCACCCGGTGGGCGGCGCGCTCGCCGTGACCTGGAAGCTGGACGGGCGGACCCTCGACACCGAAGGCGCCCGCACGCTCGACCTGCGGAGGCTGCGGGTCTCCCCCGGCACCCACGCCCTGACGGCGACGGTCACCGACCCGACGCCCTTCGTCCGCGACCCGGCGGTCCGCGCCTCGGCGGCGCTCACCCGGACGGTGAGCTGGACGGTCGACCCCTCGCTGACCACCGTACGGAACCCGGAGGCTCCCGGCTTCACCGGGCACACCCCCACCGGCTCCCCCGTCGGCGCCCGGAGCGTCGTCCACGCGGACACCACCCACGCGGTGGACGGCACCCCCGCCGTGCGCTGGCGCCTGGACGGACGCCCGGTCGCCCCGTACGGCCGCAACGACCGTGACCTGGACCTCCGTTCG
The DNA here is from genome assembly GCF_042874035.1 of Streptomyces sp. NPDC004284. Taxonomy (NCBI): domain Bacteria; kingdom Bacillati; phylum Actinomycetota; class Actinomycetes; order Kitasatosporales; family Streptomycetaceae; genus Streptomyces; species Streptomyces sp. NPDC004284. The sequence goes on along the minus strand of NZ_JBIAMJ010000002.1, from coordinate 130,497 downwards.
CTGCGGATCGCGCCCGGCACCCATGTGCTGGCCGCGCGCATCCCGGGCACGGACGAGGAGTTGAGCTGGACGGTGGACGCCCGCCCGGCCACCGCCGCGTACGAGCTGTCCGAGCCGCTGCGCACGGTACGGCGTCCCGGGCGCCCGGTGGAGTACGTCTACGACGGCGCGTTCACGATGCGGCTGACCGCGCGGGACGACCAGGAGGGCGCCGTGGTCAGCCAGTTCCGGGTCGACGGCGACGGCTGGTACACGTACTACGGCTGGCCGACGGACGCCGGCGCGCCGTTCCGCTTCTCGCCGGGCGGCACGGTGATCGACGACCTCGTGTACGGGAAGCTGGGCCGGAGCCGGGCGGTGCCGTGGGACGACGCGACCCCGGACTACGGCACGCACACCGTCGAGTACCGGACGATCGACGCGGCCGGCAATGTCGGCCGGGCGCGGAGCTTCCTGGTGACGCTGGTGGAGCCGTAGAGAAGGGACGGGGGAGGCCCGCCCGGTGTCACCGGGCGGGCCTCCCCCTTGAGCGTGCGACGCGGATCAGGGCTTGCGGGCCACCGCGGCCCACCCCGGGATGGGGTCGTCGCCCTGGACCGGGACGGGCTCGCCCAGCTCCGGGTGCCAGTCGGCGGTGAGCGAGACCCCGGGCTCCACGAGCTCGAGCCCGTCGAAGAACGCGGCCAGCTCGTCGCGCGAGCGGGGCCGCAGGGTCAGCCCGCGCGCCTTGTACATGGCACTCGCCTTCGCCGCGCCCTCGGGGTCGAAGTCCCCGGTGACGTGGGAGAGGACGAGGTAGCTGCCCGGCGCGAGCTTGTCGACGATCTTGGAGACCAGTTCGTACGCACCGTCCTCGTCGCCCACGAAGTGCAGCAGGGCGAGCATCGACAGGGCGATGGGCTGGTCGAAATCAAGGACCTTTCCGGCCCTTTCGAGGATGACCTCGGGTTCGCGGGCGTCCGCCTGGATGTACTCGGTGGCCCCTTCCGGGGTCGAGCGCAGCAGGGCGGCCGCGTGCGCGAGCACGATCGGGTCGTTGTCGCAGTAGACGATGCGGGACTCCGGCGCGGCCTCCTGCGCGATCTGGTGCAGGTTGGGCTCGGTCGGGATGCCCGTGCCGACGTCCAGGTACTGGCGGACGCCGTGGGCGCTGAGCCAGCGGATGGCGCGGTGCATGAAGGCCCGGTTGACGCGGGCCATGTCCCGGCCCCGGGCGTCGACGGTGAGCAGCTGGCGTGCCATCGCCTCGTCGACCGGGTAGTTGTCCTTGCCGCCCAGGAACCAGTCGTACATGCGCGCCGGATGCGGCTTGCTGGTGTCGATCCTCAGGGATGTGGGGTCCTGGGTCATCGGCTCTCCTGGTCGGGTTGAACGGGCGGCACTGCAACAAGAGTTACGCGATGGTAGGGGTGGGACGGAAGGTTCAGGTGAGCAGAAAGTCAGCCTGACCGGATTTGGCTCCCTGGATGAAAGCGGCGATCTCCCCGTGGGTGTAGATGAGCGCTGGTCCTTCAGGGTCTGCGGACTGTCGCACGGCGACTCTGCCGTCGGCCAGCTTCATGGCCTCCACGCAGTTGCCCCCGTTCCCGCCGCTCCAGGGCTTGTGCCAACCCTCGGCACCGAGCTCAGCGGCGGGCATGCCGTTGTATATGCGATCCATTCACAGCTCCTTGCGGAGATCCCGGAGGATCTCCTTCGTGCGTTGTGCAGTCGCGGCCTGCGCCGCCATGCGGTCCATGACCTCCAGGTGGGATGCCACCTCGGGACGCGCGTCGAGATAGACGGCGCCGGTCAGGTACTCGCTGTAGACCATGTCCGGGAGTTCGGGCATGGCGAAGCGGAAGAGGACGAACGGTCCGTAGGTGCCGGGATGGTGGCCGGACGCGAACTCCGCGATCTGCAGGGTGACGTTCGGCAGCTCGGACGCTTCGAGCAGCCGGTCGAGCTGGTCGCGCATCACTTCGGGCCCGTCACCGACCGGTCGGCGGAACACCGTCTCGTCCATGATCACCCAGAACTTCGGAGCGTCGTCCCTGGTCAGCAGGGACTGGCGCTCCATCCGCAGGGCTACATGGCGCTCGGTGTCCTCGTCTCTGCCGGCATCGCTGCCGCCACCGACCGCCCCGCTGCGCAGAATGGCGCGGGCGTACGCCTCGGTCTGGAGGAGACCGGGGATGAACTGGGGTTCGTACGCCCGGATGAGGCTCGCGGCCCCCTCCAGGCTGACGTACATGGAGAACCAGCCGGGCAGCACGTCGTGGAACCGCTGCCACCAGCCGGGGAGGTTGGCCTCCTCCGCGAGGGCGACGAAGCCCTCCGCCTCGGAGTCCGGGATCCCGTACTCCTTCAACAGGAGCTGCACGTACGGAATCTTCAGCGCGACCTCGGCGGTCTCCATCCGCCGGACGGTGGCCGGGGCCACCCGCAGGATCTTCGCCGCCTCTTCCCGCTTCATGCCGGCCCGCTCGCGCAGGTCCTGCAGACGCTTTCCGAGGACGACCTGTCCCACCGTGGGGGCGGACCGCGGCTCGCTCACTCTCAGACCTCCCCGACGCGCTGTTTCGATGAGTGTGCCACGAAGCAGGTCCAGAGAGAACACAGCACTCTGCAATTTTCAGAGTGCCACTTGCCAAGTGTCCGACGCAGGAGGACAGTGTTCCGGTGAACCAGTACACGCTGCCGCCGTGCGCCACCGCGTCACGGCGACAGCGCCGTACGGCAGTCCTGCCCACTGTTGTGAGGAACCGGTCGTGGCTTCTGGTAACGCGCAGCCCTCAGGTCTCATGAGTCCTGCAGCCCCTCGGGTCATGGCCCAGCGCCCTCAGCCGCACACCGATCCCGTCCGCCGTTTCGCCTTCGAGCTCCCGGCCCTGACCTCGTCGGTCGCCCGCGCCCGCAGGCTCGCGGAGGAACGCCTCATCATCTGGGGCTGCGACCCCGGGATACGCGACACGGTCGCCCTCGTCGTCTCCGAGCTCGTCACCAACGCCGTCGTGCACACCGCGAGCGACCGCGTCGTCTGCGAGATCCGCGAGGGCGAGGAGACCCTGCGCATAGCCGTACGGGACGAGGGCGGTCCCGCCGGGCCACGGATACGCGACTGCGGCGAGGAGGAACGCGGCCGCGGACTCCTCATCGTCGACGCGCTCTGCACCGCCTGGGGCGCCGACCGCACCGGCCACGGCACGGCACAGATCGTCTGGGCGGAACTCGCCCACGGCATGGGGGAACCGTGCTGAGGTCGATCCGCGTCATCCCGCGCGCCCTCAGGTCCCCCGAAGCCTCCGTACCGGCCCCCCGACGCTCGTCGGACTCCCTCCTCGGCGCGCCGGACCGGGCCCTCCCGCGCGAGCTGGCCGCCACCCGGCTGACCGTGCCCGTCGGACTCCACACCGGCCTCGGCTGCGACGCCGTCGGCGTCCCCGCCCGCTTCGGCTTCAAGATCCTCTCGCGCCTCCCCGCCAAGGGCTGCGTCTACGCCGACTCCGACTGGTGGTGGTGGCTCGTCCCCGCCGGCTCCGACCACGACCTCACCTGGCCGCTGCCCGCCTGCTACGCCCGCGGCGCCGAGATCCCGGACCGCCGCCCGCGCCTCATCCACCACCCCGACGGCACCTCCCCGTACACCCCGCCGATCCCCCTCTACCTCCTCGTCTGCCAGCTCACGGGCATCGCCCCGTCCTGGCCGGCACCGCCGGTGAGCACCACGCTCTGACGCACACGGCCCCCGAGCGCCTAGGCTCGGTGCATGTTCACCCCGCAGGGTCCCAGCGTCCGCGAGCTGACCGTCCAGGCCCTCTCCTCGGTCGAGCACGGTTACGACCTGCTCGCGGCCAAGTTCGACGCGACTCCCTTCCGCACCTCCGACCGCCTCCTGGGCGCGGTCACCCGCACCCTGGAGTCCCTCGGCCCCTTCGACTCGGGCCTCGACGTCTGCTGCGGCACCGGCGCCGGGCTCGGCGTCCTCCGCTCGGTCTGCGCGGGCCGGGTCACGGGCGTCGACTTCAGTACGGGCATGCTGGCCCGGGCCCGCGACGCCCACCCGACCGCCGACCTGGTCCGCGCCGACGCCCTCGCCCTCCCGTTCGCCCCGGTCTTCGACCTGGCGGTCAGCTTCGGTGCCTTCGGCCACTTCCTCCCGGCCGCCCAGCGCACCCTCTTCGCCCAGGTCCACGCCTCCCTGCGCCCGGGCGGCACCTTCGCCTTCCCGCTCCCGGCCCCGCCACCGGTCGGCTCCCGCCTCTACTGGATCCTGTGGGGCTTCGACGCGGCGATGCGCGTCAGGAACGCCGTCTGGCGCCCGCCCTTCGTCATGTACTACCGCACCTTCCGCCTCGCGGACGTCCGCACCCGGCTGGAAGAGGCGGGCTTCGACGTCTCCCTCCTCCCCGTCGAACCCCTGGGCCGCCGGGAGGACGGCAGCCCGCGCTGCAGGCTGGTGGTGGCGCGGAAGGCGTAGGGCGGCGGGACGCCGGGAAACGCGAAGTGCCGGTCGATACGAGATCGACCGGCACTTCGTGTGGTGTCCGAGGGGGGACTTGAACCCCCACGCCCGATAAAGGGCACTAGCACCTCAAGCTAGCGCGTCTGCCATTCCGCCACCCGGACTGGGTGATTGTCGTTTCGGGGTTTCCCCCGCGGCGACAGAGATAACTCTACCAGGGGTTTGAGGCGCCTTTCACCAGCGTTTCCCGTGGTCAGTGGGGTGAGCCCCAGGTGGGAGCCCGGCGCCCCCCGACGCCGGCTCCGTCAAGGCCACCTTGACGACCGTGACGCGGTCCGGGCCAACGACCGGGCGGGAGTACGTCAGGTCGGGCGCGGGTCAGCGGACCTCGACCAGGCGGGCCGAGACCACCACGTTGGACGCGTAGCCGCCCTCCTGGGTGAAGGTGCCGCCGCAGGTGATCAGGCGCAGTTCCGGGAAGCCGGAGTCGCCGTAGATCCGGGTGGCGGGGAAGCCCTCCTTGGGGACGACCTCGACGCCGTACACGGCGAAGACGGCGGTCCGGCCGTCCCGGCGGACGATCTCGACGCGGTGTCCCTTGCCGAGGGCGCCCAGGTCGTAGAAGACGGCCCGGCCGTTCGGGGTGTCGACGTGGCCGACGACGACGGCGGTGCCGCGTTCGCCGGGGGTGACCGCGCCGGTGAACCAGCCCGCGAGCCGGTCCTCCTCGGGCGGCGGGGCCTCGATCCAGCCCTCGGCGTCGAGTCCGACCCCGATGACGGGCGCGTCGACGCGGACGGCGGGGACACGGACCCGGACCGGGGCCGAGGCGGGCAGCGGGGCGGGCACGGACACGGGGGAGAAGGCGGAGACGCCGGCCCGCGTCCCGTCGGGCGCGGCCGCGGCGAGGGGCTGCGGCGGGCCGCCGGCCGGGAGCTCCCCCGTACCGCCGCGCACGAGGTGCACCCCGATGAGGAGGACGACGGCGACGACGCCCCAGGCGCCGCGCCGTCCGGTGCCGTCCGGGCGTGCTCCCGGGTCCTCCGCCGTGCCGTCCGCAGGCCCCACGTCCACCCTCCTCGCGTACTGGCGCCCCTCCGCCCCGGACCTCGTCACACCGGGGCGGAGGGGCCGCTTCGGGCCCCCGTGGTCCCGGCCGTCAGGAGCGGCCGTCGGCGCGGCGGCGGGTGAGCACGACGGCGGCGCCGAGCGCTCCGGCGATGAGCAGGGCGCCCGTGACCGCCTCGGTGGTGCCGAGCCCCTCCGTGGCCGTGCCGGAGGCGGCGGTGGTTCCGTAACCGGCCTTCACGCCCTTGTGGGCTCCGGTGTGCGTGCCGGTGTCGCCGCCCTCGGCGATGGTCAGCGGGGCGGTGCCCCGCTCGCCCTTGCAGTCGAAGGTGATCTCGACCTGGCTGCCGGCCTTGGCGTCGACGTCCACGGTCGCCGTGGCCGAGCGGCCCTCGTTGAGGGTCACGGTCTCGAACACGGTGGAGGTGACGGTCACGGACGGCACCTCGCAGCCGTCGGACGTGAGGGTGACGGTGCCGCCGGGGGCGATCGTCGTGGGCGTGACGGAGAAGCCGAACGACGTGATGTCGTTGTTGCCGTCACCGGCCAGGGCCAGGGGCGCGACCGACACCACGGCGATGGCGCTGAGCAGGGCGACGGAAGCGGCACGTATCGCGCGCATGGCGGTCCTCCAGATCACGCGAGGGCTCGGATGCGGAGCGATTCCGCGTCCGGAAGGGACGACCCTCACCGCGATCGAAGCTAGGTCCGCGCCCGGCCCGCCGCCACCGGGCTCCGCCGAACGGGGTATGCCCCGCCGTGCCGGGCGCCGCGGACCCGGCCGTGATCCGCCGAGGCCCTACGGGACGCGGACGACCTGGCCCGCGTACGAGAGGTTGCCGCCGAAGCCGAAGAGCAGGACCGGGGCGCCGGAGGGCAGTTCGCCGCGTTCGACCAGCTTGGCCAGGGCCAGCGGGATGGAGGCGGCGGAGGTGTTGCCGGAATCGACGACGTCCCGGGCGACGACCGCGTTGACGGCGCCGATCTTCGCGGCGAGCGGCTCGATGATCCGCAGGTTGGCCTGGTGGAGGACGACGCCCGCGAGGTCCTCGGGGGCGATGCCGGAGCGCTCGCAGGTCTTCCGGGCGAGGGCGGGCAGTTGCTGGGTCGCCCAGCGGTAGACGGACTGGCCCTCCTGGGCGAAGCGGGGCGGGGTGCCCTCGATGCGGACGGCGTTGCCCATCTCCGGGACGGAGCCCCACAGGACCGGGCCGATGGCGCCGGTGTCCGTCTCCGTCGCCTCGACGATCGCGGCGCCCGCACCGTCGCCGGTGAGGACGCAGGTGGTGCGGTCGGTCCAGTCGGTGATCTCGGTCATCTTGTCGGCGCCGATGACGAGGGCACGGCGGGCCGCCCCGGCGCGGACGGCGTGGTCGGCGGTGGCCAGGGCGTGGGTGAAGCCGGCGCAGACCACGTTGAGGTCCATGGTGGCGGGCGAGCCCATGCCGAGGCGGGCGGCGACGCGGGCGGCCGTGTTGGGCGAGCGGTCGATCGCGGTGGAGGTGGCGACGAGGACGAGGTCGACGTCGCCGGCGGTGAGGCCGGCGGTGGCGAGGGCCTTGCCGGCCGCGTGGGCGGCGAGCTCGTCGACGGGCTCGTCGGGCCCGGCGACGTGCCGGGTGCGGATGCCGACCCGGCTGAGGATCCACTCGTCGCTCGTGTCGACCAGCTCGGCCAGGTCGTGGTTGGTCAGCACCCTGGCGGGCTGGTAGTGCCCGAGCGCGGCAATGCGAGTGCCCGTCATTCCCGGGACCCCCTAGGTGGTTCGTTCGTCCGGCAGGATCACCCAGTCTTGCCAGCGACTGATCAGTAACAGGTGACGTAAACCACCAACATTCCCCCGTATCGCTTGGCCGACCGTGACAACGGGCCAGGTACGGGCCGGGTCGTGTGCGGTGGTGGGGGCGTGACGGAGAATGGGGCGGTCAGGGCCTTCCCGGCCTTTTCCGCGGAGAGAATCGAGTGGGGTCACGATGGGACGGGTCACCGAGCGGCGGCGGGTCGTGCGGATCCGGGGCGGTGCGGTCACCACGCGTCCCGACACCCTGGTGGCGGAGGAGCCGCTGGAGATCCGGCTGAACGGACGGCCGATCGCGATCACCATGCGCACTCCGGGCGACGACTTCGCGCTCGCGGCCGGTTTCCTGGTGAGCGAGGGGGTCCTCGCGGCGGCCTCGGACGTGCGGAACATCGTGTACTGCGCGGGCGCCACGGAGGACGGCCGGAACACGTACAACGTGGTGGACGTGCAGCTGGCCCCCGGTGTGAAGGTCCCGGACATCACGCTGGAGCGGAACGTCTACACGACGTCCTCGTGCGGGCTGTGCGGCAAGGCCAGCCTGGACGCGGTCCGCACCACGGCCCGCTTCCCGATCGCCGACGCTCCCCCGGTCCGGCTGACCCCCGACCTCCTTTCGGTGCTGCCCGAGCGGCTGCGGGCCGCCCAGCGGGTCTTCGACTCGACCGGCGGACTGCACGCGGCGGCGCTGTTCACGGAGGACGGCGAACTGCTCGACGTACGGGAGGACGTGGGCCGGCACAACGCCGTGGACAAGCTGGTCGGGCGGGCGCTGCGGGAGGGGCTGCTGCCGCTGGAGCGGGCGGTGCTGCTCGTGTCGGGGCGGGCCTCGTTCGAGCTGGCGCAGAAGGCCGTGATGGCGGGGATCCCGGTGCTCGCCGCGGTGTCCGCGCCGTCCTCGCTCGCCGTGGACCTGGCCGCCGAGACGGGCCTGACGCTGGTCGGCTTCCTGCGCGGGCCGAACATGAACGTGTACGCGGGCGAGCACCGGATCGCCGTCTAGGAACGGTCAGTTCTTCGGCGGGTCGATCATCTGGAGTTCGAGGGCGGCCGGGGCCGGGACGACTCCGGGGCCGCCTGCCGCCGTCCAGGCGAGGACCTCGTCGAGGCAGTCCTCGTCGGCACTCCAGCCGATCCAGGCGGCCCGGCCGCCCCTGCGCCGGCCCTCGGTGGACGGCTGGACCACGAGCACGTTGGCCTGCGCGCAGGGTCCGAGGCAGTCGCTGGTACGGACGAGCAGTCGGCCGCCGGAGGCCGCGGCGGCCTCGCGGAGGCGGGCGAGCTGACCGGCGTGGTCCATGCCGGGGTTCTTGCGGGGGTCCCCGCAGCAGCAGCCCCGGCAGACGACGAGGGAGCAGGGGCGGGCCCCGTACCGTATCGGCACGCGGGTCACTCGGGGCCGTCCAGGGTGATCGCGGAGACGGGGGCGACCGTGCCGAGGCGCGGGAAGTCGAGGTCGACGGAGGCGCGGTGCTCGTCCGCGGTGAGCGCGGCCATGGCGTCCTCGGCGAAGACGAGCTCGTAGCCCAGGTCGCAGGCGGCGCGGGCGGTGGACTCGACGCCGAGGTTGGTGGCGATGCCGCCGAGGACGAGGGTGGTGGCGCCGAGTCCGGCGAGCAGCTCGTGCAGTCCGGTGTCCTGGAAGCCGCCGATGGTGCGCTTGACGACGACGGGGTCGCCGTCCTCGACGAGGTCGGGGACGAGTTCGCTGCCGGGCGGCTGGGCGGCGACGTTCGGCCGCTCGACGCGGATGTGGACGACGGGCGCGCCGGCGGTCCGGAAGGTGTCGGCGAGCCGGGCGGAGGCGGCGAGGACGTCGGTACCGGGGCGGGGGGCGAGCGGCAGCGCGACGATGCGTTCCATCAGGTCGACGAGGACGAGCGCGGTGCTGCCGGGATCGAGTGCGGGCATGGGAGCACCGTAGCGGCCCGGATGATCATCGGGTTCCCGCCGTCGGCACCTCGGGGGCTCGCAGGGGTTCGGGGGCGGCCGCCGTGGCTCCCTCCGGGTCCTTCGAACGGCGCTTCGCGATGACCGCGCAGACCATCAGCTGCATCTGGTGGAAGAGCATCAGCGGGAGCACGGCGAGGGAGGCCTGCGGGCCGAAGAGGACGCTCGCCATGGGCAGTCCGGCCGCCAGGCTCTTCTTGGAGCCGGCGAACTGGATCGCGATCCGGTCGCCCCGGTCGAAGCCGAGGCGTCGGGCTCCGTACCAGGTCAGGGCCAGCATGACCGCGAGGAGCACGGCCTCGACGGCGAGCAGCGCGCCGAGCCGGGCGGGGGTCACCAGGTGCCAGATGCCGGCGACCATGCCCCGGCTGAAGGCGGTGTAGACGACGAGGAGGATCGATCCCCGGTCGACGTACCCGAGGGCCTTCTTGTGCCGGACCAGGAAGGCTCCGACCCAGCGGCGCAGGAACTGCCCGGCCAGGAACGGCACGAGGAGCTGGAGCACGATCTTCACCAGCGCGTCGGCGGAGAGGCCGCCCGCGCTGTTGCCGAGGAGCAGCGCCGCGAGCAGCGGGGTGAGGACGATCCCGGCGAGCGAGGAGAACGAGCCGGCGCAGATCGCGGCGGGCACGTTGCCCCGGGCGATCGAGGTGAAGGCGATGGAGGACTGGATGGTGGACGGCACCAGGCAGAGGAAGAGGAGGCCGCTGTAGAGCTGGGGGGTGAGGACGCCGGGCACGAGGCCGCGCGCGGCGAGGCCGAGGAGCGGGAAGAGCAGGAAGGTGCAGCCGAGGACGGTGAGGTGGAGCCGCCAGTGCTTGAGGCCGTCGAGGGCCTCGCGGGTGGAGAGCCGGGCCCCGTAGAGGAAGAACAGCAGGGCGACGGCCCCGGTCGACGCGCCTTCCGTGACGCTCGCGGCGGTCCCGGAGGCGGGGAGGAGCGCGGCGAGGGCGACCGTGCCGAGCAGCGCGAGGACGTAGCCGTCGACGGGCAGCCAGGACGGCGGTCGAAGGGGGCGGCGGGCGGTGCGGCCGGGCGTGCGGGGGGTCATGGGCTCCAGTGCTCCTACGGGGGTCGCGCACGTCCATCCTGCTCCACGGCCCGGTGATCGGGAATCCCGTACAGCCCTCTGACTGTCATCACGGTTCGCGATAACGTCGTGGGGTGTACGAGCCCACCCAGCTGCGCACCTTCCTCGCCGTGGCCCAGACGCTGAGCTTCACGCGGGCCGCGGACCGCCTCGGGCTGCGCCAGTCGACCGTCAGCCAGCACGTGCGGCGCCTGGAGGAGGCGACGGGCCGGCCGCTGTTCGCCCGGGACACGCATCGCGTGGAGCTGACGGAGGACGGCGAGGCGATGCTCGGTTTCGCGCGCACGATCCTCCAGGCGCACGAGCGGGCGGCGGCCTTCTTCGGCGGGACGCGGCTGCGCGGGCGGCTGCGGTTCGGCGCGTCGGAGGACTTCGTGACGACCCGGCTGCCGGAGATCCTGGAGTCCTTCCGGCGCGAGCACCCCGAGGTCGATCTGGAGCTGACGGTCGAGCTGTCCGGGACGCTCCAGGCCCGGCTCGCGGCCGGCCGGCTCGATCTGATCCTGGCCAAGCGGCGCGGGACGGAGAGCGGGGGCCTGCTCGTCTGGGAGGACGCGCTCGTCTGGATCGGGGCGCCGGGGCTGCGGCTCGATCCGGACCGTCCGGTGCCGCTGATCCTCTACCCGCCGCCGGGGATCACCCGGGCGCGCGCCCTGGAGGCCCTGGAGGCGCAGGGCAGGGCGTGGCGGATCGCGTGCACGAGTTCCAGCCTGAGCGCGAACGTGGCGGCGGCCCGCGCGGGGCTCGGGGTGATGGCGCACACGCGGGGCCTGGTGCCGCCGGGGCTCGTCCCGGTACCGGCCCGTGCGGGGCTGCCGGAGCTCGGGGACGTGGGCTTCGTCCTGCGCAAGGGGCGCCGGGGCGGGGAGACCCAGGAGGCGGCGGACGCCCTCGCGGAGGCGATCCTGGCGGGCGGCGACCGGCTGCACCGGCCGCGCTGAACCGACGGCGACCGGGTCCACGGGCCGCGCCGAGCGCGGGGGCGCGGGGGCGTCGAGAAGGCGCCATCGCGGTGCTTCCGGGGCGGGGGCGTGAGCGGCCCGTACAGATTCCGTGGAGATTCGCCCCCGAAGGACGTACCGTCCGGTCAGTCACGGCCCCGGGACGCCCCCGACCTGCCCGCCCCACCGGCTCTGACCTGTGCGAACGCGGAATGTCCCGGCTTGGTGAAGGCCCTGCCGCGGGCCGGTCGCTTGGGGTACCGTCACCGGCGCCGTACGGAGTGCGACAACGGGCTTTTTCCAGCCATCGAGCCGTCGAGGAGCAGGTCAGTGCGCGAGTTCACCGTGCCGCCCGTCGAGGCGGCGCCTCAGGTCGGCGGTCTGGCGGACGCCGTGTTCGACCACGCCCTCGCCGATCCGGGCCGGATCGCCTTCGGGCGGAAGGGTCCGGACGGGCAGTGGCGGGACGTGACCGCCGCCCGGTTCCGGGACGAGGTCGTGGGTCTCGCGAAGGGGCTGATCGCGGAGGGCGTGCGGTTCGGCGACCGGGTCGCGATCATGGCCAGGACCCGGTACGAGTGGACGCTCTTCGACTTCGCGCTGTGGTCGCTGGGCGCGCAGCCCGTGCCGGTCTATCCGACCTCCTCCGCCGAGCAGGTCTTCTGGATGCTGCACGACGCCGAGGTCACGGCGTGCGTGGTGGAGCACGAGGACCACGCGATGACGATCGGCTCGGTGGTCGACCGGCTCCCCCGGCTCCAGCGGCTGTGGCAGCTGGACGCGGACGCGGTGGGCGAGCTGACGGCGGCGGGCGCGGACATCGACGAGGAGGTCGTGCACCGGCACCGGCGGGCGGTGACGCCGGAGACGGTGGCGACGGTCATCTACACCTCGGGGACGACCGGCCGCCCCAAGGGCTGTGTGATCACCCACGCGAACCTGATGTTCGAGACGGAAGCGCTGATGGGCCGCTGGGAGCCGGTGTTCCGCTCCCGGCCCGACGAGCAGGCCTCGACGCTGCTGTTCCTGCCGCTGGCGCACGTCTTCGGGCGGATGGTGGAGGTCGCGGCGGTCCGGGGCGGGGTGAAGCTGGGGCACCAGCCGGTGATGGCGGCGGCCGAGCTGCTCCCGGACCTGGTGGCGTTCCGGCCGAGTTTCGTGCTCGCCGTGCCGTACGTCTTCGAGAAGGTCTTCCACGCGGCCCGCCGCAAGGCGGAGAGCGAGGGGAGGACGGGCCCCTTCGACAAGGCCGTGGAGGTGGCGGTCGCGTACGCGGAGGCCCTGGAGCAGAAGGCCTTCGGGACCGGCCCGGGGCCGTCGGCGGCCCTGCGCGTGCAGCACCAGTTCTTCGAGAAGACGGTGTACGTCAAGGTCCGCGCGGCCCTGGGCGGGCGGGTGCGGCACGCGATGTCGGGCGGTTCGGCGATGGACCGCCGGCAGGGGCTGTTCTTCGCGGGCGCGGGCATCACGGTCTTCGAGGGGTACGGCCTGACGGAGTCCTCGGCGGCCGCCACGGCGAACCCGCCCGGGCGGACCAAGTACGGCACGGTGGGCCAGCCGGTCCCGGGGACGACGGTGCACATCGCGGAGGACGGCGAGGTGTGGCTGCACGGCGGCCAGGTCTTCTCCGGCTATCTGAACGCCCCGGAGGCGACGGCCGCCGTCCTCAACGACGGCTGGCTGGCCACCGGGGACATCGGCGCCCTCGACGCGGACGGCTATCTGACGATCACCGGGCGCAAGAAGGAGATCCTGGTGACCTCCGGCGGCAAGAGCGTCTCCCCCACCGCCCTGGAGGAGCGGGTGCGGGCGCATCCGCTGATCGCCCAGTGCATCGTGGTCGGCAACGACCGGCCGTACATCGCCGCGCTCGTGACGGTCGACCAGGAGGCGGTGGAGCACTGGCTCGCGATGCAGGGCCGGGCTCCGCTCTCCCCGGCCGAGCTGGTGCGCGATCCGGCCCTGGAGACGGAGATCCGGCGCGGCGTGGTGGCGGCGAACACGCTGGTCTCGCAGGCCGAGTCGATCCGCACCTTCCGGATCCTGGCCCATCCGTTCAGCGAGGAGCACGGGCTGCTCACCCCCTCGCTGAAGCTGAAGCGGAAGGCGATCGAGCGGGCGTACGCGGCGGAGGTCGCGGCGCTGTACAGCTGACGGGGAGGCGGGACGGAATGCGGGACGGTCCGTGATCGTTGACGCTGTGAGTACCCGAGTTTCCCGCGACGACGTAAGGATCCACCCCACGTGAGCACGGACAGCAAGGTCCCCTCGGTCACCCTGAACAACGGCGTGAGCATGCCGCAGCTCGGCTACGGCGTCTGGCAGGTGCCGGACGCCGAGGCGGCGAAGGCCGTGGGCACCGCCCTGGACGCCGGTTACCGCTCCATCGACACGGCGGCGATCTACGAGAACGAGCGGGGCACCGGCGAGGCCGTGGCCGCCTCCGGGATCCCGCGCGAGGAGCTCTTCGTCACCACCAAGCTGTGGAACGGCTCGCAGGGGTACGACTCCACCCTGCGCGCCTTCGACGACTCCCTCGGCAAGCTGGGGCTCGACTACGTCGACCTGTACCTCATCCACTGGCCGGTGCCGGCGAAGGACGCGTACGTCGACACGTACCGGGCCTTCGAGAAGATCCTCGCGGACGGGCGCGCCAGGGCGATCGGCGTCTCGAACTTCCTCCCGGAGCACCTGGAGCGGCTGATCGGCGAGACCTCGGTCGTGCCCGCCGTCAACCAGATCGAGCTGCACCCGCAGCTCGCCCAGACGGAGTCCCGCGAGGTGCACGCCAAGCACGGCATCGCGACCGAGGCGTGGTCGCCGCTCGGCCAGGGCCGTGGGCTGCTCGAGGTGCCGGCGATCGTCGCGATCGGCCGGAAGCACGGGCGGACGCCGGCCCAGGTGGTGCTGCGCTGGCACCTCCAGCTGGGGAACGTGGTGATCCCCAAGTCGGTCACCCCCTCCCGCATCCGCGAGAACATCGACGTGTTCGGCTTCGAGCTGGACGCCGAGGACCTGGCGGCGATCGCCGCCCTCGACGAGAACCGCCGGCTGGGCCCGAACCCGGCGGAGTTCAACGTCGGCGCCTGAAGGAGGCGGAGGGGGTGGAGCCGGCCCGCCGCACGTCGCTGCGCCGCGGCGGTCCCCCGGCTCAGTAGCCGTCCACGCCGAGCTCGGTGATCGAGGCGAAGAGGTGCCCCCAGACCTCTGCGCCGGGCGCGTCCTCGGCGAGGGCCTCGGCGTCGACGGCCTCCATCGCGCGGAGGAAGTCCTCCACGCCCTCCTCCCCCGGGTACGGGTCCCAGCAGGCGCCCATGTGCCGGCGGACGCCCTCCAGGAACCGGACGAAGGACTCCAGGTCGCGGACGAGCGGGAAGACGGCGTCGCCGCCGGGGCCGTGGCTGCCGTCCGGCTGGCGCATCCCGACGGCGCCGGTGCCGGGGTGGACGAGGACCTCCCCGGGATCGCAGTAGCCGAGGTCGAACTCGCCGACCCGCAGCAGGCCCTCGGGGCCGGGGCCCAGCGGCTCCTCGGCGAGCGCGAAGGACGTGACGCCGGCCGCCCAGTGGCGGGGCAGTCCGGCCTCGGCGAGCAGCGTCCGGGTCGGTGCGTGCGTGAGGACGGCGGGCCGGCCGGCCGCCGGGACGCGGAGGACCCCGGAGGGGCCGAAGACCCCGTCGAGCCGGGTCGCGGTGAGCGGCCCGTCCGCGTTCCTCGTGCCGGGCCGGAACCACGGCCCGCCGTCCGCCGGCACCGGTCCCGAGAGATCGGCCCCGCCCGTCGGCCAGGCGGCGAGGGCCTCGTCGTTCTGCTCCACCACGGCCACTCCGCGCGCGTCGAGGAAGACGTAGCGGCCGCCGTCCAGCGGGATCGGCTCCTCCCAGCCGTCGGGGCAGCGCAGCGCCCAGGACTCGTCGTCGCCGTCGAACAGCCAGGGCCCGTCCGGCTCGTCCTCCTCGTACGGTTCGGCCGTGCCCTCGGCGGGGGCGGGCCGGAGCCCGCCGGTGGCCAGGTCGAACCAGGTGTCCTCGCACCACAGGGCCCAGACCTTCAGGAGCGGGACGCCCCCGGCCTCGTACACCTCGGCGGAGCGGTCTCCGCTGAGGTTCGGCGCGGCCTCGTGGGCGCCGACCGGCCGCCACCAGGCCCACACCGTCCGCCACGGCAGCCCCGGTTCGGCTGCCGCCGTCCGCTCGGCGTACTCCCGGTGGCCGAGGACGGTCGCGGCGAAGTGCAGCCAGGAGGCGAACTCGGCCGGGGTCGCCGGGGCGCTCCCGAACACCGCCTCGGCCTGGGTGAACACCTCGCGGCCGACGCCTCCGTGCTCCTCCGGCAGGGCGTCGATGCGGGCGCGGAGCTCGGCGCGGTCGTGGCGCAGGACCTCGGCGGGGTCGTCGAGCAGGGTACGGAGTTCGGGATCGTTCACCGGCCCATCGTGCCAGGCGGGGAGGCGGGCGGGGCGGCGGCCCGGGGCCGTTGTCGTACCCGGGACGTAGGGTCGGAGACGGCCCCCGAGGGCTGCGCGCGGCGGTGACGGCCGCGCGGTGCAACTGCCCGGCGAGGAGAAGGAGTCGATACGGTGAGCGGTGCCCCGGAGCCCGTGCGGGAGGGCCTCTACCGGGTGCGGAACGTGGCGAGCGGACTGCTCCTGGAGGTGTACCGGGGGTCGAGCCGCAGCGGCGCGAAGGCGCAGCAGGGCGCGGAGGACGGAACTCCCGGACAGCACTGGCACATCACGCCGGTGCCGAACGGCGGCGGGCTCCACCACCTGGTCAACGCGGCGAGCGGCAAACGGCTCGACGTCGTGAACGCGTCCACGGAGAACGGCGCCGGCATCCAGCAGTGGAGGCCGAACAACTTCGGCGCGCAGGAGTGGATCATCGAGCAGGACCTCCAGTCGCCGGGGACGGTGGCCCTGGTGAGCTTCGTCAGCGGGCTGTTCCTGGAGGTCGCCGACGAGTCGAGGGAGGGCGGGGGGACCGTCCGGCAGTGGGAGGACACCGACTCGCCGTTCCAGTGGTGGCGGCTGGAGCCGGTGTCCTGACCCGGGCCCGGTGCGGGCTCAGCCCTTGCGGGCGGTGTGCACGGTGTGGGCGGTGAGGTGGAACAGGTCCGTGCGGTGGTGCAGGGACAGCGCGTCGGCCGGGTCGAGCAGCCGGTCGAGGGTCTCCTTGTCGTCTGCGTCGAGCCGGGCGGCCAGGCCGTCCCGCAGCCGCTCGTAGTGGGCGAGGGCCAGCTCCCGGACGGCCGGGGACACGGGCGCGGGGACGTCCACGAGGAACGTGCGGGTGCCGGCCGGGGTGAGGCCGGCGCCGGCGAGCAGCGCCCGCCAGTCGTCCGGCTCGTCCTTGGTCCCGGGCAGCTCGGCGCGCATCTCGCCGAACCAGTCGGCGTGGGCGGCGTCGAGCCGGGCTTCGAGACCGGGCCTGCCGATCCCGATGTTCTGGGGCAGGTGCCGCCGGGGCAGCCCGCCCTCGACGAGGACGATCAGCCCGCCGGGGTTCAGGATGCCGGCGAACTCGGCGAGCGCGGCGCTCTGGTCGCCCATGTGGTGCAGGGAGTTGCCCGCCCAGACGAGGTCGGCCCGCCCCAGGGTGCCGATCGCCCCGGGGAGTTCGGCGTGGAGGGTGGAGACCCGTGCGCCGAGGTTGCGGGCCTCGGCGCGGGCGCGGGCCAGGGCGAGGAGTTCGGGGGCGCCGTCGACGGCGACGGCCTCGGCGGCCGGGAAGGCCTCGGCGAGCAGGCTGGTCACCACGCCGGGACCGCTGCCGACGTCCAGGATCCGGCGGACGCCCTGCACCGGCGCGAGGGTGCCCAGCCAGGCGGCGGCCTCCGCGTAGGCGGGGCTCGCGATCTCGGCCTGCCGCTCCAGGAGCGGAGCCATCTCGCTCCAGTCGAGGTGGGTGTGGTCGTGGCCCTCGCCGTGCGAGTGGCCGTGGTGGGACGCGTGATTCCGGCTCATGGCACCAGGGTGCGACGGGACGGCCGCGTACGCGAGAAATGTTGCCGGTCCGGCAACACGCCCCGGGCCCGCCGGCCGGGCCGGGGCTCCCGCGCCCGGACGTGCGCCGGGGAGGGGGTCAGCCGTACCGCTCGGCCAGCGTCCGTACGGTCGCGGCGATGCGGTCGCGGAGGTCCTCGGGGGCGAGGACCTCCACCTCCGCGCCGAGGCCGAGGAAGGTGTCGTGGGCGTGCTCGGGCGTCTCGACGGGCAGGGTGGCGCGGGTCCAGCCGTCCGGTTCGGGGGTGCCGTGGGCAGTGAGGGCCCGGGCGGCGGCACCGGTGAGCCGGGCGGCGCCGCGCGCGGAGATCCGTACGAGCGCCTCGCCCTGGTGCAGCCGGGCGTGGAAGTCCTCCTGGCCGGCCCGCCAGTGCGCGGCCAGGTCGAAGCCCTCCGGGATCACGGCCTCCTCGTCGGTGACGGTGAGGGCGAGGATCTGGTCGACGCGGTAGGTGCGCGGGCCGGGCCCGGCGACCAGGTACCAGCGACCGGCCTTGAGGACGAGTCCGTACGGCTCCAGGCGCCGGTCGACGTCCGTCGGCTCCTTCCAGCGGCGGTAGCGGACCTCCAGGACGCGTCCGGCGCGGACCGCGTCGGCGACCCCGGGCAGGAACGGGGCCTCGGCGGGCTCCGCGTACCAGCCGGGGGCGTCGATGTGGAACCGGGCCCGCAGCCGGTCGACGTGCTCGCGCAGCGGGGCGGGCAGCGCGGCCCGCAGCTTCAGCTGGGCGTCCGCGAAGTGCGGGCCGAGTCCGAGTTCGTCGGCGGCGACGGGCAGCCCGGCGAGGACGAGGGCCTCGGCCTCGCGGGCGTACAGCTCGGCGAGCCGGTGCCGGTGTCCGGCGAGCAGCCGGTAGCCGCCGCCGTGCCCCGCGTCCCCGTACAGCGGCACTCCGGCGGCCTGGAGCGCCTCCACGTCGCGGTAGACGGTGCGGACGGAGACCTCCAGCTCGGCGGCGAGGCGGGTGGCCGTCATCGGGCCGCGGGTCTGGAGCAGGAGGAGGATCGAGACGAGCCTGCTGGACTTCACTGACACAAGGTGTCAGTGAAGGGTCCGTACGGTCCAGCCATGGCTTTCGCAGAGAAGAACCTCCTCGTGCTGCCGCCGGTCGAGATCGCCGGTCGGCAGCTGAAGCGCTACCACGTCACCTCCGATCCCGAGGGGATCGAACCGGAGGTGGAGAAGGCGGCGTACGACCTCCTTCCGGAGCTGCTGCCGCCTCTGGACGGCACCCCGGCGGCGGGCTTCGTCGTGCTGCACCGGGGCGGTGACAGCGGCGCGTACCTCAACGCGTACAGCTGGGTGTGGGACAACGTGCTGCACTTCGGCGGCGGGGCCGCCGGCCAGCCCGCCCTGGACTGCCCCGACACCGATCCGACGCACTTCGTCCGGGTCGATCGCTCGTGGATCGGCTGCGTGTGGGAGCTGGCGCCGTTCGGGCACGAACGGGAGGCCTGGGTCCGGCACGTGCTGGTGCCCCGGACGCCGGATCTGGCCGGCTATCTCGCGGACGCCCTGCCTTCCGGCAGGACGGGCCGGATGGACTTCAGCCGCGCCTGACGAAGCTCGCGAGCCGGTAACGGGGGTCGGCTCGGGGGCGGTCCTGGTCCGGGAGGGCGGCCAGGGCGGCGGCGAGCGTCCCGGTGGTCGCCGGGTCGCCGTCGAACCAGGAGGCGAAGTAGCCGGCGCGCAGCTTCCGGGCGGTGTCGCGCGGGGTGGCGCCCTGCCCGTGCCCGGTGAAGCGGGTGCCGGGGGCGGGGTCGAGGCCGTGGGCGGCCGCGCTCGCGGTGATCAGCTCGGCGCGGTCGGAGGCCGGTGCGGCCGAGCGGTACGGGCGGAGGACCGCGTCGATGTCGCTGCCGACGTCGTGGGCGGCGTCCTTGTCGACGGTGGTGACGAGGACGCCTCCGGGGCGCAGCACCCGGGCCGCCTCGGCGACGACGTCCGCCGCGAAGGGCACGAGGTGCAGCAGCCACACGGCCGCGACGGCGTCCAGGGAGGCGTCGGGCAGCGGCAGCCTCCGGGCGTCGGCGCGCACGGCACGGCCGGGCACCCGGCCGGCGGCGACCCGCACCATGGCGTGGGCGGCGTCGGCCCCGTGGACGCGCAGGCCGGGCCGGACGAGGCGTTCGGTGACGAGGCCGGTGCCGCAGGCGAGGTCGAGCAGGCTGCGGGCGCCGGGCGGCACGAGGCGGAGGACCGCCTCCGCGGCGGCCTCGGCCCTGGGCACGCCGCCGCGGGTCCGGTCGTAGTGCGCTGCCTCTGCCTCGTAGTCGAGCACGGTCTCCGCCATGCCCGCGAGCCTAACGAGGGGTCAGTTCGCGCCGTGGCCGGGGGCGATCCGTTCGACGCGTTCGGCGAGGTCGAAGTCCTTCCCGGTGACGGCGTCGCCCGCGGAGTGGGTGTTCACGGAGAGGGCGACCGTGTTGTAGCCGAGGGTGAGGTCGGAGTGGTGATTCAGCTCCTGCTGGATCTGGGCCACGTGGACGACGAGCGCGGTCGCCGCGAAGTGGTCGCCGAGCCGGTAGGTGCGGGTGAGCCGGTCCTCGTCGAGGGACCAGCCGGGAAGCTCCCGCAGGCGGTCCTCGATCTCCTTCTGCGACAGCGGCTGTGTGGGCACGGCGGTGCTCCCTCCGGTCGGGTGGTGCGCGGTGACGGGGTGACGGGCAGGGGCCCCGGGGGGAAAGCTACCCGGCGTCCCCCTCTGGGATACCGTCTGGCCATGACAACTGTCGTGAGCGACACGGGGGTGGGGCCGCTGCTGCGCGGATGGCGTGAGCAGCGGCGGCTGAGCCAGCTGGAGCTGGCGCTGCGCGCGGACTCCTCGGCGCGGCACATCTCGTTCGTGGAGACGGGACGCTCCCGGCCGAGCGAGGACATGGTCCTGAAGCTCGCCGAGCACCTGGACGTGCCGGTGCGGGAGCGGAACGCGCTGCTGCTCGCCGCGGGTTACGCGCCCCGGTACGCGGAGTCGCCGCTCGACGCGCCGCGCCTGGAGACGCTGCGCTGGGGCATCCAGCAGCTCCTCGACGGGTACGAGCCGTATCCGGCCCTGGTGGTCGACGGCACGTACACGGTGGTGGCGGCCAACCGGGGCATCGGGCTGCTGCTCGGCGGAGTCCCGGAGCACCTCCTGGCCCCGCCGATGAACGCGATGCGGCTCACCCTGCACCCGGAGGGCCTGGCGCCCCGGATCCGGAACCTGCGGGAGTGGCGGGGCCACCTCCTGGCCCAGATGGAGCGTCAGATCGCGCTGGCCCGTTCGGAGCCGCTGCGCGCGCTGTACGAGGAGGTGGCGGCCTATCCGCTGCCGGAGCGGATCGATCCGGAGGACCGGCCGGACGCGGAGCCGTACCCGTACTTCGCGCTGCCGCTGCGGATCGAGCACGACGGCCGGGTGCTGTCCTTCGTGTCGTCGATCTCGACGTTCAACACGCCGATGGACGTGACCGTCGCCGAGCTGGCCATCGAGACGTTCCTCCCGGCCGACCCGGAGACGGTCGCGTACCTGCGGTCGCTCAGCGCGTCACGGCCCTGAGGGCCGCCCACTGGAGTCCGGCGAAGCCGGCGACGGTGGCCGCCTGCATCGGGGTCCACAGCAGGCCGGCGGTGGTCGGCTCCAGCCAGGCGACGAGGGCGACGACGCTGAGGACGGCCCAGAGGACGTTGGCGTCGACGACGAGCTTCACGGCGAGCGCCGGGGGCTGCGGGCGGCTCGCGAGCCAGGCGACGCCCGCGGCGAACGCGGTGAGGAAGAGGCCGAGTTCGAGGAGGAGTCCGGCGTCGACGCCGAGGAGTTCGCCGAGGGGGCCGGAGGCGGCGAGGTAGGCGATCCCGTTGGCCCCGGTGACGACGGCGTCGAGGGCGAGGAAGCGGCGCACCGCGACCTGGGGCCGGGTGGTGCGGGCGAGACCGGCGAGCAGGGCCTGGGACATGGCGGATCACCCTCCAAAGGGGGACGTTCGTGCTGGTGACGGGCCCGGAGCCCGAGCGGAGTGCGCCGCCCGGGTTCCGGTGTCCCTGAGCATGCCGGGCGGCGCGGAGGGGGTCGATTACGCCGGAGGTAATGCCGGTCCCCGGACACGCGTGCCACCGCTCCCCCGGGTGTGAGTAGTCTTCGCGCCGGGGTGGCCGGAACCGGTGCCCCCGAGGGGGAGAACACAGATGGCGTGGAACAGGGAACGGGCCCGCATGGTGGCCACCGGGGACGATCACAAGGTGACGCCCGCGGAGCTCTTCTTCGATCTGGTCTTCGTGTACGCGATCACCCAGGTCACCGCCCTGATGGCGGCCGCGCCGTCACCGGCGCGGATGGTGGGCGCGATGGTCGTGCTCGCGCTGCTGTGGTGGTGCTGGTGCTGCTTCGCCTGGCTGGGCAATGTCGTACGGGCCGATTCCGGCGCCCTGTTCGGCGTCCTCGTCACCGTCATGGCCGTCGTCCTGATCGTGTCCCTCGCCGTGCCGAGGGTCTTCACGGACGCGCCGGAAGGGCTCTCCCCGCCGCTGGTGTTCGTGCTCTGCTACGGCGCGGTGCGCATCCTGCACCTGGTCTCGTACTGGGTGTCCAGCCCGGGCGACGCCGCGCTGCGGGCCACGCTGCGGCGTACGGCCCTGTTGTCCGTGCTGCCGCCGCTGGTGCTGCTGCTGATCGGCTGCGCGCACGGCGGGCGGGCCCAGCTGCTGTGGTGGCTGGGGGCGGTGGCGATCGACTACGGCGGCGTCTACCTCACCGGCTCCTCCGGCTGGCGGGTCAACTCCCCCGGGCACTTCGCCGAACGGCACGGTCTGATCGTGATCATCGCCCTGGGCGAGTCCATCGTGGCGATGGGCGTCGGCGTCGGCGGTTTCCCGCTCTCGTACGCCGTGCTGGGCGCCTCGGCGGCCGGGCTGCTGCTCTCGGCCGGGCTGTGGCGGCTGTACTTCCGGCAGCTCGGCGAGGCCGCCGAGCACCGTCTCACCGGGCTGGACGGCGACGAGCGCACCCGCTTCGCGCGGGACGTCTACACGTTCCTGCACCTGCCGCTGGTGGCGGGGATCGTGCTCTGCGCGCTCGGGATGAAGAAGGTCCTCCAGCAGGTCGCCGACACCGGGCACTACGGTCTCGCCGAGCCGCTGCACGGCGCCGTGGCCTGGTCGCTGACCGGGGGCGTCGGCGTCTATCTGCTCGGTGCCGCCGCGATCGTGCTGCGCACCTCGGGCCGGCTGCCGGCCGCCCTGACCGTGGGCGGGGTGTGCTGCCTGGCGGCGGGCCCGCTGGTCGGTCTGGTCCCGGCCCTGGCGGCGCTCACGGTCCTCGCCACGGCGGCGGCGGTCCTCGTGGCGCTGCACTCCAGGCGCGGCCGGGGCCCGGTCGAGGCCGACGCGTCCGGGGCCTGAGCAGGGCTTGTGCGTCCGGGGCTTGGAGGATCGTGGGGGTTCGGCCCATGCGGCAGGGATGATTCCACAAGATCCACGAGAGGGGCGCGAAGCCGCATCCCTCTCGTCACACTGACCTCATGGCCCCCGCCAGCCCCACCCTCACAGGTTCCGTCCGTCGCGCGCCGGCTCTCCTCGAACTCGTCGCCGAACACCACGAGCTCACCGCCAAACGCCTCTCCCGGATGACCGGGCTGCCCCTGGCCACCACGTACCACCTGCCGCGGCCGGCCGTCGAGGAGTGGGCGGATTTCCGCGCCACCGCGCACGCCCACGCGCTCGGGCAGTGCCTCCTCGCCCAGCTGGACCCGGAGGCCCGCCGGGAGGAGACGGTGCTGCGGCTGCGGGCACGGCTCGAACGGGCGTTGAGGTCCCGTGCCTTCACGGTCCTGACCTGAGGCCTGGCCGGTGCGCGGCGAGGGGGTCCACCGGCCTCCCGGAGCCGCGCTCCGGAAGGCCGGGGCCGGCGGTCAGCGCAGCGGGTCCGCCCGGTGGGCGGGCGCCTCGGGCGCGGGGGCGGCCGGCTCGGTGGTCCGGGCGGGCGCCGCGGCTCCGGTCTCGGGCGCGGTGTGCTCGGTGCGCCGGGCGCGGGAGGCCTCGGCGCGCAGCAGCGCCTGGAGGACGGCGTACGGGTCGACGGGCATGGCGAAGCTCCTCGTGGTACGGGGGTGATGGCTGGAGGACTGCGGGGAGGCGGGGGCCTCTCAGCAGCGCATCACCACGCACCGGAGCGCGTCGTCGCGCGGGGCGGGTACGGGGGCGGGAGTCCCGGGCTGGGTCCCGGGGCCCTGGGGCCGGGCTCCGGGCCCGGCGGGGCGGAGGCGCGCGCCGTCCTGGCGGGCGCGGCCGGGGAGCGCGGTCCCGGTGGCGGCCTGGTCGTGGGTCTCGCCGCCCGGGTCGGAGGCCGGGGCGGCGGCCGTGGCGCGCGTCTCGGCGACGGAGGGCGCGGCGGCCCCGGTGCCGAGCAGGGCCGCGAGGACGAGGAGCAGCGCGATCCACCGGTACCGGCCCCGCTCCGGGCGCGTCCGGTGCCCCGCCGGGGCGGCGGGCGCGACGGGCGGCTGGTGCGCGGGGCTCACGGAGATCCGTACTGCCCCGCCGCGGGTCCGGTAGGCCGCCCCGGACCGAGATCCGCCCGGGCGGCCTACGCGCGGGCCTCCTCATTCACCCCCTGGGAGGAGGCGCGCTGCTTGCGGGCCGCCATCCAGGCGTACACGAGCACGCCGGCGAAGAGGAACAGGACGCCCTGGTAGACGGCGGCGTAGCCGGAGCCGGCGACCAGCCAGAGGGAGAAGCCGAAGGCGGCGAGGGCGAGGACGCCGTCGCGGGCGAGGCGGGCCCGGGACACCTTCTCGGACTGCCCGGAGAGCAGGAAGTAGATCTGGGCGGCGGTGGACAGCAGGTAGGGCACGGTGGCGGTGAAGGTGGTGACGAGGACGAGGATCTCGAAGACGCCCTTCGTGCCGGCCGTGTAGTTGTAGACGGTCAGGAGCGAGGCGAGGACGACGGTGACGAGGACGCCGACGGTCGGCACGCCGCGCCGCTTGACGGTGAAGACCTTCGGGAAGAGTCCGTCGCGGGCGGCCGCGTAGGGGGCCTGGGCGCTCAGCAGGGTCCAGCCGTTGAGGGCGCCGAGCATGGAGACCAGGGCCATGCAGGCGACGGCGGCGCCGCCCCAGGAGCCGCCGAACATGACGTCCACGGCGTCGGAGAAGGGCGCGGTGGAGGTGACCAGCTTGTCGTGGGCGACGGTGCCGAAGACGGAGAGCGTGCCGAGCAGGTAGACCGCGGCGGCGCCGAGGGTGCCGAGGACGGTGGCGCGGCCGACGTTGCGGCGGGGGTCGCGGACCTCGCCGGCGCTGACGGCGGCGGACTCGACGCCGAGGTAGCTGAAGAGCAGGATCGCGGCGGAGGCGGAGACCGCGCCGAGCGTGCCGCCCCCGCTCGCCTGGAACGGCCCGAGGTTGGCGCTGTCGAAGAAGAACAGGCCGCCGACGGCGACCAGGATCAGCGGGACGAACTTGAGGACGGTCGCGACGAGCTGTACGGCGCCGACGTAGCGGGTGCCGGCCAGGTTGGCGAGCGCGGGCAGCCACTGGAGCGTCAGGGCGGCGGCGATGGTGGCGGCCTTGGACTCGTGGATCGGCACCAGGACGTCGAGGTAGCCGACGGCGGCGACGGCGAGGGCCGCGTTGGAGACCCAGGCGGTGATCCAGTACGACCATGCGGCGAGGAAGCCGGCGAAGTCGCCGAAGGCGGCGCGTGCGTAGACGTAGGGGCCGCCGGTCTGCGGCAGGCGGTGGGCGAGCCGGCCGAAGACGAGGGCGAGGGCGATCGCGCCGAGGGTGAGGACGCCGAAGGCGACGAGGCTGACGGTGCCGTAGGGGGCGACGGAGGCCGGCAGCAGGAAGATGCCGCCGCCGATGATGTTGCCCATGACCAGGGCTGTCGCGATGGGGAGTCCGAAGCGGCGGGCGTGCTTGGTGCCCTCCTGCCGTGCCGCGTCCCGCTGTGGAGTTGTGGTGGCCGTGCTCATGGGGTGGTGCGCCTTCCGTCGTACAAATCCGGACCATCGTCCGGTAACGGCGAACAGGCGTCCAAATCAGGGATTTTTGTCCGGCGGAACCGCCCCATCGACCGGAAGAACTAGTTCCGTTTCCTGTGTGGACCGGGAAATCTCCACCGGCCCCAGCGGCACCTGCGGTCCCGAGGACTCCCGCAGCCAGCGCCGCAGCACCCGGTGCACCCGCTCCGCCCCGACCAGTTCCTCCCCTTCCCCCACCGGCGGCGACAGGTCCGGCGGCGAGAGCAGGAAGGGGTGCGACTGCTCGCCGCCCAGACCGCCGTGCGAGCCGATCTGCTCCTCGAAGGCGTGCACGGCCCCGGTCGCCGGGTCGTACATGGAGTTGACCATGATGTCCGCGACGTGCGGGAAGCCGTCCGTGCGCCGTACCGCCCGCGCCGCGCCGCGCCCGAAGACCGCGAGCGGGCCGTCGTCCGCGAGCTCGGCGACCGGCACCTCCACCCCGTCGCGGCCGAGCACCACCGAGCCGTGCTCGGCGCTCGCCACCAGCACGAAACCGACCCCCGGATGGTGCGCCAGGGTCCGGAGCAGCGCCGGATGGCGCCGGTCGATCTCCTCCCGGGTCATCCGGTGCGGCACGTCGGGGAAGGAGACGAGCCCCAGGTTCCCCGAGGCGAGGACCACCGGCTCGGAAGGCCGGGCGGGCAGCTCCCGCGCCGTCTCGCCGCTCTCGTCCACCGGCCGGTGCAGCGCGCTGCGCAGCGCGTCCCTGGCCGCGTCCCTCGCCTCCGATCCACTGGAGGTACGCCGCACCCTGCGCGACACCGGAAGCCCGCACCCGGCCCGTACGAGGTCCTTGAGCGTCAGCCCGTACGCCGACTCGAAGGTCTCGCCGGGGCTCTGCCCGTGGTCGGAGAGGAGCACGATCCGGTACGGACGCGGGGCGTGCTCGACCACGGTCGCGATGAGCCCGATCGCCCGGTCGAGGCGCGCGAGGACCTGGTCGGTGTCCCGGCCGCGCGGTCCCGAGTGGTGCGCCACCTCGTCGTACGCGACGAGGTCGGCGTAGACCGCGGTCCGCCCGGCCAGCACGTCGCCCATCACCGCGGAGACCACGACGTCCCGCTCGACGACCGTCGCGAAGGCCCGGACGAAGGGGTACGTGCCGCCGCGCGAGACCCTCGGGGCCTCCCGGCGCAGCCGTGCCCGCGTCGACTGGCCCATCTCGCGGACGCACTCGGCGACGAGCGATCCGGCGGTGCGGACGGCGTTGGCCGGGTCGGAGAAGTACGCGAAGTAGCCGGCCCGGGAGCGGTTGCGGGGGCCCCGGCGGGCGGCCGTCGACAGGACCAGGGCGAGCTGGTCGGCGCCGCCGCTGAAGAGGTTGCCCCGGGAGGCCCCGTCGACGGTGAGGAGACCGGCGTCCCCGGTGCGGCGCACGGCCCGGCGCTGGAGCTCGACGGCGCTCGCCGGGCGGTTCGACACCATGATCCGGCCGGTGTCCTTCTCGTACCAGCGGAAGGCGGGCACGTCCTCGTTGGAGCCGTGCAGGATGCCGAGCTGGCTGGCGCCGGTCTGGCTGGACCAGTCGGTGCGCCAGGGGGTGAGCCGGTGGCCGGCGTCCAGCCAGCCCGCGACGGTCGGCATCAGCCCGTCGGCGACGGCGCCGCGCAGCACGTGGTGGCCGACGCCGTCGAGCTGGAGGAAGACCGTGCCCGGCACGGCTTCCGCCGTGGCGTCCGGGTCGCGGGGCCGGGTGCGGCCGGTGAGCCGGTAGAGCCGGCGGCGGTACGCGTCGTCGTCCCGTACCGCGAGGGCGGTGGAGGTGGCGGAGGCGACGGCGGACATGACGGCGGCGACCACGACGGCCGTCTCGGGATCGGCGACGCCGCGCCCGTCGGGGATCAGCCAGAGCGCGAGGAGCAGGAGGGAGCCGTTCAGGAAGAAGACGAGCAGGCCGAGGACGAAGGCCGGGACGAGCAGCAGGGCCCGCACGATCAGCGGCCAGACGAGCGCGCCGAGCAGACCGAAGACGCCGGCCGCCGCGGCGGCGGTGAGGGCGATCCTGGTGAAGCTGTCGCCGTCGTCGGACTGGAGCTGGAAGTCGGGCAGCAGCCCGGCGAGGACGAGCATCGTGAGCGTGGACACCGCCCAGACCACGAGCACCCGCACCACTGTCCTGCCCGCGGACCGCCAGCGGTCGGCGCCACCCCATCGCCCGTCACCCACGCCCGCTTCACCTTTCGCCCGTTTCCTGCTCCAAGCGTGGCACAACGGCCCCGGTCGGGCGGGATGGACGTGCTGCGGGGGTCAGCGGCGCAGAAAGGGGTTCAGGTGCCGTCGTATCCGGCGGTCGGCATCGAGAGCCGCCGGTGCACGCCCCCCTTGGCCGCCGTGTCGTACGGGGGTTCGTCAGGTCCGACCGTCTCCACCCGCACACCGCGCCGCTCGCACTCGGCGCGGAAGCCCGGCACGGAGGTCAGCGCGCGGGCGAGGACCCGCTCGCTGGGGGCCACGAAGAGGTCCACCGTCCCGGCCTCCACGTCGGCCCAGAGTTCCGCGTGGTCCGGGCGGATCCCGTAGCAGAACAGCTGACGGGCCAGCACGTACCCCTTGTCGTCGGCCCAGCGGGCGCACACCGCGTGCTGGCCGCGCGTGTCGACAAGGAAGGGGTCGCTGTCCAGCTCTTCGAGCGGGGTGAGGCTGGCGATCGCCGCCACCCGAACGTCGTCCATGGGCCGACCCTACTGGGGATCGCGACGGCCGAACATCCTCCGGAGCGCGCTCCGGACATTTACCCTCGTTACGGAACGGGCACGGACGACGGACGGCGGAAGGACGGCATGCCGGTGGAGGTCACCTGGTGGGGCCACGCGACCTGCACGGTCGAGGATTCCGGGGTCCGCTTCCTCACCGATCCGCTGTTCGCCCGGCGGCTCGCCCATCTGCGCCGCCGGCGCGGCGCCCTGCCGCCGCCGGAGGCCGCCCGCGCCGAGGCCGTCCTCGTCTCGCACCTGCACGCCGACCACCTCCACCTGCCCTCGCTCGCCCTGCTCCCGCCGGGGACGCGGATCCTCGTGCCGCGCGGCGCGCCCGCCGCCGTACCGGGACTGCGCAGGCTCGACCGGAGCGGGCTGCGGCTGACCGAGGTGGAGCCGGGCGACGCGGTGACGGTGGAGGGCGTGACCGTACGGGCCGTCCCGGCGCTCCACGACGGGCGGCGGCTGCCGATCGGGCCGCACCGCTCCCCCGCGCTCGGATACGTCGTCGAGGGCGAGGCGCGCACGTACTTCGCCGGGGACACCGGCCTGTTCGACGGCATGGCGGACGCGGTGGGCCCGGTGGACGTGGCCCTGCTGCCGGTCGGCGGCTGGGGGCCCTACCTCGGCCACGGCCACCTCGACGCGGGACGCGCGGCCCGGGCGCTCGCCGCGCTCTCGCCGGCGGCGGCGGTGCCGGTGCACTTCGGCACGTACTGGCCGATCGGGCTCGACGGGGTCCGTCCGCACGAGTTCCACGCGCCGGGCGACGAGTTCGTCCGTCACGCGGCCCGGCTCGCGCCGAAGGTGGCGGTCCACCTCCTCGGCCACGGCGAACGGGTGCGGCCGGAGGTCGCGCGGTGATCGGTGGTCTCACCGGCATGGTCGGTGCGGTGCGCGAGCTGCCGCCGGAGTCGACGCAGCAGGCGGTCGGCTATCCCTCGCTGTTCCTGCTCGTGGCGTTCGGCGCGCTGGTGCCGATCGTGCCGACGGGCGCGATCGTCAGTTCGGCGGCGGTGGTCGCCTTCCACCAGTCCTCGCCGTTCTCGCTGCTCTTCGTCTTCCTGGTGTCGGCGTTCGCCGCCTGGCTCGGGGACACGGCGCTGTACTGGCTCGGGCAGCGCGGGGTCCGCTCCCGCAACGGCTCGCGGTGGCTCGCCGCGCTGCGGTCCCGGGTGACGCCGGACCGGCTCGCGCACGCGCAGGAGCGGCTCGACACGCACCAGGTGTCGGTGCTCGTGCTGTCCCGGCTCGTGCCGGGGGGCCGGATCCCCGTGATGCTGGCGTGCCTGCTCGCCCAGATGCCGCTGCGCCGCTTCGTCCGGGCGGACGCGGCGGCGTGCCTGGCGTGGGCGGCGACGTACCAGCTGATCGGGATCCTGGGCGGCTCGCTCTTCCCGGAGCCCTGGCAGGGAGTCGTCGCGGCGGTCGGTCTGACGGTGCTGATCAGCGCGGTCCCGGCGCTGTGGCGGCGGGTGCGGGGCACGGGGGCCCCGTCAGGGCACGAGCACCCGTGAGCCGCCGACCGGCAGGTCCCACAGGTCCTCGCGGGGCAGACCGGCCTTCTCCCAGGCGGCCCTGACCCGGGTGAGGGGTTCGAGGACCGGCTCGGAGGAGAGCACGAAGGTGGCCCAGTGCATGGGCGCCATCCGCCGGGCGCCGAGGTCCTGGTGGGCGCGGACCGCCTCCTCCGGGTCGGTGTGGACGTCGCCGAGCCACCAGCGCGGGTCGTACGCGCCGATCGGGAGCAGCGCCAGGTCGATGCCGGGGTAGCGGCGGCCGATCTCGGCGAACCAGTGGCCGTATCCGGTGTCCCCGGCGAAGTGGATCCGGCGCCCGGTCCGGTCGGTGAGCACCCAGCCGCCCCACAGGGAGCGGCAGGTGTCCAGGAGGGTGCGCTTGGACCAGTGGTGCGCGGGGACGAAGTCGAAGCGGACGCCGTCGAGTTCGGCGGCCTCCCACCAGTCGAGCTCGGTCACGCGGCTGAACCGGCGGCGGGTGAACCAGCGGCCGAGCCCGGCGGGGACGAAGACGGGGGTGTGCCGGGGCAGCCGTTTGAGGGTGGGACCGTCGAGGTGGTCGAAGTGGTTGTGGCTGATGACGACGGCGTCGACGGGCGGCAGGTCCTCCCAGCGGACCCCGACGGGGGTGAGCCGGGCCGGGGTGCCGAAGATGCGGCGGGACCAGACGGGATCGGTCAGGACGGTGAGCCCTCCGACGCGCAGGACCCAACTGGCGTGCCCGGCCCAGGTGACGGCGAGGGTGCCGGGTCCGGCGGGCGGCAGCGAGCCGGGCTCGAAGGGCAGCAGGGGGATGTCACGGAGACCCTCGGCACGGGGGCGTACCGCTCCTTCCCGGGCGAGACGGGCCAGGGCCCGGACACCGGGGAGCGGTGCGGTGAGCCGGTCGGCGAAGGTCCGGGGCCAGTCGTGCCGCAGCCGGCCGAGGGGCTGGAGGACGGGTGCGGGTGCGGGTGGGGAAGCCGGGGGCGTGACCGGGGCGGGGGACGCGACCGGACCGGGGGCGGGGGACTCGACCGGGCCAGGGGCGGAGGCGGGGGACGTGACCGGGGCGGGGTGGGGCGGGGCCTGGGAGGCCCGGGCGGGGGGTGCCGTCCGTTCGGTCATCTGCGGGCTCCGTTCCGCTCGTGCTCGGCACTGCGTGGAGGGGTCGTGGGACGTCGGCGTACGGCGGTGGCGGCGCTCCCCGTCATCGGAGTTCCTCCAGGGCTCCCCCGAACTCCTCCAACGCGCGGGAAACGTGCGGGAGTTCGACGGGGTCCGCCGCCACGAGGGTCTCGGCGCGCTCCTCCTCGTCGGCGCCGAGGAACAGGCCGGTGCCGAACCGGACGCGCAGCGCGCCGAGTTCGTCGCCGAAGCGGTGGCCGCCGGTCGCCGGGGCGCCGAGGCGCGCGGTGAGGTGGCTCTCCAGCTCCAGGGAGTCGGTGACGCCGCGGGCCGCGAGCCCGGCGCGCAGCGGGCCGAGGTCGGCGTAGAGGTGGCGGCCGGCCTGCGGGGGCCGGGCGAGGGCTCCGGCGGCGAGGACGGCGCGGTACGCGGCCGCCGCGAGGAGCCCGTGGGCGGTGGCGGCGCGCCGGGCCCGTACGGTGACGTCCTCGGGTTCGTCGAGGGCGTGGGCCATGGCGGGGGCCACGGGCCCGGGGACGAGGGCCCCGAGGA
This sequence comes from Streptomyces sp. NPDC004284, assembly GCF_042874035.1. Classification (NCBI taxonomy): domain Bacteria; kingdom Bacillati; phylum Actinomycetota; class Actinomycetes; order Kitasatosporales; family Streptomycetaceae; genus Streptomyces; species Streptomyces sp. NPDC004284. The sequence goes on along the minus strand of NZ_JBIAMJ010000002.1, from coordinate 99,327 downwards.
CGGTGAGCACGTCGAGGACGCGGGCCCGGCGGTCGGTCCAGCGGTCGGCGCGGGACGGGTCGGTGGGCGGGAAGCGGGCGACGGCGCAGGGCCAGGCGGCGGGGGTGAGGGCGCCGCCGAGGTCGGCGAGGACGGTGACGTCGTCGGGGCACATCTCGGCGGGGCTGAGCAGCATCGTGTCGTGCGGGTGGTGGAGGGTGTCGCGCCAGGTCTCGTCGCTGATGACGTGGAGGCCCTCGGCGACGGCGGCCTCGCAGGCCTCGCGGACGAGTTCGGGCGGGGCGACGGTGGCGGTGGGGTCGTCGGCGACGGACAGCAGCAGGACCCGGGGGTCGCCGCCCTCGGCGCGGATCCGCCGGACGGTCTCCAGGAGGGCGTACGGATCGGGGACGCCGCCCGCCTCGGCGGGCGTGGGCACGTGGTAGGCGGGGCGGCCGAGGAGCCGGGCCTGCGGGGTCCACCAGGCGGGACAGGGGCGGGGCAGCAGCAGGTCGCCGCCGTGGGCCGCGAGCAGGGCCAGGAGGAGGGCGGGGGCGCCGGGCGCGGCCACCACGTCCTCGGGGTGGGTGCGCAGACCGCGCCGCCACCAGTACCCGGCGGCGGCCTCGCGCAGGACGGGCCCGCCTCCCGGCGGCTCGGGCGCGGTCCGTCCCGCGGCGGCGGCGAGGATCCCGGCGAGTCCGGGCAGCACGGGGAGTCCGCTGTCGGGTGCGGGAGGTCCGTAGCGCACCGGCCCGCGGCCTTCCGAAGCCGTCTGCCGCATGTCCCGCACCTCCTGAGCGCACGGGGGCGCCGGGCGGGCACCCCCGTGCCCTTTATACGAAGGTTCGGCCGGTTCCGCCCGTTCAGGCGACGATGACCGGGTGCCGCACGACCGCGTCGAAGAGGTACCCCTGGGTGTTGGGGACGGCCCGCTCGGGCTGGGTGTTGCCGGCGGCGTCGGTGGTACGGGAGAGCAGCGCGGCCGGCCCGGTGGTGCGCGGGCGCCACGGCACGCTCCAGCGGACCCAGCCGTCGCGGCGCGGGGTGTCGTGGAGCCGGGCGTGGCGCCAGTGGGCGCCGCCGTCGGTGGAGACCTCCACGGTCCGCACGGGCGCGAGGGCGGACCAGGCGCGTCCGGTGAGCCGGTGGAGGTGCCCGGCCTCCAGGGTGGCGCCGAAGGGCAGTTGGTAGGCGGACTTGAGGGTCTGGCGGGTGAGCGGGGCGCTGCCGCCGGCGGGGTGGGCGTCGCCGAAGAGGCGGTACCAGGTGGTGGACCAGGGCGAGGTCAGCGGCTTGGTGGAGACCTCGATGTCGCCGAGCCACTTGGTGGAGGCGATGCCGACCCAGGAGGGCACGACGAGCCGGACGGGGTGGCCGTGGTCGTACGGGAGGGGCTCGTCGTTCATCTCGTACGCGAGGATCACGTCGTCGAGGGCCTTGGCGACCGGCAGCGGGCGGCGGACGGAGCCGTGGTCGACGCCGCCGGAGACGTACGGGTCGTCCAGGCCGCGTGGCAGGAGGTCGACGGCGTCGTGGGCGATGCCGGCGGCGCGGAGCACGTCGGAGAGGCGGACGCCGCGCCAGCGGGCGGCCCCGACGGCACCGAGGGTCCAGGGGGTGCCGGTGACCTGCTCGCCCTGCTGGGTGACGTAGAGGCTGCGGCCGTTTCCGGCGCACTCGATCAGGACCGTCCGGGTGACGGAGGGCAGGTCGCGCAGCTGCCCGTAGGTGAAGTGGACGGGGGTGCGGCCGTGCAGTCCGTCGCCCCAGAGGGTCAGCTTCCAGTCGGCGGCGTCGAGGACGGGGGTGGAGGTGTGGTTGCGGACGAAGAAGCGGTCGGCGGGCGTGAGGAGGCCGGTGTCGGCGAAGGTCTCGTAGCGGGCCTCGGCGTTGGTCCCGCGGACCGTGAAGTACTCCGGCGGGAGGTCCTTGACGATGCCGGGCGCGGAGCCCGCCACGACGTTCATGGGACCAGCGTACGCGGGCGCGGCGGTGGCGAGCCCGCCGAGGGCGGAGGCCGCCGGGCCCGCTGCGAGCAGCTTCAGGAGGGAGCGGCGGGCGGGCGCGGGCGAGTACGGCACGGGACTCCTCGGCACGGGGGGGGGGGGGGCGGGCCGCCGGGCGGCGGCGGGGCCACCCTAGGGGCGCGGGGGCGCTCGGGACGGTCCGTTCACGGTGCTGTCACACGAGGGTGCGTCAGGCAGACGGAAATCGCGGGGCGCCCCGGTGCCTCCCGGGCCAGAATGCCGCATGCCGATACGTGAAGCGCTTCCCGAGGACGCCGCCGAGCTCGCCGCCGTGCACGTGCTGTCCTGGCGGGCCGCCTACCGCGACCTGCTCCCCGCCCCGTACCTCGACGCCCTGGACGTCGGGGAGCGCGCCGCCACCTGGCGCGCCCGTCTCACGGCGCCGGACCGGCCCGCGGTGCTCGTGGCGACGGGGGACGGCGGGCGGACGGTCGGGTTCTCCTGCTTCCGGCCGTGTCCGGACGGGGAGTTCGCGCCGGGGAGCACGGCGGAGCTGGCGGCGCTGTACGCCCTGCCGGAGGTCTGGGGGACGGGCGTCGGGCGGGCCCTCATGGCGGCGTCCGTGGAGGCGCTCGTCGCGGCCGGGTTCCGGACGGCGGCGCTGTGGGTGTTCGCGGGCAACGCGCGCGGCCGGAGGTTCTACGAGGCCGCTGGCTGGCGGCCGGACGGGACGGCGGTGCGGGAGGAGACGGGCGGCCGGGTCCTGGAGGAACTCCGGTACCGGCGGGACCTGTTGGCCTGACCGCATGTCCACATCCCGAGACGCGGGTCTCATCATTCGGCGGAGGTGCGTACGGTGGGGACACGCACCCACACCGAGGGAGTCGCTTCGATGACGCACGCCTCCGCGCAGTCCGCGGCCCACGAGACCGCCGTCTACACGCACGGCCACCACGAGTCGGTCCTGCGCTCGCACAGGTGGCGGACCGCCGCCAACTCCGCCGCCTACCTGCTGCCCGAACTGCGCGCGGGCCTGGACGTCCTGGACGTGGGCTGCGGGCCCGGCACCATCACCGCCGACCTGGCCGAGCTGGTCGCCCCGGGTCGGGTGACCGCGGTCGACGCCGCCGAGGACGTACTGGACAAGGCTCGCGCGGTCGCCGTCGAACGCGGCCTGGAGAACGTCGAGTTCGCCGTCGCCGACGTCCACGCCCTGGACTTCCCCGACGACTCCTTCGACGTCGTCCACGCCCATCAGGTGCTGCAGCACGTCGGCGACCCGGTCCAGGCGCTGCGCGAGATGAAGCGCGTCTGCCGGCCCGGCGGTGTCGTCGCGGCCCGGGACAGCGACTACGGCGCCTTCGCCTGGTTCCCCGAGCGGCCCGCCCTGGACGGCTGGCTGGACCTGTACCACCGGGTCGCGCGCGTCAACGGCGGCGAACCGGACGCGGGACGGCGGCTGTTCTCCTGGGCCCGGCAGGCCGGCTTCACCGAGATCACGACGACCGCCGGCACCTGGTGCTTCGCCACCCCCGAGGAGCGGGACTGGTGGAGCGGCCTGTGGGCGGACCGTACGACCGCCTCCGGCTACGCCGATCTGGCCGTCGACGGCGGCCACGCCACCCGCGCCGAACTGACCTCGATCGCGGAGGCCTGGCGGGAGTGGGGCAAGCAGGAGGACGCCTGGTTCATGGTCCCGCACGGCGAGATCCTGTGCCGGGTGTCCTGACCCGTGCCGTCGTGGGCCCGTCCGGCGTCCTGACCCGTACCACCGTGGGCCCGTCCGGCGCTCCGGGCGGGCCCACGTCGCTCATCGACTCGGGCGCATCCTGAACTCGTAGGCGTCCGGCAGGGGTTCGTCGGTGATTTCGGCCCAGACATCGCCGAGGATCTCCGCGCCCTCCCGCAGGTCCGCGACCTCGAAGCCCGCGTCGAAGACGGCGCGGGCCTCGGCCGGGCGGCCCTCGGCGAGGAGGACGCGGATCTCCAGGAAGCGGAAGGAACCCCTGCCGCGGACCTCGTCGGGCAGCCGCGCCCACACCTCCCGGGCCTGTCCGGGGCGGCCCGTGGCGAGGAGGGCCGTGACGGCCTCGCGCCCGAGGGCGGCGGCCACGACGGCGCCCCCGTCCCGCCGCTCGTGGTCGTCGAAGGCCTCCGCGAACCGTTCGGCGGCGCGCGCCGGATGGCCGTCCTCGCGGTCGGCGACGGCCAGGCAGTACAGCAGGGGCCAGCGGACCTCGGCCCGGTGGAGCCCGCGCTCCCAGCTCCGTACCGCCTGGGCGCGGTCTCCGGCGTGCCACTGGGCGATGCCGAGGTGGTACTCGGTGGACGGATCGGCCGGGGCGGTCTCCAGCATGTCCCGCCAGGGGGCGGAGACCAGCGGGGCGCCCGGTCCCGTGCCCTTCGCCGGGGGCGGCAGGACGCCGGTGCGCAGGAGCTCCCGCCAGGGCTCCTGGTCGGGGCCGAGCGTCGACTCGGGGAAGGGCGTGCCCGGCAACGCGTATCCCCCGCGCAGGACTTCGAGGGCTCCCCAGCCGGAACCGGCCGCGAGGACGGTCTCCGGCTCGGTGTCCGCCGCGCCCTCCCGCCAGGCCGTGTACGCCGCGTCGACGGCGGCGCGGGGCAGCGCCGTCTCCAGCCGGTGCTCGACGTCCGCGCGGGCGGCGGCCCAGTCGTCGCCGAGCGCCGTGGCCGGGTCGGCGGCGAGCGGTCCGTACGCCTCCAGCCAGCTGAACTCCCCCTCGCCCGCGAGTTCCAGGTGCTCCAGCTGGGTGCGGGCGAGTCCGGCCTGCACCTCGGCGTAGCCGGGAGTGCCGGGTTCGGTCAGCCACTCCTGCCAGCGCCGGCCGCCGCGCCCGGTGCCCCACAGGAAGAGCTTGCGGCCGCGCAGCGCGTCGGTGGAGGTCTGGACGAGGCCGTGGCCGTCCGCGTCGAGGGCGGCGATCCAGCGGCGCCGCTCCTCGGGCAGGTCGTAGAAGAAGTCGGCGGCGTGGGCGCCGTTCAGCGGGTACGAGCGGTCGGTGCCGTCCTCGGTGACGGGCACCGGGAGGCGGTCCAGGCCGCGTTCGTAGCCGTGGTGCCAGGCCGCGTCGGCGGGCGCGAGGATCCTGCGCTCCTCCGGGACGGCGGTGTTGGACCACCAGTAGGCGGGGGCGGTCCGCTCGTGGGGGTTGCGGACGCGGACGCCGACGTACAGGAAGTCGGAGCCCTCCGGGAGCCACAGGTCGACCTGGAAGGGCAGGTCGCGCAGCCGCTCCCACTCCCACAGGCGGAGCATCGGGCCGCCGTCGGGGGCGCGGACGGTCGCCGCGTGCAGGGGCGAGCAGGAGAGGGTGGTGTGGCCGGTGGCCCCGATGTTCCATTCGATGCCGCCGGAGAACCAGGCTCCGTTGAGGGCGAAGGCGGCGGGCTGGAGGACGGGGTTGCGGTAGAGGAGTTCGCGTCCGGTGGGCTTGTGGTGGAGGGAGTGGACGCGTCCGCCGAGGCCGGGCAGCACGGTCACCCGGAGCCGGTCGTTCTCGATCACGATCGTGTCGAGGTCCGCGGGGGTCCGCTCGCGGCCGTAGCCGTCGCGCAGGGGGGTCGGGAGCAGGCTGCGCAGGGGCGCCCGGCCGATGCCCCGGGCCATGTCGCGCGGGAGCTCCGCGAGGGTCCGCGCGTCGACCGCGTGGGCCCCGGCGCCGGCGGGGGCCCGCAGTGCGGGAAGAGGGTTGTCCGGGCCCAACGGGGCCACGGGCAGCGTCAGTACGGCACGTCGTACGGTCGTCATCGATCCATGGAACACGTCGGAGCCGGTCCTGACCAGGGGCTCTCCACGGTTCTCCGCGTCAGGCTTCGGCAAAGGCGCCGGCGGCGGCACCCGCGGATACTCACGGCCTCGGGGAACATCGGTACAGCGGTATCGGTGAGCACGATCTTGGTCAGGGTGTGAGTGCGCTGACCCGGTTCTCGTACTCGCGGCGGGCCTTCCGCCGGGCCGGCACTGCGGGGAGGCCCTGGGCGCCGTCGAGCGGCTGGCAGTGGGCGAGGAGCTGGCGGTGTACGGCGGGGATGTGGCTGCCGCGCACGAGGCGGAACATCTCGGAGATGTGCACGGTGTCGCCCGGCCGCGCGTAGGTGAGCAGTTCGCGGAACTTCGGGCGCTGGAGGGGGTGGAGGCTGCTGGAGGTGCCTGGGGCCTCCTCGATGACGACGGGGGCCTCGATGCCGGCCTCGTCCAGGACGACGTTCTGGCGGGCGGTGGACTGCTGGTCGGTCGAGACCCGCTTGTCGACCAGGTTCGTCACCGAGGGCCCCTTCCGTACGAAGGGTCGGACCTTGCACGTCGTCAAAGCCTGTCAGCAATCACCATCGGATCTGATGGGATTCGGGCCGCCGCGAACCCCCGGATCTCCCGGGTTCGTCGGACGCATCGGCTGCCTGTCGTCACACGATCGTTTGCCGACACGGGTCTTGCTTCTGGCGATGCCCGCGGGGGCCTGCAACAGCGTTCGCTCAGGCCTCGGGCCTGGGGGCGAGGGTGATGAGGGCGGTGGCAATCTGGTCGAGGCGAGCGGGGGCGAGGGCGTAGAGAACGTAGTAGCCCTCGCGCTGGGTGGTGGTGAGTCCTGCCTGGGTGAGCTGATGGAGGTGGCGGGAGGTCACGGAGGGGGACAGGCCGAGGAGGGTGGCGAGTTCCTGTGTGGTGCGGCTCTGGGCGGCGAGGTGGGTGACGATCTGCAGGCGTGGGGCGGCGGCCAGGGCCCGGAGCACGGTGAGGGTGTCTTTCTGACTGGTGGGGTGGGCGGTCGAGGCGGGCGCGAGGGGCAGAGCGGGGTAGGTGATCCGCATGGGCCAGGGGGCGTCGCAGGTGACGCGGACGTGGGGCCAGACGTAGTGGCTGGCGGTGAACGTCACGGGGTGTTCATGGGTGACGGTGACGTCGTGGTCGTGCGGACGGTCGAGCCGCAGGGTCCGCCGGCCGGGGTCCACGCGGATCTGGGGAGCGAGGGTGCGGAGCATCGGGAACAGGCCCTGGTGGGCGATCCGGGTGCCTGAACGGGCGATCGACTCGTACAAGGAGGGCTCGATGCGCTCCCACTCCTGGGCGAAGCCGGCGTCCCAGTAGTCCTCGAGCACGGTGAGCGCGTCGTCGAGGACGGGTCGGGGGTCGGTGAGGATGCCCTCCAGCCGTGCCGCCCGGCCGGGGTCGCTGTCCCGGTACGCGGTGAGCACCGCGTCGCGGGCGGCGGGGTCGTCGACGAGGTCGTCTCCGGTGTGGCGGGTGGTGTCGACGAGCGTTCTGGCGAGTTCGGCGGCCAGCAGAGCGGGCGGCAGGTCCCGTACGGCCGCGAGCTGGTCCGCGAAGTCGGCGTCGTGATCACCGGTGCGGCTTTCAAAGAGGGCGGGGATGTGGTCGGCCACGACGAAGTCGTGCTCGCGCATGCGCCGGCGCAGGGCGGCGGGCAGGCGGCGGCACCGCCGGACCCAGGGGACGTGCAGGGCGTGGTGGCCGGGGTCGGTGAGGACGTGCCAGGAGTGGACGGCTTCGAGTAGGGGTGAGACGGAGAAGGCGATGTCCTCCTCGGCCGTCTCGGCGAAGCGCAGGGTGATCACGATTGCAGGATTTCACAATCAGTTGATCGGAACCCGCTGCGTCGATCAGGCTCAGGAACAGACCGCGCGCCGTCCGGCCGCAGGTCGACTCCCGTCCGTTTCGAGCCGAAGGCCGCAGGTGTCCCTCCATGAGTACGCCCGAAGCGCCCTGGCAAGCCGTGCTGGACGCGGACGGCTGCCCGTACACCGTCCACCAGCATGCCGCCGCGCACAGTGTCGCCGAGCGCCAGGCCTTGCCTTTCCCCTGGTCGCAGACGGTGAAGACGCTCGCCTTCACCACTCCGGACGTCCCGCTGCTGCTCGTGGCGCTGCGGACGGAGGACCGGGTGGACTTCGCCCGTCTGGCGGCCGTCCTGGGCACCAGCCGTTCCCGGCTGCGCACGGCGGACGCCGGCCTGCTCGCCGCGGAGGGCCTGGTGCCCGGGGGCGTGCCGCCGGTCAGCCACCGGCCCGGGGTGCCGTGCCTGATCGATGCCACGGTCGCCGCACCGGACCGGCCCGTCTACTGCGGCGCCGGATCAGCCGACCGCACCCTCCAGATCGACTCCGCCGTCCTGGCCCGCCTCCCCCGCGCCCAGGTGGCCGCCCTCTCCCGGTAGCCGTCCCGCCTGCGCGCCGGGCCCGCCTCCTCGTCACAGCTCGCACCTCGCGCAGCCCTTCACCGGCTGCGCGGCACAGATCAGGAGGTCCCGGCACATGGTGAGTACCGAAAGCCTTCTGGCGTTTGCCGCGATGTCCCTCGTTGTGATCGCGATTCCCGGCCCGAGCGTCCTGCTCATCGTCGGCCGCGCCCTCGCCCACGGCCGCGGCACCGCGCTCGCCACCGTCCTGGGCAACCTCCTGGGCTCCTACGCCCTCGTCCTCGCCGTCGCCCTCGGCGTCGGCGCCCTTGTCCAGAGCTCGACCACCGTGTTCACCGCCGTAAAGCTGGCCGGCGCCGTCTACCTCGTCTACCTCGGCGTCCAGGCGTACCGCCGGCGTGGTCGGCTGCGCGCCGACCTGACGACCGGGGAGGGCGAACGGCGCGGTGATCTGCGCACCGTCCTGGACGGCCTGCTGGTGGGCGCCACGAACCCCAAGGGCCTGGTCTTCTTCGCCGCGGTCCTGCCGCAGTTCGTGAACCACGACGCGGGGAACATCCCGCTGCAGATGATGGTCCTGGGCCTGATCCCGGCCGGGATCGGCCTGGTCTGCGACACCGTCTGGGGCCTGGGCGCCTCGGCGGCCCGAACCTGGTTCGCCGGCTCCGACCGGCGCCTGTCGATGATCGGCGGCGCGGGCGGCATCGCGCTGATCGGCCTCGGGCTCATCGTCGCCACCACCCGCCGCTGACCCCTCCCGAACCAGCGCAGCCGTGGGCCGCGCGGGGCTTGCCCGCCAGCCCGCATCAACGAGATCGCCCCCTACGGCTGCCTCGGCGGACGCCTGGGCCGACTCCCACTGCAACGCCCGTCCCGCGCGTCCGGCGGGGCGGGTGCGCTGGCACCGCCACAGCCGCCTGTCGGTCTCCGGTGCCGTCGTCTTCGTCCAGCTCAGGCGCGTCCGGGTCGCGCAGCGGGCGCAGGGCGCCGGCGGCTGGGACCCCGGCAGTGAAGCTGTATCGGCCGAGCAGGTTCAGGTTCTTGTGCTTGAGCGGGGAGAGCCGGGCGATGTCCTCGTCGCGGATCTCCTGGCCCTCGGCCTTCAGCTGGTCGACGGCGGCGTCGATGTAGCGGGCGGTCCACCGCACGATGGCGTCGAGAACCAGGCCGAGCGCGCCGAGCTGGTCCTCCATCCCGGCGCGGTACGCCTGGTGGATGGTGCCGCGCTTGCCGTGACACACGTCCCGCGCGAGCTTGTGGCGGGATTCCTGCACGGTGAGCTGCCGGTTCCTCTGCCGCCGGTAGGTGTCGTCGACCGGGTCGACCACGCGCAGCAGGTGCTCGGTCTCGGCGATCCGCCCGTACTCCGCGAACGCTGCGCCCAGCGAAGGGGGGTGGCCCTCGCGGCCGAACATGCGGAGCTGGTCGTAGGCGCGGGCCTGGTTGGTGACCAGGGAACCGGCGACCTTCAGCACGTCCGGCCACTGCGTGATCACCTTGTCCAGGTTCACGCGGTTGCGGGCCAGGTCTTCCACCGCGCCGTACGTTCCGGTCTGGACGCCGGGCATCGTGGCCCGCCAGAACCGCTGGTCGTCCAGGTCGCGGAACCGCGGGCTGAAGTTGTGGCCGAGGATCTTGAACAGGCCGAACACCATGTCGGAGCAAGAGGCGTTGTCGGTCGCCACCGTCTCCGGCTTCACGCCGCCGTCGAGGGTCAGCAGGGCGTCCAGGACGTGCAGGGAGTCGCGCGGGGTGCCGGGCACGACCATCTGCCCGATGCCCGCGCCCTGGTCGTTGACGGCGTTGAGCCAGGTGATGCCCCGCTTGAACCCGAAGTGCTTCGGCGATGGGGCGGCGTTGATGGTGCGCACCGGCACCTGGAAGCGCAGCCCGTCCACGGAGGCGAGCGGCCCGTCGTCCTGCACCTCCATGGAGGCCTTCGCCGCCGGCCCCGCTTCCTCCAGGCGTTCGGCGAGCTGCTTCCATCCGGCGTCCAGGCCCCGCACCAGCTCCGCCAGGTGCTCCTGGACGGGCATGTCCAGGCTCAGGGCCGCCAGGACGTCCTCCTCGACCGCGTCCCAGTCGGGCCCGTCCAGCAGGCGGGCCCGCGGGTTGGACCAGCGGTGCGACGGTGCGGCGAAGACGTCGCGGTTGTTCAGGGCCCGGTGCAGCTGCTCCAGCACGCACACCACGTAAGCGTCCCGGTCGACCGCGCCCTGCGGCAGGTCGGGGTCGGCGTACACCGCCTTGCGCCACACGGGCGGCACGAGCTTGTCGTCCACCTCGCGCGGCAGCAAAGGCTTGACGCCCACCTTCCGCCGGGCCAGCGCCCGAAGGCCGCGCACCCCGGCCAGGACCCGCTTCCCGGCGCTCGCCGCGTCCAGCGCCTTCGACTCGCCCAGCAACGCGAGGAACGGGCGCACCGTGGCGTACCGGTTCGCCAGCGCGGCCCACATGGCGACCTCGGCCGAGTTCTCGTCCTCGGGCACCAGCGAGACCACGGTGGCCGCCGCGGTCATCACGGCCGCGCGCGGGGCGACTTCCTCCACCGCCGCCCACAGCGCGGCCACGTCCAGGTCCGCCTCCTGCTCCTCGACCGACTCCAGCTCCTCGAACAGCACCTTCGCCGCCCGCGCGAGCACCCGTGACGCCTTCTCCAACTGCGGCAGCGTCGACAGCCGCTCCTTCTCCGTCTTGCGCTTCGCCGTGTTCAACAGGCGGGTGGCCACCAGGACCTGGAACAGGTCCAGGGCCTCGTCGGCGGCCGGCGCAGCCAGCCCACCGCGTGGTCGAACAGCGCCTTCGGACCCTCGGCATGCGTCCATGCCCGCCCGTGCAGGAACGTACGGAACCGCCGGCCCCACTCTGCGCCCTCGTAGGGGTGGTAGCCGTAGGCGTCCCGGATCTCCCACGCGTGGTCGTACGGCGTCTGGCGCCGCTCCGTGTACCGCTTCACGCACGAGGGGTCCTCGATGCCGAGCTGCACGGCCAGGTGCTCGATCACTGGCCACGGCACCGCGAGCGGGTCCTCCAGGAACAGGCCGACGGACCGAACCGTGCGCATCTGGAGCGCGCACCCGAGCCGGTGATGCTCCGTCCGCCGCAGGGCGATCAGGTCCTGGTCCACGTCGTCCAGGAAGAAAAACCGCTCCAGCGCGGGCCTCGTCGGCTCCTCGGCGAACGTCCCGTACGCCTCGGCCTGCTCATCACTCAGAGATTCCACCGGCACGAGCCGGACCGTAGCCAGCCCCGGACCGGGCCTGGAGGCGTTTCACCGAACCCCAGCGGCGAAGTGGATCACTGCGCTGGACGGCCGTGATCGTTCTCATCGATAACCGCTGTACCCATGTTCCCCGAGGCCGATTCACTACGGCGGCCGTGTCCCCCGCCGTAGTGTGGAGGGTCGGCCCGCCGTGGTGGCGGCCGGGGACCAGTGGCACAGGGAGTACGAGGGATGGGCACGCAGCACACCTACCGGGTCATCGTGCGCGGCACGTTCGACGGCCTGTCGGAGGAGAGCCGGGCGCGGCTGCTCGCCGAGGTCGACGCGCACGGGCTGACGGCGATGCAGTTCACGGAGGAGGGCTCGCTGGCCTACGACCGGACGCTGAAGCACTTCTCGTACCGCCTGGTCGTCGTCTCGGACGCCGAGGACGGCGACGAGATGGCCGGCGCGATCGCGGAGGACCGGGTGGAGACGGCGCTCGGGGAGCTGGGGCACGGGTACAGGGCGCTGCGGTCGACGGTGACGGACCTCGACACGATGAAGATCAACCGGAAGCGCTAGGGCCGCCCGGCGGGCGTCTCGTCGGGTGCCGTGACGGCCCAGCGCTCGTGGTCGCGCCAGGCTCCGTCGATGTGCAGCATCGCGGGTGAGAAGCCCTCCAGGCGGAAGCCGGCGCGGCGGACGAGGGCGCGGGAGGCGGTGTTGCCGGGCTGGATGTTCGCCTCCAGGCGGTGCAGTTCCATCGGCCCGAAGGCATGGCCCAGGAGCAGCCCGAGGGCCTCGGTCAGCAGTCCGCGCCCGGCGGCGTGCGCGAAGGCGCCGTAGCCGAGGGCGCCGCTGCGGAAGGCGCCGCGGACGATGTTGTTGACGTTGACGAATCCGGCGATCCCGCCGCCGTCGCGCTCGCACACCAGGAAGCCCGCGCGCGCCGGCTCCTCGATCAGGGCGCCCGCGTAGACGGCGTACGCCTCGACCGTGCACGGCGGGAAGAGCCAGGGCCGGTGCAGCTCCCGGCTCTCGCGGGCACGGGCGGTGAACTCCTCGGCGTCGGCCGGGGAGAAGGGGCGCAGACCCACGCGGGGTCCTGCGGCGAGGTACGAGCCGGGGTCGTCGGACATGCGGCCAGGCTATGCGCTGCGGGAGCGGACGGTCGCGGGGTTCCAGCGGCCGCGCGGGCGCATACGGGCACGGCACGGACACGCCGTACGGGCACGGCACGGACACGTACGTGCACAGCACGGGCCCGTGTCGGCGCGGCGCCGGTCCGTGTGGTCGCGGCGCCGGCCCGTGTCGGCGCGGCACGGGCCCGTATCCGCGCGGCACCGGTCCCTGTCGGCACAGCACCGGCCCCTGTCGGCGCGGCGCCGCTCAGCGGCGGGCGTCGCGGACGCGGGGCGGGCAGGTCTCGCCCTTGCGTACGACTCCGATCATGACGGTGGTGCGCCGGTCGAGGCCCGTGCCCGCCGCCGGGTACTGGGTGCAGACCTGCCAGCGCGGCGGCCACAGCACCCGCCGGTCGCGGCCGCTCACGTCGTGGACGTCGAGCCGGGTGCGGCGGTCCAGGTGGGTGAAGACCCGCCACAGGCCCCGGCCGAGGAAGTCCGGCATCGGCCGTGTCCCGGCCTCGTCGCCGGGCTCGGCGGCCTCCCCCACCGAGGAGGAGGCGGCGACGGCCGCGAGCGCGAGGACCGCGCCGACGCCGACGACGGTGGCCGGCTTCACTTCCGCCTCCGGGCCGCGAAGTAGTAGCCGCAGGCGGCGCCGAGGAGGGCGGCCACGAGGAGGGCCACGTAGAGCGCCATGGTGACCTCGGGGATCAGCAGGCGGATCTTCACCTCGCGGGTGTTCTCGAAGATGAAGACCAGGGTGAGGACCACGACGGCGATCATCGCGATCCGGCCCGGAGTGAAGGCTCCGGCGAACCGGGACGTGCCCCCGCCCGATGTCCGTGGCGTGTGCTTGGGACTCATGCCCGGCTCCTCTCCTCTGTCGTGCCGTCGGTCGTACGCGGCCACAGCCGTGGGACCAGAATGGGACGCGCCGCGCCTCCCCGTGACGGCGAGCAGGGCCGTACGGGTGACTTGTCAGACAACGTGGGCCGACTACCGTGGTGCGGAGACCGGCGGACACCGGGCCGGGAACGAGACGAGGAGGGGCCGTGGCGGTCAGCGGACAGCGGCGGCGACCGGTCGTGGCGCTCTACGAGCGGATCGCGGACGCCGTCCACGACGGCACCTATCCGCCGGGCTCCACGCTCCCCTCCGAGCCGAAGCTCGCCGCCGAGCTGGGCGTCAGCCGGCCGGCCCTGCGCGAGGCGCTGCTGCTGCTCCAGGAGGACGGTGTCCTCACGGTACGGCGCGGGGTGGGCCGTACGGTCAACGACCGTCCGCCCCGGCGCGGCTTCGAGCACGTCCAGCCGCTGGAGCAGCTGATCGGCGCGGGTGCCCCGCTGCGGGTGCGGGCGCTGGTCAGGACCGTCGAGGAGCCGACCGACTTCACCACCCAGCACCTGCTCGCGCCCGCCCGCGCGGAGCTGCGGTTCTGGGAGTCCGTGCTGACCGGGGAGGGCGCGACGGCGGCGCTGAGCCACGAGTGGGCGGCGCCCGACGAGCTGCTCGACCGGGTGCACCCGGAGTTCGCGCGGGCCCTGCGGGAGGCGGAGGCGGAGACGGGCACGGGCCACGCGGTCTCGATGCTCGCGGTGCTCGTCGCGGCCTCGCGGGAGACGGCCCTGAGCGCGCACAGCGGCATCACGGCGACGCTGCTCGGGCGGCGGCGCGGGGAGCAGCTGGGCCGCCCGGCGGACACCCCCGCCGTCCTGATCACGCAGGTCGTACGGGTCGGCGAGATCCCGGTCCTGGCCGCCAAGCACATGCTCCCGACGGGCACGCCCGCACTGCCGGTGCTGCAGTCCCACTGACCCCGGACCAACAAAACACGCAGCGGCGGAGTCCACCCGCGCAGATCCCCTGTCAGGGCCGTCACAGCGCCCCGCGCGACCGTGGCGTACACTTCCCCGCCATGCACTTGTCTGACAACCCTGCCACGCCTGCCGCCGCCACCGTCTCCGAGTGGATCCGCCGGGCCCCCAAGGCCGTCCTCCACGACCACCTCGACGGCGGGCTGCGCCCCGCGACCATCGTCGAGCTGGCGCGGGAGTGCGGCTACACCGCGCTGCCGGCCGAGGACCCGGCCGAGCTCGCGGTCTGGTTCCGGGACGCCGCCGACTCCGGTTCGCTGGAGCGCTACCTGGAGACCTTCGCGCACACCTGCGCGGTCATGCAGACCCGCGAGGCGCTCACGCGCATCGCGGCCGAGTGCGCCGAGGACCTCGCGGCGGACGGCGTCGTCTACGCCGAGATCCGCTACGCCCCCGAGCAGCACCTGGAGGGCGGCCTCACCCTCGACGAGGTCGTCGTGGCGGTCAACGACGGCTTCCGCGAGGGCGAGCGCCGCGCCGGCGGCCGGATCACCGTCCGCACCCTGCTCACCGGCATGCGCCACACCGACCGCTCCCTGGAGATCGCGGAGCTCACGGTCGCGCACCGGGACAACGGCGTGGCGGGCTTCGACATAGCGGGCGGCGAGATCGGCAACCCGCCGGCCCGCCACCTCGCCGCCTTCCAGCACCTGAAGCGGGAGAACTGCCACTACACGATCCACGCCGGCGAGGCCGTCGGCGCGGAGTCGATCCACGAGGCCGTGCAGGTCTGCGGCACCGAGCGGATCGGCCACGGCGTGCGGATCACGGACGACATCGCCGAGGACGGCACGCTGGGCCGGCTCGCCTCGTACGTCCGGGACAACCGCATCGCCCTGGAGGTCTGCCCGACGTCCAACCTCCAGACGGGCGCCGCGAAGGACTACGCCTCGCACCCGATCGACGAGCTGCGCCGGCTCGGCTTCCGGATCACGCTCAACACCGACAACCGGCTGGTCTCCGGCACCACCATGAGCGAGGAGTTCCAGCACATGGCGGACGCCTTCGGGTACGGCCCGGAGGTCTTCGAGGAGTTCACGGTCGCCGCCCTGGAGGCCGCCTTCCTGCCGCTGCCGGAGCGGCAGCGCCTCATCGACGAGGTCGTCCGCCCGGGGTACGCGGCGCTGTAGCCCGCAGAGGCCGCTCTCCCCGTCCCGCGGGGAGAGCGGCCTCGGGCGCGCCGACGGCGGTCACCGGCCCGGATCGCTGACGGGCCTTCGGCGGAGTCCCCCTCCGGGTCCTGCGGCTCACCGCCCGCCCCTCGATGGGAGAATGCCGGCATGACAGGCGCTGAGGAATTCAAACCCGAATCGGAGCGGGTCACGCGCGCCCTGCGCGATCAGATCATCGAGGGGACCCGGGCTCCCGGCAGCAGGCTCGTGGAGCGCGAGATCGCGGCCGAGCTGGACGTGAGCCGGCTGCCCGTCCGCGACGCCCTGCGGGACCTGGTCGCGGAGGGTCTGGTGACGCCGCGCCCGCGCACCTGGGCGGTCGTCCGCGAGTTCACCGCGTCCGACATCTCGGACCTCGGCGAGGTCCGGTCCGCCCTGGAGATCCTCGGCTTCCGGCTCGCCGCGCAGCGCCGCACCCGGGCGGGGCTCGCCAAGCTCCGCGCCGACCTCGACGCCGAGCTGGCGGCCGCGGCCAAGGGCGACGGCCAGGCCGCCCGGCGGGCGGCCGCCGACTTCCACGAGACCGTGACGGAGCTCGCCGACAACGCGCTGCTCAGCGAGCTCAACGCGACGCTGCGCAGCCGGATGCGCTGGATGCTCGGGCAGCACGACGACTTCACCGTCGTCGCCGAGGAGCACGCGGAGCTGTACCGGGGGATCGAGGCGCGCGATGTGGACCGCGTCGAGAAGCTGGCCCTGCGTCACCTGGAGACGAGCCGGGACGAGGCCGCCGCGCACCAGCGCAGGACGGCCGAGAAGTAGCCCCCGGGCCGCGGGGCGGCGGGGCGACCACGGGTCGCGATCGCACCGAATGATCAAACGGTATACCGAAATCCCGCCCTGCGGCCGCCCGGCACAGGGACACCCGCCTCCTCCGGGACCTTCGACCGACACACCGTGAGCCCGCACCCGGCGGCGGTCCTCGCTCTCCGACGCACCGTGAACCCGCGCCCGGCGGCGGTCCTCGCTCTCCGACGCACCGTGAACCCGCACCCGGCGGCGGTCCTCGCTCTCCGACGCACCGTGAACCCGCACCCGGCGGCGGTCCTCACTTCCCGACGCACCGTGAGCCCGCACCCGGCGGCGGTCCTCACTTCCCCGCGTACACGACACCCCCGTCGACGTCGGCGCGGATCTCCGTGCCGACGCGCCGCGCCATCAGGTCGTCGAGGCGCTCCAGCGGGCCGATGAGGGTGCGGCCGCCGGCCCGGGCGACGCGGACGGCGGCGTCGACCTTGGGCTTCATCGAGCCCTCGGCGAAGGCGATCCCGGCCAGGCCCTCGGGCGAGGCGGTGAGGATGTCCCGCTGCTCGGGGGTGCCCCAGTTCTCGCTGACGAAGTCGCCGTCGGTGAGCATGATCAGCATGTCCGCCTTCAGGTCGGCGGCGAGGGCGGCGCTCGCCGCGTCCTTGTCGACGACGGCCTGCATCCCGATCTGGCGGCCCTTGGAGTCGGTGCGCACCGGCACGCCGCCGCCGCCCACGCACACCACGAGCGTGCCGTGGTCGAGGAGCGTGCTGACCAGCGGCGCCTGCATGATCCGCAGCGGCTCGGGCGACGGGACGACCCGGCGGAAGGCGCCGCCGTCGCGGGCGATGGTCCAGCGGTACTCGGCCGCGGCCTCGGCGGCGTCCTGCGCCGAGTAGGTGGGGCCGATCAGCTTGGTGGGGCGCTCGAAGGCGGGGTCGGCCTCGTCGACCTCGGTCGTGGTGAGGACGGCGGCGACCTCGCGCTCGCCGGCCAGGGCGTTGGAGAGCTCCTGCTGGATGACGTACCCGATCATGCCCTGGGTCTCCGCGCCGAGGATGTCCAGCGGGTAGGCCGCGACGTCCTGGTAGGCGAGGTTCTGGAGGGCGAGGAGGCCGACCTGCGGGCCGTTGCCGTGGGTGATGACGACCTCGTGCTCGCGGGCCAGACCCGCCAGCGCCTGACAGGCACCCCGGACGTTGGCGCGCAGCCGGTCGGCCGTCATCGGTTCCCCGCGACGGGCGAGTGCGTTTCCTCCGAGAGCGACGACGATGCGCATGCGATTTCCCTTGCGGTGCTTGTGTTCGCTTATGAGACCCAGAATGGTATACCAATATGAGATGACCGGAAGGGGGCCGGAGCGGTCACGGACGTACGGCGACGAGGAGGGCACGGTGAGGTGCCACAGTCATGCCGGCGAACTCCGGACCCGCTCCGGCGATGCCCGGCTGATCGGCCTGCTGCAAGGTATGACCGGCCTCGGCTCGGTCCACTCGGTCTTCACCCGGGTGGTCAATCTGCTGACCCCGGACGGCACTCTCATCGCCCTCGCCGCCCGGGACGCGGGTGACGCGCCCCGCACTCTGGTCACCGAGGTCGCGGCCTGGACGGGGCAGGGACTGG
Organism: Streptomyces sp. NPDC004284; assembly: GCF_042874035.1. Lineage (NCBI taxonomy): Bacteria > Bacillati > Actinomycetota > Actinomycetes > Kitasatosporales > Streptomycetaceae > Streptomyces > Streptomyces sp. NPDC004284. The sequence goes on along the minus strand of NZ_JBIAMJ010000002.1, from coordinate 81,454 downwards.
AGGCCGGCCGGAGCGTCGCCTTCGCGAACGGGAACATCGCGCTCGGCCGCCCGCACCCCCTCCGCCCGCTCCGTCTGACCACCGCGGGGGCCCGCCCCTGGCACCCCGTCGCCCCCTCGCTCGCCGCCCTGCCCCCCGGAGGCTTCGCGGCCGCCGCCGCCCTCGTCGACCGGCTCTGCCGCACGTACGGACCACCCGGCGGCATGCTCGGCCCCGGCCCCGGCGCCGGGCCGATGGAGACGGCCGTCGCCCACGCCCTCGACAAGGGGCGCAGGACGCTGGTCGCGGGCGTACGGGCCGGGGACGGCGACGGAATCCGACGGGGCGTCCTCGGCCTGCTCGGGCTGGGGCCCGGACTCACCCCCGCCGGCGACGACTTCCTCACCGGCCTCGCCCTGCTCGCCGCCCTGCCGGGCAGCCGGCTCACCGGCTTCCCGCCCGTCCTGCGGGACGTCCTGGCCGGGCACGGCGGGCGCACCACGGCCCTCGGCCTCGCGACGGTGAGCGAGGCGGCCGACGGCCGGGCCCGGTCCGAACTGCTCGACCTCCTGCGCCTGCTGGCGGAACTCCGCCCCGCGCGGGACCTGAACGCTCCCGTCCGGAAGGTGCTGGCGATCGGCCACACCTCCGGCGGCGACACCCTGTCCGGCCTGGCGGCCGGACTCCGCCTGGAAGAAGAACTGCGAGGTCCGCTGTGAGCATCACAGCAGTCGTACGGAAGAACACCTATTTCGATTCCGTGTCCCTGATGTCCGTCTCGACCAAGGCCAACGCCCTGGACGGGGTGGACCAGGCGTTCACCGCCATGGGCACCGAGATGAACAAGGGGGTCCTGGAGAACCTCGGCCTGCTCACCGACGAGCTGCGGGCCGCCGAGAGCGGCGACCTCATGATCGTCCTGGTGGCGGAGGACGGCGCCGACACCGGGGTGCTCCTCGCGGAGATCGAGGACCTCCTCACCCGCAGGGCCCCCGCCTCCGCCGCCGGCGGCGAGGTCACCTACCGGACCATCGCCTCCGCCGCCGCGGGCATCGACGGCGCCAACCTCGCGGTCATCGCCGTCAACGGCGCCTACGCCGCCCGCGAGGCCCGCAAGGCCCTCGAGAGCGGCCTGCACGTGATGATGTTCAGCGACAACGTCGCCGTCGAGGACGAGATCGCGCTCAAGCACCTCGCCCACGACAAGGGCCTGTTCATGATGGGCCCGGACTGCGGCACCGCGATCGTCAACAACGTCGCGCTCTGCTTCGGCAACAAGGTCCGCCCGGGCTCGATCGGCATCGTCGCCGCCTCCGGCACCGGCTCGCAGGAGGTCTCCGTCCGCGTCCACGCCCTGGGCGGCGGCGTCTCGCAGCTCATCGGCACCGGCGGCCGCGACCTCTCCGAGCGGGTCGGCGGCATCATGATGGTCGACGGCATCCGCGCGCTCGCCGCCGACCCGGCCACCGATGTCATCGTCCTCGTCTCCAAGCCGCCGGCCGCCTCCGTCGAGAAGAAGGTCCTCGCCGAGGTCGCCGCCGCGGGCAAGCCGGTCGTCGTCTGGTTCATCGACGGCTCCGAGGAGGCGGTCACCGCCGCCGGCGCCCACTTCGCCGCCGGCAGCCTCCAGGCCGCCCGCAAGGCCGTCGAGCTCGCCGGCGTCGGGGGCTCCGCCGTCGAGGAGTTCGACGCCGAGGCGGCCGCCGAGGCCGTCGCCTCCCGCCTGACCGAGGGCCAGAAGTACGTGCGCGGCCTGTTCTGCGGCGGCACCCTCTGCGACGAGACGATGTACGCCGTGCGCGACGCCGGGCTCGACGTCTGGTCCAACATCCAGAAGGACGCCGGTTTCCGTCTCCCGGCCGGCTCCGCCTCGCGCGGCCACACCTTCCTCGACTTCGGCGACGACGACTTCACCAACGGCCGCCCGCACCCGATGATCGACCCGGCCCTGCGCATCGAGCGCATCGTCGAGGAGGCCGAGGACCCCGAGGTCGCCGCGATCGTCATGGACTTCGTCCTCGGCTTCGGCTCCCACGAGGACCCGGTCGGCACCACCCTCCCCGCCATCGAGGAGGCCCGCCGCATCGCGAAGGACGCCGGCCGTCACCTGGAGTTCGTCGCCTACGTCCTCGGCACCGACCTGGACACCCCCTCCGTCGCCGCCCAGAGCGCCGCCCTGCGCGCGGCCGGCGTCACCGTCACCCTCAGCTCCACCGAGACGGGCCTGTTCGCCCGTGAGATCGCGAAGAAGGCACAGGCATGAGCACCGAGAACACCGAACTCACCCCGGCAGCACGGCTGTTCGCCTCCGACCTGAGCGTCGTCAACGTCGGTCTCGCCATGTTCGACGCCGACATCGCGGCCCAGGACGCCAAGGTCTCCACCCTGGACTGGACCCCGCCCGGCGGCGGCAACCCGGAGGCGGCCCGCGCCCTCGACGCACTGGAGCGCCCCGGGCTCGCCGCGCGGATCGAGGCCGCCAACGCCGAGGCCGTCGAGCGCATCATGGCCGCCCGCCCGATGCTGATCGGCTTCGGCCGCGCCCTCGACGTCGTCCCCGGCATGACCCCGACCACGATCCTCCACTCGGGCCCGCCCATCGCCTGGGAGGACATGAACGGTCCGATGAAGGGCGCCGTCACCGGCGCGCTCGTCTTCGAGGGCCTGGCGGAGGACCTGGACGAGGCCGCCGAGGTCGCCGCCTCCGGCCGGATCACCTTCAAGCCGTGTCACGAGGCGGACTCGGTCGGCTCGATGGCCGGCGTCACCTCCGCCTCGATGTACGTGCACATCGTGAGGAACGAGACGCACGGCAACACCGCGTACACCAACCTGTCCGAGCAGATGGCGAAGATCCTGCGGATGGGCGCCAACGACCAGAGCGTGATCGACCGCCTGGTCTGGATGCGGGACGTCTTCGGCCCGATGCTCAAGGAGGCCGTGGAGTTCACCGGCCCCGTCGACCTGCGCCTGCTGCTGTCCCAGGCCCTCCACATGGGCGACGAGTGCCACAACCGCAACGGCGCCGGCACCCTGCTGCTCTTCCAGGCGCTCGCGCCGGGGCTGCTCCGGTCGTCCTTCACGACCGAGCAGAAGAAGGAGGTCTTCGACTTCGTCGCGTCCTCCGACTACTTCTCGGGACCGACGTGGATGGCGATGGCCAAGGCCGCGCTCGACGCCGCCGACGGCGTGGCGGACTCCACGATCGTCACCACGATGGCCCGCAACGGCGTCGAGTTCGGCATCCGCGTCGCCGGCCTGCCCGGACAGTGGTTCACCGGTCCCGCGCAGAAGGTGATCGGCCCCATGTTCGCCGGGTACAAGCCGGAGGACTCCGGCCTCGACATCGGCGACAGCGCGATCACCGAGACGTACGGCTTCGGCGGCTTCGCGATGTCGGCGGCGCCCGCCATCGTCGCGCTGGTCGGCGGCACCGTGGCCGAGGCCATGGGCTACACCCGCGACATGGGCGAGATCACCACGGCGCAGAACCCCAACGTCACGATCCCCGCCCTCGACTTCCAGGGCCTGCCCACCGGCATCGACGTCCGCAAGGTCCTCGACACCGGGATCCTGCCGATCATCAACACGGCCATCGCCCACAAGGAGGCCGGCATCGGCATGATCGGCGCCGGCATCACCCAACCGCCCGCCGAGGTCTTCACCAAGGCTGCCACCGCCCTCGCCGCCGCTCTCACCCGATCCGCGACAGCCCTCCCGGAAGACCCGACACGATGAACACGCACCGCACCGCAGCGGAGGAGCAGGACTCCCCGGCGGACTCCGCCGTGGGCTCCCCCGCGGACTCCTCCGCGGGCCGGGAACTCGACCCCGAGTACGAGCACGGCCCCGTCCCGGCGCACAGCCGCAAGTCGCTCCTGACGGTCTCGGCCGTCTGGTTCGGATTCCCCATGATCCTGACCAACGCCGTCCCCGGCGGCGTGGTCGTGGCCCTGCTGGGCTTCTGGCGGGGGCTCGCCGCCATCGCGGTCGCCAACCTCGTCATGTTCCTGTACGTGGGGATCCTGAGCCACCGCGCGGGCACCAGCGGCGAGAGCTTCTCCCTCCAGGCGACGCGCACCTTCGGGCGCGCCGGCCACATCGTCGCCTCCGCGTTCCTCGCGACCATCGTGGTCGGCTGGTTCGCGTTCAACACCGGCGCCACCGGCGCCACCCTGCACCAGGCCTTCGGCTGGCACGAGCAGCTCGTGGCGCTCCTCGCCGGACTGGGCTTCATAGCCCTGACCTACCTCGGCATCAAGGCGCTGTCCTGGCTGGGCGCGGTCGCCGCCCCGCTGTTCCTGATCGCGGGCATCACCGCGCTCGTGATCGTCGCCGGGGACCACGACCTGGGCGCCATCTTCTCGTACGAAGGGGTGGGCGGCGGCGCCTCCCTCACCTTCGGCGCGGCGATCTCCATGATCATGGCGACCTTCGCCGACTCCGGCACGATGACGGCCGACTTCACCCGCTGGTCGAAGAACGGCCGGCAGGCGGTCCTCGCGACTGTCAGCGCCTTCCCGGTGGCCAGCGTGATCGCACAGGTCACGGGTGGTCTGGTGGTCGCGGCGGGCGCGGTCGCCGCGCCGGCCACCGCGGGCGGCGACTTCCTGCCGGTCCTCACCGGGGAGGGCGCGCCCCTCCTGAACGTGCTGGCGGCGGTGTTCGTCTTCGTCAACCTCGGTTCCGTGTGCAGCCACTGCCTCTACAACGGCGCCCTGGGCTGGTCCCATCTGACGGGCCGGACGATGCGGCTGATGACGGTCGTCCTGGGCGTCGTCGGCACGGTCGCCGCGCTCGCCGGGGTGTGGGACCACTTCCTGGACTGGCTGGTGATCCTGAGCGTCTTCGTCCCGCCGCTGGGCGGCGTCCTCATCGCCGACCAGTTCCTCGCCCGCGGCGGGCGCGGCGCGATGGACCGCCGTCCGACCGTGGCGGTGCGGCCCACGGCCTTCCTGGCCTGGGCCGTGGGCGCGGCGGGCGCGGGTCTGGCGCACTGGTTCGCCCCGCAGCTCTCCGACGCGGTCACCGGCCTGCTCGTCGCGGTGGTCGCCTACGCGGTCCTCGAACGGGTCGTGCCGCGGCCGTCCGGGTCCGAGGCCGCCGGGGCGTCGGGGTAGTCCCCTCCCTCGACGAGACGCGCCCTCGCCCCCGCTTTCCACGGGGCGGGGGCGCGTCGGCGTCGTACGGACGCGGCTTCCCTCAGCGCAGGGCCGGGACGGGACCGGCTCCCGCTCGGCGCGCGGCCGGGACGGGACCGGCTTCCCCCAGCGCAGAGCCGGTACGGGCGCGGCTCCCGCTCAGCGCAGGGCCGGTTCCTCCAGGGTGAGGGTGCCCGCGTCCGCGTCCAGCACGGCGGGCAGGCCGAGCGGCAGGGTCTGCGCGGTCGCGCTGTGGCCGAAGCCCATCTCCTCCAGGACCGGCACCCCGAGGCCGCCGAGCCGGTCGGCGAGCACCGCCCGCACCTCCTCGTACGGGCCGCACTCCTCCCAGGAGCCGAGGCCGATGCCCGCGACCCCGTCGAGCAGGCCGGAGCGCAGGAGTTGGGTGAGGATGCGGTCGAGGCGGTACGGCTCCTCCCCCACGTCCTCCAGGAGCAGCAGCCCGCCGCGCGCCGAGGGCCGCCCGTGGGGGGTGCCGAGGTCGGCGGCGAGGAGGCTGACGCAGCCGCCGAGCGTCACGCCCCGGGCGCGGCCCGGCACGAGGGCCCGCGCCGTCTCCCGGCCGAGGGTCAGGACGGTCTCGGGCTCGAAGAGGGTGGCCCGCAGCGACTCCCGGGTGGCCGGGTCCGACAGGAACGTGGCGGCGGCGACCATCGGCCCGTGCAGGGTGGCGAAGCCCGTACGGACGGCGAAGGCCTCGTGCAGGGCGGTGACGTCGCTGTAGCCGACGAAGGCCTTGGGCCCGGCCGCCCGGATCGCCGCCCAGTCCACCAGGTCCACCATGCGCTGGGCCCCGAAGCCGCCGCGCGCGCAGAGCACGGCGGAGACCGAGGGGTCGCACCAGGCCTCGGTCAGGTCGCGGGCCCGCGCCCGGTCCGCTCCGGCGAGGTACCCGAGCGTGGGGTGGGTGTCCAGGACGTGCGGGGCGACCACCGGTTCGAGGCCCCAGCCGTGCAGGACGTCGAGCCCCGGCGCGAGCCGTTCCTCGGGGACGGGTCCGCTGGGGGCGACGACGGCGACCCGCGCCCCCGGCCCGAGCCGCTCGGCGCGTGTCAGGGCGCCCACCGGGGTCACGTGCGGTACTCCAGGGCCGTCACGTCCGGGCGGTCGATGCCGAAGACCCGTGCGTACAGGGAGAGTTCGGCCTCCATGGCCCGGACCATCGTGTCGGCCCTGCGGAAGCCGTGCCCCTCCCCCTCGAAGGCGAGGTAGGCGTGCGGGACGCCCCGGCCGGCCACGCGGTCGAGGAGGCGCTCGGCCTGCGCGGGCGGACAGATGACGTCGTCGAGGCCCTGGAGCAGCAGGAACGGGGCCGTGATCCGGTCGACGTGCTCGATCGGCGAGCGCTCCTTGTAGCGGGCGGGCACCTCGTCGAGCGGTCCGATCAGTCCGTGGAGGTACTGGGACTCGAAGTCGTGGGTCTCGTCGGTGGCCCAGTTCCGCAGGTCGAGGACGGGATAGATGATCGTGCCGCAGGCGTACACGTCGGTGGAGACGAGGGACGCGGCGGTCGTCCAGCCGCCCGCGCTGCCGCCGCGCACGGCGAGCCGGGCCGGGTCGGCGGTGCACTCGGCGGCGAGCGCCGCCGCCACGGCCGCGCAGTCCTCGACGTCGACGACGCCCCACTGCTCGCGCAGCCGCTCCCGGTACTCCCGGCCGTAGCCGGTCGAGCCGCCGTAGTTGACCACGGCGACGCCGATGCCCCGCGAGGTGAAGTAGGCGATCCCCAGGTCGAGGGTGAGCGGCGCGCGCCCGGTGGGGCCGCCGTGGGCCGAGATCAGGTAGGGCGGCAGCTCGCCCTCGGGCCCGGTGAACTCGGGGTGGTGGGGCGGATACACATAGGCGTGGATCTCCCGCCCGCCGGGGCCGGTGAAGGTACGGATCCGGGGCTCGGGGAGGTACGCGGGGGCGACGGCGTCGGTGTGCGCGGCGCCGACCACGCGGCTGCGGCCGGTGCGGGTGTCGAGCTCGACGAGCTCGGCGGAGCGGTGCGGTCCGGCGGCGACGCCGACCACCCGGGTGCCGTGCGCGGCGAGGGTGGCGGCCCATTCGGTGCGGGGTCCGCCGGCGTCGACGAGGGCGCGGCGCTCGGGGTCGAGGATCCCGAGGGTGGTGGTCCCCTTGCCGTGGACGACGGCGATCAGCCCGTTCTCCAGGGGTGCGAACCAGCGGAGTCCGATCTGCCAGAGCGGGCCGCCGAACTCCTCGGCGCGCGGGCAGAGCGCCTCCGGTGCGGTGAGGCCTCCGTCGGCGGCGACCTCCGCGCGGTAGAGGTTCCACCAGCCGGTGCGGTCGCTGGTGAACAGCAGCCGGCCGGCCGCGTCCCAGTCGACCTGCGGGATCGACTCGGCGGTCCCCCCGGCGACGGTCACGGCCTCGCGGAAGGTGCCGTCGGGGCCGACCTCGGCGAGCTGGACCTCGGTGCCGTCCCAGGGCATCCGGGGGTGGTCCCAGGCGATCCAGGCGGCCCGGCGGCCGTCCGGGGAGAGCCGGGGTCCGGTCACGAACCGGTGGCGCCCGTCGGAGAGTTCGCGGACGGCGGCGCGGTCCTCGGCGGCCGAGCCGTCGAGGGGTACGGCGGCGAGGACGCGACGGACGTCGGTCGGCGCGGGACCGGTGAACTCCTCCAGGACGCACCACACCTCGCCCCGGTCCGGGTGGATCACGGGGTCCGCCCAGCGCAGTCCGCCGCCGACGGAGGAGACGGGGGTGAGCGGCCGGGGCTCCGTGCCGGGTGCGGCGTCGGGTTCGTACGCGTAGAGCCGCTGGTCGGGGAAGTGGCAGAACACGGCGAGCGGTCCGCCCGCCGGGCGCGCGACCGCCGCCCAGGGCTGCCCGCCGTACTCGACGACCCTGCTGCGGACGTTCCACGGGGCGGGCAGCAGGCCCTCCTCGGTGCCGTCGGCGCGCCGCCGGACGAGGGCGCGGCGGCCGCCCTCCTCGGGGCGGGGCGCGGTCCACCACAGTTCGTCGCCGACGGTGCCGAGGTACTCGGGCCGCCCGTCGTGCGCGGCGGCGAGCGCGGCGCCGACGGGTGACGGCCAGCTGCCGTACCCGGCCACGGTCATGGCCATGTCGTCTTCCCTGCCTGTCATGGGCCTGTCTCCCCCTGTCACGGCCTACGCGGACTTCAGATAGTGGTCGAGCACCCGGACGCCGAAGTGCAGGGCGTCGACGGGGACGCGCTCGTCGACGCCGTGGAAGAGCGCCCCGTAGTCGAGGTCCGGGGGCAGCCGGAGCGGCGAGAAGCCGTAGCCGGTGATGCCGAGCCGGGAGAACTGCTTGGCGTCGGTGCCGCCGGACATGGTGAACGGCACGACGTGCCCGGCCGGGTCGAAGCGCTCGACGGCGGCCCGCAGCTTGGCGAAGGTCGGCGAGTCGACCGGGGCCTCCAGGGGCACTTCGCGGTGGTGGAACTCCCACTCCACGTCGGGCCCGGTGAGCAGGTCCATGGTCGCGGCGAACTCCTCCTCGGCGCCCGGGAGCATCCGCCCGTCGATGTGGGCGACGGCCTGGCCCGGGATGACGTTCACCTTGTAACCGGCGTCGAGCATCGTCGGGTTGGCGCTGTTGCGGACGGTCGCCTCGACGAGGGCGGCGGCGGGTCCGAGCTTGTCGAGGAGGAGGTCGACGTCGAGGTCGGGGGCGTCGGTGTCGACCTCGATGCCGTACAGCGCGGTCAGTTCGGCGAGGGCGGCGCGGACGGTCGTGGTGAGGCGGACCGGCCAGGTGTGGGTGCCGATCCGGGCGACGGCCGCGGCGAGGCGGGTGACGGCGTTGGCCGTGTTCACCTTGGAGCCGTGGCCGGCCCGGCCGTGGGCGGTGAGCTTGAGCCAGGCGGTGCCCCGCTCCCCCGCCGCGATCGGGTAGAGGGTGGTGCCGGGCTGCGGGTGGAAGCTGAACGCCCCGGACTCGCTGATGCCCTCCGTGCAGCCCTCGAAGAGGGCCGCGTGCCGGTCGGCGAGGAAGCCGGAGCCGTCCTCGGCGCTGGCCTCCTCGTCGGCGGTGTAGGCGAGGACGATGTCGCGGCGCGGGCGGATCCCCTGTCGGGCCCAGGAGCGGACGACGGCCAGGACCATCGCGTCCATGTTCTTCATGTCGACGGCGCCGCGCCCCCACACCACCCCGTCGCGGACCTCGCCGGAGAAGGGGTGCACGCTCCATTCGTCGGGATCGGCGGGCACCACGTCCAGATGGCCGTGGACGAGGAGCGCCTCGGCCGTGGGGTCGGTGCCGGGGATCCGTGCCACCACGTTGGTGCGGCCGGGGGTCCGCTCCAGGAGGGTCGGCTCGATCCCGGCGTCCGCGAGCCGCTCGGCGACGTACTCGGCGGCCGGGCGCTCGCGGCAGTCGCCGCCGCCCCGGTTGGTGGTGTCGATGCGGATGAGCTCGGAGGTGAAGGTGACCACCTCGTCGAGCGCCGTCGTGTCCGGGCCCCGGACCTCCTCAGCCATACTGCTCCTCCACCGCGGCCGAGACGATGGTCGTGACCGCCTTGAACGTGCGAATTGCCTCGTACATCGTCTCGCTGGTGTACGCGACGCGCCGCTCGCCGCTGCGCGCCACGCCGGGAACCACCGTGGCGGCGGCACCCAGGTGCTCGGCGTCGAACTCCAGCTCCACCGTGAACGGGCCGCCCCGGACCGGCTCGTGCCGGACGGCGAGCGCGGCGGCGGTCTTCGCCGCGGCGCGGATGTCGGCGGCCGTCCTGGCCGGGGTGCGGCACACCGCCGCGTACCGCGAGACATAGTCCTTGACGGCGACCTTGGGCGCCTCCGGCGCGTACCCGAGGGCGTCCTCGCAGGTCAGGTCGTCGCCGGTGACGAGGACGACGGGCACGCCGTACTCCGCGACCACCTGCGCGTTCAGCAGGCCCTCGCTCGCCCGCTCGCCGTTGAGCCAGACCCCCGTGATGGAGTTGGCGAGGTAGGTGTGGGCGAGGACGCCCTCGGCGCCGGCGCCGGTGTGGTACCCGACGAAGGCGATGCCGTCGACGTCCCCGTGCTGCACTCCCTCGACCATCGAGAGGGACTTGTGCCGTCCCGTGATCATCTCGGCCCGCTCGTCGAGCCTCTCCAGGAGCAGGTTCCGCATGGACCAGTGCGCCTCGTTGATGAGCACCTCGTCCGCGCCACCGTCGAAGAAGCCGAGCACCGCGGCGTTCACATCGGACGTGAACATCGCGCGGCACCGCTCCCACTGGGGCGTGCCGGGCAGCACGTCGGCGGGCCAGGTCACACCGGTCGCGCCCTCCATGTCGGCGCTGATGAGGATCTTCATGCCTGGCACCGTACGCGCCGCCCGGCCGCCCTACCACCCCTGTGGATAACCGCCGTTGGAGTGGACCAATGACACGCACCGGACGGCGGTACGGCTCAGCGCCCGGCTTCCGGATATCCCCTGGGGTCCTCCTCCGCCAGCCGGCGCAGTGCGGCGGCGGCCTGGTCCTCGGACGGTCTGCCGTCGTCCGGGAGCCGCCAGAGGAACCGGCGTGCGTGCTGCTCCGTGTCGGGTGTGCCGTCGGCGGCCAGGGGCGGCCCGTCGAAGGTGACCACGGTGGTGTCCGGTGTGTGGAAATCCGTGGAGATCCACCCTCTCCGGAGTCCCCACCGGGTGAGCAGCTCCGGCCGCTCGCGCAGCCCCGCGCTGATCAGCCGGGCGGTCCGGCGGGCCGGCCAGGTCCAGCTCAGGTCCTGCTCGGCGCGGGCGATCTCGGCGTCGTACGCATCGGCGTCGAAGCGGTAGGCGGCGGGCGGCGCCGTCGGTCCGGGCGGCGCGCCGGGCCGCCGCCACCCGTCCCAGACGACGTGCGGGCCCTCGCGCCGCACGGTGACGTACAGGGCACCGCAGCAGCCTTCGGTGCGGTACGCCTCGGCGAGCCGCACCTCGCGGGGTTCGGGGCCGGCGCGCAGGGTTCCGTCGTCGAGGAGCCACTCGGGCGGCCCTCCCGGCCCCGGGCCGAAGAGCTCCGGCACGAGGGGGCGCCCGTCGGCCAGGAAGCGGGTCTCGACCACATCCGGGTCGCCGGGGTCGGCGACGGCCACCTCGATCCGGAACGGGAGCGGGTCCCGCGGAGCGGCGCGCAGCTGACGTGCCGTGCGACGGATCCAGTCGGCGCGCCGTCGTCCGTCCGGGTCGACTGGTGTTTCCCCCGGCCGGACGGCCGTGTCCAGGAGGGTGCGGTGGAGCGCCTCGCGCCGGCCGGGCGGCCAGGGGAGGAGGTGCGAGGCGCCGCTGTGCAGGTCGAGGGCGAGGGTGAGCAGCCGGGCCCGGTGGTCCACGTCGCGGGGCAGTCGGTGGGCGTGGGCGGCCACCGTCTCGTACAGGTCGACGGCGTCTCCGTACCGCAGGATCTCGGCGTGGTGGTCCCGGCTGCTGGTCATCCTGGCGAGGAGGCGCACGGCGCGCGCGAGGAGTCCGGGACGGTCCGGGTCCGCCCGGAGGAGGCCCGCGAGGCCGACGGCCTCGGCGGCCCGCCGGGAGACCTCGGGCCCCGCTCCCCGCGCGTCCGTGGGGAGCCTCAGGAGCCGGTCGGGCACGGCGGCCCGGTCCCCGGCGGCCAGGGCGCCGACGAGGTCGCGCAGTTCCTCGCCGCGGGTCCGGTGGATCAGCCACACCAGGGCGGCGGCCGTCCGGTCCAGAGGAGCGAGGGCCGCGTCGACGGGGCGGACGAGACCGTCGAGGAGGCCGAGGACGCACAGGTACGGCACGTCCTCGGCTTCCCCGAGGCGGCTCAGGAGCCCGAGCCCGGCGGATACACCGGGGACGGTCGTTCCGGTCCGGACGAGGCGCCGGGCGAACGACCGGGCGAGGACGCGGACGGCGGGTTCGTCGGGCGGTTCGATCGCCGCCGCGGTGGCGGCGAAGACGGTCTGCGCGTGGACGACTCCCGTCGTGGCGAGCGCGCGTTCCGCCTCGGCGGCGGCCCCTGCGGGGTCGGGGGTGCCGAGAAGCGGGAGCAGGCTGTCGGTGACGGCCGCGCGGGCCTCGCGGTGGCGGAGGCCGGCGCCCCCGCGACGCGCGGGCCATGCCGTGCCGGGGAGGGGGTGGCCTCCTCGGGGCGGCGGCCCGTCGGGATCGCTGTCGCTCAGCCCCTTGGCGTACGCGTACAGCGCGGGTGCGAGCGTCGGACGCTCGTGCGGGGCGCTCATCGCGCGGGGTGGATCTCGATTCCGTAGATCATGGAGGCATGGTGCCCTCCGCGCCATCCGCCCCGCCACCGATATACCGGGGCTTCGAATCGGGCGAAACATCGCCAACGGGTGCGTATAGGCTGTCGGCCGCAATCGTCGTTGTCGACCTTCCGGAGAGCTCTCGGTGACCATCGCCTTCACCCCGTCCGAATCCGCGCCCGTCGAGACCGAGTCCGTCGTCGTTCCCGAGCCCGCCGGACCCGTCATGGCGGAGGAGCCGGAGTTCTGGGAGCCGTCGGACCCCGAGCCGCAGGACACCCACGACGCCGACGACGCCGACCGTGACCACGACCCCGTCGTCGTCCGCGACGCCCGGGACTTCGGGGTCTACGCCCGGACCGGCGGCTGGGCCTTCGCGCTGAAGGTGGCGCGGAGCGTCCGGCCGGGTGGGCAGCCCGCAGCCGAGGGGACGGCGCGGACGAAGGTCTCCGCGAAGGCCTTCGCGGAGCTCGCGGGGTGCTCGCCCGAGCGGGTCATGCGCTACTACCGGGCCTGGGACATGGCGGCCGACGACGGCCTGGTCCCGCAGTTCGAGGTGCTGGTCCCGGGTGAGGACATCGAGCTGCCGGACGCGGACGTCTGGCTCTCGTACTACGCCTCCCGCAACAGCGCGTCCTCCGTGCGCGGCCAGGCGATCAGCGCGGCGGCCGAGGCGGAGGGCATCCGGCCGACGAAGGCCCTGGAGGTCGCGGAGAACCCGACGGCGCTGCGGGCGGCGATCCTCGCCGACCCGGGGACGGCGGAGGCCGCGCGCGGGGCGCTGCTGGACCGGATGAAGGAGGACCCGGCCCTCCAGACCGAGATGGCCCGGGCCTTCGCCCGTACCGACGGCCTGAAGAAGGCGGTGGCGAACGAGGCGAAGGCCGCCGACCGCATCGGGTACGTGCGGCAGATCGTGGAGAAGGGTGAGATCAGGACCCCCGCCGGGCAGACCGTGGAGGCGCCGCCGGAGCTGCGGGCCGAGGCCGAGCGGCACCTGTCGCTCCTCGACGAGCTGGACGACTCGGAGGAGGCCGGCGAGTGGGCCGGCGAGGCCTACGACACGGTGAAGGGCCTGGTCGCCAAGGCGGTCGAGGAGGACCCGGCGCTGCGCGTCCAGGAGCGGCGGACGAAGTTCTACAACAGCCTGCAGAAGGCGACGAAGGTCTTCGAGGAGCTGACGCTCGACGAGGTGATGGAGGAGGACATCTACGAGGCGGACATGCTCCAGCGCCTCGAAGCCCTCCAGGAGGCGATCGGCACCTGCATCAGCGCGCTGCGCAAGGCGACGACCGCCTCCTCCTGACGGCGGAAGGCTCAGTCCTCGTGGCCGAGCTGGAGGTCGCGCTCGGTGCGTCCCCCGCCGGCCACCTGGAGGACGGTGGCGACGGGCGGGTATCCGGCGGCGATGACCGTGTACTCGCCGGAGGACAGGTCGATGAAGCGGAAGGTGCCGTCGGCGCCGGTGGTGAGGGTGTCGACGACATTGCCCGCGGCGTCGAGGAGGGTGACCCGGGCGTCCTCCACGGGGCGCCCTCCCCCGGCCCGTACGGTGCCGCGCAGCACCGCGCCGCCGGCCAGTTCGATGTCCTGGCGGGTCTCGCGGGAGGACTGGACGCTCACGGGGAGCGCGGCGGGCCGGAAGGCGGGGGCGCTGGCGGCGAGCGTGTACTCGCCCGCGACGAGCTCGCCGATGACGTACCCGCCCTCGCGTCCGCTGCGGGTGGAGGCGACGACCTCGCCGCGCACGTCGGTGAGGGTGACGGCCGCGTCACGCACGGGCGTGCCGTCGGCGGTGACGACGGCGCCCGCGAGCCGTCCGGCGCCGCCGAGGACGACGTCGAGCTCGACCGGCCGGTCGCCGACGGTGACGGAGACGGCCTGCGGCTGGTGTCCGCCGGCCGCCGCGATCAGGACGTACGCACCGCTGCCGGGGACGCTCAGGGCGTACCGGCCGTCCTCGCCGCTGGCGCCGCGGCCGATCTGCCGGCCCTGGACGTCGATGAGGGTGAGCGCGGCGCGGGGGACGCGGCTGCCGTCGTGGTGCTGGACGGTGCCGCAGACGGGCACCCCGGAGTGCGGAGGGGTGGCGGCGGCCGGGGCGGGGGCGGCGTGACGGGCGTGCGGCACGGCCTGGGCGGCGGTGTCGAAGGGGATGTCGGTGGCCTCGGTGGCGGGGCTGTGGTGGGACACCAGCGGTTTCTCCTTGAGGAAGAAGGCGAGGACGAGGCCGAGCACGAGGACCGGCACGAGGTAGAGGAAGATCCGCGGCATCGCGTCCGCGTACGCCTGGATGTACGCGTCGCGCAGGGCCGGCGGCAGGGTGTGGACGGTCCCGGGGGTGATCGACTCGGCCGGCGGCAGCCGCGTGGCGCCGCCCTGCGCGAGGACGCCGGCGAGCCGGTCGCCGAGGGCGTGGTCGAGCCGGGAGGCGAAGAGGGTGCCGAAGACGGCGGCGCCGACGCTGCCGCCGATCTGGCGGAAGTAGGTGTGGGCGCTGGTGGCGGTGCCGAGGTCGGCGGGGCGGACGGAGTTCTGCACGGCGAGCACGAGCACCGGCATGACCAGGCCGATGCCGGTGCCGAGGACGGCCTGCCACAGGCTGTACTGGAGGCGCGGGGTGTCGGTGTCCATGCGGGAGAGCAGCCACATGCCGAGGACGGAGACGGCCCCGCCGAGCACCGGGTAGATCTTGTAGTGGCCGGTGCGGCTGATGAGCTGGCCGGAGACGACGGAGGCGATGACGATGCCGCCCATGAGGGGCAGCATCAGGAGGCCGGACTCGGTGGCGCTGGCGCCCTCGACCATCTGCAGGAAGCTGGGGAGGTAGCTGGCGGCGCCGAAGAGCGCGATGCCGACGACGGCGCCGACGAGGGCGGTGACGGTGAAGACGGAGTCGCGGAACAGCCGGAGCGGGATGAGCGGTTCGGGCGCGAAGCGCTCGACGACCAGGAAGAGCAGGGCCGTTCCGACGGCTCCGCCGCCCAGGGCGAGGATGACCCGGGAGTCCCAGGCGTACTCGGTGCCGCCCCAGCTCGTGAGCAGGACCAGGCAGGTGGAGGCGGCGGCGAGGAGCAGGGCGCCGAGGACGTCGAAGCGCGCGCGTGCCGTGGGTTTCGGCAGTCTGAGGACGGTGGCGACGACGGCGAGGGTGACGAGCCCGAAGGGCACGTTGAAGTAGAAGCACCAGCGCCAGGAGACGTGGTCGGTGAAGAAGCCGCCGAGCAGGGGTCCGGCGACGGAGGCGAGGCCGAAGGCGGCGCCGATCAGTCCCATGTAGCGGCCGCGTTCGCGGGCGGGGACGATGTCGGCGATGATCGCCTGGACGCCGATCATGAGGCCGCCGGCGCCGATGCCCTGGACGGCGCGGAAGGCGATGAGCTGGTCCATCGTGCGGGACCAGCCGGCGAGGCCGGAGCCGATGACGAAGACGACGATCGCGAAGAGGAAGACGCCCTTGCGGCCGAGGAGGTCGCCGAGCTTTCCGTAGACCGGCAGGCCGACGGTGGAGGTCAGCAGGTAGGCGGTGATCGCCCAGGACATCCGGTCCAGGCCGTGGAGTTCGCCGACGATCTTCGGCAGGGCGGTGGCGACGATCATCTGCTCGAGGGCGGCGAGGAGCAGCGCGAGCATGAGGCCGCAGAAGACGAGCCGGACGCGGCGGGGGTCGAGGGCGGCGGGGCCCGGCTCGGGCGGCGGGACGAGGACGGTGGGCGGTCCGTCCGGGGCGAGCGGACCCGCTCCCTCCTCGGCGTCCTCGACGGCTTTCGCGATCGTGATCGCACCCACGTTCCTGCTCCCCTCGTCGCGGCGTCTGCGCCGCGCCATTCTTCGCATTGCGCGCGAAGGGGGAGCAAGTCGGGCGGTACGGGAGGGTGGTGGCGTCCCGGGGGATGAACGTCCCTGCGCCACGGCGCACTTGGGTCGCTCATCAGCGCGTTTACGAGAAGGCCCGCGCCCCCGGCGCGCGGGGGCGCCGGTACGGGGGCTGCGGGCGATCCACTCGAATCGGTGAACGCTCCGGGCGTTACTTCTCGACCTCGTCCGCCAGCTTGGCGAGGACGGCGTCGTAGATGCGGCCGAGCCCCTTGGGCGCGAAGGTCCTCTCGAAGAAGCCGCCGATGCCGCCGGCGCCGTTCCAGACCGTGCTCACGACGGCGCGGGACTTGCCCTCGCCGGCGGGGGTCACGGTCCAGGTGGTGACCATGGAGGAGTTGCGGTCCTTCTCGACGAGCTGCCCGTCGGTGGGCTCGGTGACCTCCAGGAGGCAGTCGCGGACGCGCTTGCTGGTGGCCTGGAGCTTCCAGTGGACGAGGGTGCCCTCGCCGTCGCCGCCTTCGCGCACCTCGTACTCGCTGAAGTGCTCGGGGAGCAGCTTCGCGCGCGTGCCGCTGTAGTCGGCCAGCGCGTCGAACACCGTCTCCGCGTCCGCGGCGATGATCCGTTCCGTGGTGGCCTCGACCTGCGCCATTGACTTCCTCCAGCTTGTGGTTCCTCGGGGGTGTGGGCCAAGCGAACCACGTGGGCTCCGGGGGGCGAAATCCGGGTTGCGGCAACCAAGGGAACAGGTGTTCTATTCTGAGCGCAGGGCCGAGGCAGAGCCACCGAGGAGGCGTCCATGCGCGGGGACCATCCGAGCGACACCCCTGCCGCCCCCGACACCCCCGCCGGCCTCGCCCTGTTCGGCACGGACGCGGTCACCACCCGCACCTTCGACGCCCCCGAGTTCCGCGGCGTCACCTTCCACGAGGTCCGGGCCCGCTCGATCCTGAACCGGGTGCCCGGCGCCTCCCGGATGCCGTTCGAATGGACGGTCAACCCGTACCGGGGCTGCACGCACGCGTGTGTGTACTGCTTCGCCCGCAAGAGCCACGGACATCTCGACCTCGACACCGGCCTCGGCTTCGACTCCCCGATCGTCGTCAAGGTCAACGCCCCGGAGCTACTGGCCCGGCAGCTCGCCTCCGCCCGCTGGCAGGGCGCGCACATCGCCATGGGCACCAACGTCGACTGCTACCAGCGCGCCGAGGGCCGCTACCGCCTGATGCCGGGCATCCTCACGGCCCTGCGGGACCGGGCCAACCCGTTCTCGATCCTCACCAAGGGCACGCTGATCCTGCGCGATCTGGAGCTCCTCGCCCAGGCCTCCCGGGTCACCGAGGTCGGCATCTCGGTCTCCGTCGGCTTCACCGACCAGGAACTCTGGCGGACCGTCGAGCCCGGCACCCCCTCGCCGCAGCGCCGTCTCGACGTGGTCCGCACCCTCGGCGGGCACGGCATCGACTGCGGGGTCCTGATGGCCCCCGTGGTGCCCTTCCTCGGCGACCGCCCCGAGCAGCTGCGCGCGACGGTCCGCGCGATCGCGGAGGCCGGCGCGAGTTCGGTCACCCCGCTCGTGCTGCATCTGCGGCCGGGTGCCCGCGAGTGGTTCATGACCTGGCTGCGCGCGCACCACCCGGGCCTGGTGCGGCGGTACGAGCGGATGTACGCGGACGGGGCCTACGCGCCGACCTGGTACCAGCGCCGGATCACCCGTCAGGTGCACGAACTGGCGGCCGAGTTCGGCATCGGGCCCGCCCACCGGGGAGCGGCGCGCCGGATCCCCGTACCGGAGGAGCCCGCCCCGGCGGCCGCGCCCGAGCAGCTCACCCTCCCCTGAGGACCTTCCTGTGATCATCGGACCGGTCGTCTGACACGCCGTCGGATCCCCCTCCGTTCGGGTCAACTCTCGGCGAAACAGGTCCCCTCGGCGCCGGTTCGGGACACAAACGCCCTATGACCCCACGCGCAGGAATGCTGATCGCCGCTGGAGCGCTGGTCGCCGGGACGGTCACCGTCCTGCCCGCCGCCCCCGCGGGCGCCGGCGAACCGACCCCCCGACCGCTCTCCCCCCTCGCCTGGACCGACTGCGCCACGCAGGCGTACACCCGGCTCCAGTGCGCCACCCTGAAGGTGCCGCTGAACCACGACGACCCGGCCGGGCGCATGATCACGCTCGCCCTCACCCGGGTCCCGCACACCGCGAAGACCTCCCAGGGCCCGCTGCTCGTCAACCCGGGCGGGCCCGGCGGCAGCGGGCGCGCCATGGCGGGATACGTGGCGGCCTCGCTGCCCCCGAAGGTGGCCGCCGAGTACGACGTGATCGGCTTCGACCCGCGCGGGGTCGGCAAGAGCGAGCCCGCGCTCGACTGCGAGCCCGGCCACTTCGCGCCCGTGCGGGCGGACTCGGTGCCGAAGGGGGCCGCGGCCGAGCGGACGGCCGTCGCGCGGGCGCAGTCCTTCGCCCGGGCCTGCGGCGAGAAGTACGCGGACCTGCTGCCGTACATCGACACCGTGAGCACCGCCCGGGACCTGGACGCGATCCGCCGGGCGGTCGGCGCGCAGAAGATCAACTACCTCGGCTACTCGTACGGCACCTATCTGGGCGCCGTGTACGCGCGCCTGTACCCGGACCGGGTGCGGCGGATGGCGCTCGACTCCGTCGTGAACCCGCACGGCGTCTGGTACGAGGACAACATCGCGCAGGACTACGCCTTCGACACCCGCCACAAGGCCTTCATGGCCTGGGTGGCCCGGCAGAACGCCGTCTACAGGCTGGGCACCGACCCGGCGGCGGTCGAGGCCGCCTGGTACCGGATGCGGGACCGGCTGCGCACGGCCCCGGCCGGCGGCAAGGTCGGCCCCGCCGAGCTGGAGGACACCTTCCTGCCGGGCGGCTACTACAACGGCTACTGGCCCCGCCTCGCGAGCGCCTTCGCCGCGTACGTCAACGACGCGGACCCGGTGCCGCTGAAGCAGGCGTACGAGCGGTACGGGGAGGCCGACGCGGCCGCCGACAACGGCTACTCGGTCTACACGAGCGTGCAGTGCCGGGACGCGGGCTGGCCCCGCGACTGGAACGTGTGGCGCAAGGACAGCTGGGACACGCACGCGAAGGCGCCGTTCTCCACCTGGAACAACGCCTGGTACAACGCGCCCTGCGCGTTCTGGCCGGTGGACTCGCTGACCCCGCCGGACGTCACCAACGACCAGGTGCCGCCGGTCCTCATCCTCCAGGCCACCGACGACGCGGCGACGCCGTACGAGGGCGGGGTCGCCCTGCACCGTCTGATGCGCGGCTCCAGCCTCGTCGTCGAGGAGGGCGGCGGCAACCACGGGGTGACCCTGGGCGGGAACGACTGCCTCGACGAGCACCTCGCCGCCTACCTCGCCACGGGCAAGGTCCCGCGCGGCGAGGGCGACGCCGAGGTGGACGCGGTCTGCGCCACGCTCCCCGACCCCGAGCCTGAGCCCGTGACCCCGGCCGCGCCGTCGACCCCGGAGAAGAGCGGCAAGCGCGCCGGCGCCGTACGCGCGGAGCCGGCCGGCATCGCCCTCCACGGCCTCCTGGGCCACGTCCGCTGACGGCCTTCCGGCCCCCACGGTGCCCGCGTCCCGCAAGGGGTGCGGGCACCGTCGGTGGCGTGCGCGAGGATGGGGCGCATGACGAGCCACCTCACCCACGTGCCCGCCCCCGACGGCCTCGCGCCCAGCCCCCAGTACAGCCATGTCGTCTGGGGCACGGGCCGGTTCGTCGCGATATCCGGGCAGTGCGCCTTCGACGCCTCCGGGGCGGTGGTCGGCGAGGGCGACGCGGCGGCCCAGGCCCACCAGGTCTTCGCGAACCTGGAGCGCTGCCTCGCGGCGGCCGGCGCGGGCTTCCGGGACGTGGTGAAGCTGACGTACTTCGTCATGGACATGGCCCACCTCCCGGCCGTACGGGACGCCCGCGACGCCCACTTCGCGGGCGTGCCGCTGCCGGCGAGCTCGGCGGTGCAGGTGTCGGCGCTAGTCCGGCCGGAACTGCTCGTGGAGATCGAGGCGTTCGCGCTGGTCCCGGAGCGGTCCGGGCAGAGCTCCGTTTGATACGTTGACGCGCATGTTCCTCTTCCGTGCGTAGGAGTCGGCGATCCGACGACCGTGCCCAGCCGGGCGCGGTCCCCAGCCGACCCCGCACGCCCAGGCGCCGCAGGCCGCTGCCCGACGCCCCTTCCGAGGAACTCCGTCATGTCCGTGATCTCCCCTGTCCACTCCCCCGCGCCCACCTACGCGGCGGTGCTGCGGACCCCGTACGCCCGCCGCACCTTCGGGGCGGCTCTCCTGGGGCGGTTGTCCTACGGCACCGCCCCGCTCTCCCTGATCCTCTCCGTGAAGGGGACCACCGGCTCGTACGCCGCGGCCGGCACGGTCATGGCCGCGTTCGGGCTGACCGGTGTCCTGCTGTCGCCCGCGCGGGCCGCCCTCGTCGACCGGTTCGGGCCGCGCCGCGCCCTGGTGCCGCTCGCCACCGCGTACGCGCTGCTGCTCGTCGCGCTCTCGGTGGCGACGGCCCGGCCCGCGACCCCGGCGCTCGCGCTGGTGGTCCTGGCCTCCGGCGCGGGGGCCCTGACTCCGCCGCTCGGCCCGGTGTCGCGGGCGCTGTGGAGCGGGATGCTGACCGACCGGGACCTCCTGCGGCGCGCGTACAGCCTGGACACGGTGGCGGAGGAACTCCTCTTCGTCACGGGCCCGTTGCTGGTGGGTCTGCTCGTGCGGTACGCGTCGGCGCCGGCCGGGCTCGCGGTGAGCGCCGGGCTCGTCCTGACCGGCACGCTGGCATTCGTCACCTCGCCGGTGGTGCGGGGCGGGACCGGGGAGCGGGAGCCCGGGACGCCGGAGCGGGCCGTGGGACGGTGGGGCGCCCCCGGGGCCGGGGTGCTGCGGGCGGCGGCCGTGGCGGCCGGGGTCGGCATGTGCCTGGGCGCCGTCGAGCTGCTCGTGATCGCGTTCGCCGACGCCCACCAGAGCCCCGGGATGGTGCCGTGGGCGGCGGCGGCCCTCTCGGCGGGCAGCGCGGTCGGCGGGCTCGTGTACGGCGCCGTGCCGTGGCGGGTGCCCACCGGCGTGCGCCTGTCGGCGCTGGCGCTCGGGCTCGGTGCGGTCCTGGCGTCGGCGGGGCTCTCCCCGCATCCGTACGCGATGACCGGCTGGATGGCGCTCGGCGGTCTCTTCGTGGCGCCGGCGATCACCAGCGCCTATCTGCTGGCCGACGAGTCGGTCGGGGAGGAGCGACGCACCCGGGCCGGCGCCTGGGTCAACACGGCGTTCAACGCGGGCACGACGGCGGCGACGGCCGGCGCCGGCCTCCTGGTGGGGCGGCTGGCGCTGCCGCTGTGCTTCGCGCTCGCGGCGCTCCCGGCCGTCGTCACGGCGGTCGTGACGCTGGTCCCGGTGCCGTCAGCCGCCGGAGCCGAGCCGCGCGAGTGACTCCACGGCCGCGCGGCTCAGCCGGGGATGTGGGAGCGCGGCCTCCAGGGCCTCCCGGGCCCGGGCGTCGCCGAGGGTGCCGAGGCCTTCGACGCAGGCGAGGCCGACGCGCCAGTGGGGGTCGTCGGGGCGAAGTCGCCGTTCCAGGACGGTGATCAGGGCCGGGACGGATTCCGGGGCGCGGAGTTCGGCGAGCAGCCGGACCGGGAGCAGGGCGTAGGCGACCCGGAGTTCGTTGGTGGCGAGGGCGGCGGCGGCGCGCGCGGTGCGCGGGTCGCCGAGCCGGGTCAGGGCGTGGGCGGCGGTGACGCAGCGCTCCGGGTCGCGGTGGTTGAGGAGGAGGACGAGGGCCTCGAAGGCGCGGGGGTCGCCGGCGACGCCGAGGGCGTAGGCGGCGATCTCCCGGGCCCAGAGCGGCCGTCCGGGCGCGGTGAGGACGCGGTGCAGTTCCTCCGGATCCTCCGTCGCGGCGAGTTCCTCGAATGCCGCCGGGACTTCTCCGGTGTCATTCTCGATCTCGTCCCGCAATCGATCGATCATCGAGCAGAATTCGGGATCCTCGGAGATTTCCATGAATCCGAGACTATCCGCGATCCAGATCACACTTTCCCAACTCGTCGGGACTGGCGCGCTCGTTACCGGCCGGTTAGTCTCAGGTGAGCGGGCACCACCCGCACTTCCCACAACGGCCTGGTGACGCAGCCGTTGTGTTCGCTTGTCGGTTCGGCAGTTTCGACGTGGCTCCGGGACAGAGTCCGTCGCACCTTTTCCCAGGGCACCGCTCTCTTTTCCGGGCGCCGCCCTCGCTCTTTCCCGCGCCCCTTTCGTGCGCGCACTGCCTTCAGTCGTCACTCTTCCTCCCAGGAGTCCCCTGATGGACACCCCTCTCTCCACCATCGCCGTCGTCGGTCTCGGCACCATGGGCACGGGCATCGCCGATGTCCTCGCCCGGGCCGGCCGCGAGGTCATCGGCATCGACATCAGCGACACCGCCGCCGCCCAGGCCGTCGCCGCCCTGGAGGCCTCCACCGCCCGTGCGGTGGCCCGCGAGCGGATCACCGAGGAGGAGCGGCAGGACGTCCTGGCCCGCTTCCGTACCTTCTCCGACCTCCAGGCGGCGGCCGAGGCCGACCTCGTGATCGAGGTCGTCCCCGAGTCGTACGAGGCGAAGCAGGAGGTCTTCCGGGCCCTCGACGGGATCGTCCGGCCCGACGCGATCCTGGCCACCGGCACCAACGCGCTCTCCGTGACCCGGCTCGCCGCCGACTCGGCGCACCCCGAGCGGGTCCTCGGTCTGCACTTCTTCAACCCGGTCCAGGCCATGAAGCTGGTCGAGGTGGTCTCCTCCGTGCTGACCGACCCGCGGGCCGTGGACGCCGTCACCCGGCTCGCCCAGGACCTCGGCAAGGAGCCGGTGGCGGTCGGCGACCGGGCCGGCTTCATCGCGGACGGGCTGCTCTTCGGCTACCTGAACCAGGCCGCCGCCATGTACGAGGCCAAGTACGCCTCCCGCGAGGACATCGACGCGGCGATGAAGCTGGGCTGCGGCCTGCCGATGGGCCCGCTGGCGCTGCTCGACCTGATCGGCGTCGACACGGCCCGTACGGTCCTGGAGGCCATGTACGCCGCCTCGCACGACCGGCTGCACGCCCCCGCCCCGATCCTCAAGCAGCTCAGCGAGGCCGGTCTGACCGGCCGCAAGGCGGGCCGCGGCTTCTACACGTACGAGGCGCCGGGCTCCGGCGAGGTCGTGCGCGACGCGCTGACCCCGCTCGCCTCCGCCGAGGCCGGCGGCGGCCGCGAGGTCCGCTCGGTCGGCGTCGCCGGCTCGGGCACCATGGCCTCCGGCATCGCCGAGGTCTTCGCCAAGGCCGGGTACGCGGTCGTGCTCGCCGCCCGCTCCCAGGAGAAGGCGGACGCCGCGAAGGCCCGGATCGCCAAGTCCCTGGGCCGCTCGGTCGACAAGGGCCGGATGACGGGCGAGGCCCGCGACGAGACGCTCGCCCTGATCACCCCGGCGGGCTCGCTCGACGCCTTCGCCGAGGTCGACCTGGCAGTCGAGGCGGTCGCCGAGGACCTCGCGGTCAAGCAGGAGCTGTTCGGACGGCTCGACAAGATCTGCAAGCCGGGCGCGGTGCTCGCCACCACGACCTCCTCGCTGCCGGTCATCGCCTGCGCCCGCGCCACCACGCGCCCGCAGGACGTCATCGGGATGCACTTCTTCAACCCGGCGCCGGCGATGAAGCTGGTCGAGATCGTCCGCACGGTCCTGACCGGGGACGACGTCCACGCCACCGTCCGCGAGGTCACCGCGAAGATCAGGAAGCACCCGGTGGACTGCGGCGACCGCGCCGGCTTCATCGTGAACGCGCTGCTCTTCCCGTACCTGAACAACGCGATCAAGATGGTCCAGGAGCACTACGCGACCCTGGACGACATCGACGCGGCCATGAAGCTGGGCGGCGGCTACCCGATGGGCCCGTTCGAGCTGCTCGACGTGGTCGGCCTGGACGTCTCGCTCGCGATCGAGCAGGTGCTGCACCGGGAGTTCCGCGACCCGGGCCTCGCCCCCGCCCCGCTCCTGGAGCACCTGGTGGCGGCGGGCTGCCTGGGCCGCAAGACGGGTCGCGGCTTCCGCGAATATGCCCGACGCTGAGCCCCGCACCGCCGGCTGGGGCGGTCTGCTGAGTCCCCCGGGCGCCCTCGGCGCCCCGGGGGCCTCGCCGCCCCCACCTGGGCACACTCCCACTCCGATGCAGTACGTTCGGACCATGCCCAAGGCCGCGAAGACACCCCGTGCCACGTCCCCGTCCGACGCTCCGGAGAGCGCGGCGGGCACCCGTGCCGCCGCTCAGCGGCTCAAGATGCGCCGGGAGCTGGCCGCCGCCGCGATGGAGCTCTTCGCGACCAAGGGGTACGAGGCGACGACCGTCGACGAGATCGCGGCCACGGCCGGGGTCGCGCGGCGGACGTTCTTCCGGCACTTCCGGTCCAAGGAAGAGGCGATCTTCCCGGACCACGACGACACGCTCGTCCGGGCGGAGGCGGTGCTCAACGCCGCCCCGCCGCACGAGCACCCGCTCGACACGGTGTGCCGGGGCATCAAGGAAGTCATGAAGATGTACGCGGGGTCCCCCGCGGTCTCCGTGGAGCGCTACCGGCTCACCCGTGAGGTGCCGACCCTGCGGGAGCGGGAGATCGCCTCGGTGGCCCGCTACGAGCGGCTCTTCACCCGCTATCTCCTCGGGCACTTCGACGAGCGGGACCACCACGACGGCAACGACGACCCGCTGCTCGCCGAGGTGGCCGCCTCCGCGGTCGTCACCGCCCACAACCACGTGCTGCGCCGCTGGCTGCGCGCGGGCGGCCAGGGCGACGTGGAGGCCCAGCTCGACCACGCCTTCGCGATCGTCCGGGAGACCTTCGGCTCGGGCATAGGCGCCCGCCCGGCGCCCGCCGGGAGCACCGCCGCCGCACCGGCCGAACCGGCCCCGGAGCCGGCCGCCGCGACCGCGTCCACGACGGGCGACGTCGTGGTCGCCGTGGCGCGTACGGACGCTCCGCTCGAAGAGGTCATGAGGACCATCCAGCAGGCCCTCAAGGGGGCCTGACACCGCTCGGCGAGGAGGGCCGTCCCCGGATTTCCGGGGGCGGCCCTCTTTGCGTTCCCGCAGCTCACGGGCCATTTCGATCGATCATCGCTCATCCGAGACGACCAGATCGCATCTGAGAGAAATTGTTGGCACGCAGTGCCTTGTCAGGTGACACGGCGTGCCATACGTTGATCTCGTCCGGGCGGCCGGCGAGCAGAGATCACCTCGTTCGCCGGCTGTCCCCACCGGCCAACGGCCCGTGCGCCCGGACGCCTGCGTCACAGGCACCCTCGCGCTCCACCACAGCGCCGCCACCGCACCACCCAGCCGAACCGACGGCACACCTCCACAGCAGCACCCCCCGCCGTAACCCTCAGGCGTCCCTCCCTCAGGACGCTCACCGCCGGAGGCAACCCGTGAAGGAAATCCTGGCCGCGATCCAGTCGCAGGACGCCACGTCCGCCGACTTCGCGAACATCCCGCTCCCCGAGTCGTACCGTGCCGTCACCGTCCACAAGGACGAGCAGGAGATGTTCGCCGGGCTCGCCAGCCGCGACAAGGACCCGCGCAAGTCGCTCCACCTGGACGAGGTCGCGCTCCCCGAGCTCGGACCGGGCGAGGCCCTGGTCGCCGTCATGGCCAGCTCCGTGAACTACAACTCGGTCTGGACCTCGATCTTCGAGCCCGTCTCGACCTTCGGCTTCCTGGAGCGCTACGGCCGGCTCTCCGAGCTGACCAAGCGCCACGACCTGCCGTACCACGTCATCGGCTCCGACCTCGCGGGCGTCGTGCTCCGCACCGGCCCGGGCGTCAACGCCTGGACCCCGGGCGACGAGGTCGTCGCGCACTGCCTGTCGGTCGAGCTGGAGTCGTCCGACGGCCACAACGACACGATGCTCGACCCCGAGCAGCGCATCTGGGGCTTCGAGACCAACTTCGGCGGCCTCGCGGAGATCGCGCTCGTCAAGTCGAACCAGCTGATGCCGAAGCCGAAGCACCTCAGCTGGGAGGAGGCGGCGGCGCCCGGCCTCGTCAACTCCACCGCCTACCGCCAGCTGGTCTCCCGCAACGGCGCCGGCATGAAGCAGGGCGACAACGTCCTCATCTGGGGCGCGAGCGGCGGGCTCGGCTCGTACGCCACGCAGTTCGCCCTGGCCGGCGGCGCCAACCCGATCTGTGTCGTCTCCTCCCCGGAGAAGGCCGACATCTGCCGGGCCATGGGCGCCGACGCGGTCATCGACCGCAACGCCGAGGGCTACAAGTTCTGGAAGGACGAGAACACCCAGGACCCGCGCGAGTGGAAGCGCTTCGGCTCCAAGATCCGCGAGCTGACCGGCGGCGAGGACATCGACATCGTCTTCGAGCACCCGGGCCGCGAGACCTTCGGCGCCTCCGTGTACGTCACCCGCAAGGGCGGCACCATCACCACCTGCGCCTCGACCTCGGGCTACATGCACCAGTACGACAACCGCTACCTGTGGATGTCGCTGAAGCGGATCGTCGGCTCGCACTTCGCCAACTACCGCGAGGCCTGGGAGGCCAACCGCCTGATCGCCAAGGGCAAGATCCACCCCACCCTGTCGAAGGTCTACTCCCTGGAGGAGACCGGCCAGGCCGCCTACGACGTCCACCGCAACCTGCACCAGGGCAAGGTCGGCGTCCTCGCGCTCGCGCCGCAGGAGGGCCTGGGCGTCAGCGACCCGGAGCTCCGGGCCCAGCACATCGACGCCATCAACCGCTTCCGGAACGTCTGAGGTCCCGAAGATGACTGAGCGCCAGAAGGACCGGCCGTGGCTCATGCGGACGTACGCCGGTCACTCGACCGCCGAGGCGTCCAACGAGCTGTACCGGCGCAACCTCGCCAAGGGTCAGACCGGCCTCTCGGTCGCGTTCGACCTGCCGACGCAGACCGGGTACGACCCCGACCACATCCTCGCCCGCGGCGAGGTCGGCCGGGTCGGCGTCCCCGTCTCGCACCTCGGTGACATGCGCCGGCTGTTCCAGGACATCCCCCTGGAGCAGATGAACACCTCGATGACCATCAACGCCACCGCCATGTGGCTGCTGGCGCTCTACCAGGTGGCCGCCGAGGAGCAGGGTGCGGACATCACCCAGCTCCAGGGCACCACCCAGAACGACATCGTGAAGGAGTACCTGTCGCGCGGGACGCACGTCTTCCCGCCCGGCCCCTCGCTCCGCCTCACGACGGACATGATCGCGTACACGGTCAACCACATCCCCAAGTGGAACCCGATCAACATCTGCAGCTACCACCTGCAGGAGGCCGGGGCCACGCCGGTCCAGGAGATCTCGTACGCGATGGCCACCGCGATCGCCGTCCTCGACTCGGTCCGCGACTCGGGGCAGGTCCCCGAGGAGCGGTTCGGCGAGGTCGTCGCCCGCATCTCCTTCTTCGTGAACGCGGGCGTCCGCTTCATCGAGGAGATGTGCAAGATGCGCGCCTTCGGCCGCATCTGGGACAAGATCACGCTGGAGCGGTACGGCATCGAGAACGCCAAGCAGCGCCGGTTCCGCTACGGCGTCCAGGTCAACTCGCTCGGCCTGACCGAGGCGCAGCCGGAGAACAACGTCCAGCGGATCGTCCTGGAGATGCTGGCCGTCACCCTCTCCAAGGACGCACGCGCGCGTGCCGTGCAGCTCCCCGCCTGGAACGAGGCCCTCGGCCTCCCCCGGCCCTGGGACCAGCAGTGGTCGCTCCGCATCCAGCAGGTGCTCGCCCACGAGTCCGACCTGCTGGAGTACGAGGACATCTTCGCCGGCTCGCACGTCATCGAGGCCAAGGTGGACGCCCTCGTCGGGGAGTGCCTGGCCGAGATCGACCGGATCCAGGAGATGGGCGGCGCGATGGCCGCCGTCGAGTCCGGCTACCTCAAGTCGCAGCTGGTCTCCTCGCACGCCGAGCGGCGCGCCCGGATCGAGGCCGGCGAGGACAAGATCGTCGGCGTCAACATCTTCCAGTCGACCGAGGAGAACCCCCTCACCGCCGACCTGGACACCGCGATCATGACGGTGGACCCGGCGGTCGAGGCCCGGGTGGTCGACGCCGTCGGCCGCTGGCGCGCCGAGCGGCAGGAGTCCACCGACCGGCAGGGCAACGGCGACCCGTTCGTCTTCCCCACCACCCAGCAGGCCCTGGAGCGCCTCAAGGAGGCCGCCCGGGGCACGGAGAACCTCATGGAGGCCACCCTGGAGTGCGCCCGCGCCGGTGTCACCACCGGCGAGTGGGCCGGGGCCCTGCGCGAGGTGTTCGGCGAGTTCCGCGCCCCGACGGGCGTCTCCTCCGCCCCGGTCGCCGTGACGGCCGAGGCGGGCACGCCGCTCGCGCTCGTCCGCGAGAAGGTGGCGCGGACCGCCGAGGAGATGAACGTCGGCCGGCTGCGCCTGCTGGTCGGCAAGCCGGGCCTGGACGGGCACTCCAACGGGGCCGAGCAGATCGCCGTGCGCGCGCGTGACGCCGGTTTCGAGGTGGTCTACCAGGGCATCCGGCTGACCCCCGAGCAGATCGTCGACGCCGCCCTGGCGGAGGATGTGCACTGCGTGGGACTGTCGATCCTCTCCGGCTCGCATTCCGCGCTGGTCCCGGACGTGCTCGACCGCCTCCGTGAGGCGAGCGCCCCGGACATTCCCGTCATCGTCGGCGGAATCATCCCGAACGCCGACGCCGCAGAACTGAAGCGCGCGGGTGTCGCCGCCGTCTTCACACCGAAGGACTTCGGTATCACGGAGATCATCGGCCGTATCGTCGACGAGATCCGGACAGCGAACAAGCTCAGCCCCCTTGAAAGTACGGAGGTCCTCGCATGACCAGCCCTGTGAACCGGCTCCGCCCCCGCCGCTCCTGCCTGGCGGTGCCCGGCTCCAACCCGCGCTTCCTGGAGAAGGCCCAGGGCCTCGCGGCCGACCAGGTCTTCCTGGACCTGGAGGACGCGTGCGCCCCGCTGGCCAAGCCCGAGGCCCGGCACACCATCGTGAAGTTCCTGAACGAGGGCGACTGGACCGGCAAGACCCGCGTGGTCCGCGTCAACGACTGGACGACCCACTGGACCTACCGCGACGTCGTCACGGTCGTCGAGGGCGCCGGCCAGAACCTCGACTGCATCATGCTGCCGAAGGTCCAGGACGCCCAGCAGATCGTCGCCCTCGACCTGCTGCTGACGCAGATCGAGAAGACGATGGGCTTCGAGGTCGGCAAGATCGGCATCGAGGCGCAGATCGAGAACGCCCAGGGCCTGACCAACGTCAACGCGATCGCGCAGGCCTCCCAGCGCGTCGAGACGATCATCTTCGGCCCGGCCGACTTCATGGCCTCCATCAACATGAAGTCCCTCGTCGTCGGCGAGCAGCCGCCCGGCTACCCGGCGGACGCGTACCACCACATCCTGATGAGCATCCTGATGGCGGCCCGCGCCAACAACCTCCAGGCGATCGACGGCCCCTACCTGCAGATCCGCAACCAGGAGGGCTACCGCGCGGTCGCGCAGCGCGCCGCCGCCCTGGGCTTCGACGGCAAGTGGGTGCTGCACCCGGACCAGGTCGCCGCCGCGAACGAGATCTTCTCGCCCTCGCAGGAGGACTACGACCACGCCGAGCTGATCCTCGACGCGTACGACTACTACACGTCCGAGGCCGGCGGGAAGAAGGGCTCCGCGATGCTCGGCGACGAGATGATCGACGAGGCCTCCCGCAAGATGGCCCTGGTCATCTCCGGCAAGGGCCGCGCCGCCGGCATGCAGCGCACCAGCAAGTTCGAGATCCCGGAGGCCTGAGAGCGATGCAGTTCGGCCGTACCTACGAAGAGTTCGAAGTCGGTGCCGTCTACAAGCACTGGCCCGGAAAGACGGTCACCGAGTACGACGACCACCTCTTCTGTCTGCTCACGATGAACCACCATCCGCTGCACATGGATGTGAATTACGCCGAGAACACGACGGACTTCGGCAAGAACGTCGTCGTCGGCAACTACATCTACTCGCTGCTGCTGGGCATGTCCGTGCCGGACGTCTCCGGAAAGGCCATCGCCAACCTGGAGATCGAATCGCTGCGGCACGTGGCGCCGACCTTCCACGGCGACACGATCTACGGCGAGACGACGGTCCTCGACAAGACCCCGTCGAAGTCGAAGAACGACCGCGGCATCGTCTACGTCGAGACCAAGGGCTACAAGCAGGACGGCACCCTCGTCTGCGTCTTCCGCCGCAAGGTGATGGTCCCCACCGAGACGTACATCAAGGAGCGCGGCGGCGAGCAGCCCGGCCGTCCCGAGCTGAAGGAACAGGGGAAGTAAGTCATGGCGCGACTCGCCCAGACCCACGGTCTGACCGATGTCCAGCAGGAGATCCTCGCCACCGTCCGGGACTTCGTCGACAAGGAGATCATCCCGGTCGCGACGGAGCTGGAGCACCGCGACGAGTACCCGCAGCAGATCGTCGACGGGCTCAAGGAGCTCGGCGTCTTCGGCCTGATGATCCCCGAGGAGTACGGGGGCCTGGGCGAGTCGCTGCTCACCTACGCGCTGTGCGTGGAGGAGATCGCCCGCGGCTGGATGTCGGTCTCCGGCATCATCAACACGCACTTCATCGTGGCGTACATGCTCAAGCAGCACGGCACCCAGGAGCAGAAGGAGTACTTCCTTCCGCGGATGGCGGCCGGCGAGACGCGCGGCGCCTTCTCGATGTCGGAGCCGGGCCTCGGCTCGGACGTGTCGGCGATCACCTCGAAGGCGGTCAAGGACGGCGACGAGTACGTCCTCAACGGCCAGAAGATGTGGCTGACGAACGGCGGCACGTCGACGCTGGTGGCCGTCCTCGTCCGAAGTGACGAAGGACACCCCGAGGGCACGGCCCCCCACAAGTCGATGACGACCTTCCTCGTCGAGAAGGAGGCCGGCTTCGGAGAGGTCCGCCCCGGCCTCACGATTCCCGGCAAGATCGACAAGATGGGGTACAAGGGCGTAGACACGACCGAACTCATCATGGACGGACTGCGCATTCCGGCCAATCGCGTGCTCGGCGGGGTCACCGGCCGAGGGTTTTACCAAATGATGGACGGCGTCGAGGTCGGCCGCGTGAACGTGGCGGCCCGTGGTTGTGGCGTCGCGCAGCGTGCTTTCGAACTGGGTGTCTCTTATGCCCAGCAACGTCACACTTTCGGCAAGGCGATCGCCCAGCACCAGGCGATTCAGTTCAAGCTGGCCGAGATGGCTACCAAGGTCGAGGCCGCCCATGCCATGATGGTGAATGCAGCACGCAAAAAGGACTCCGGGGAACGAAACGACCTCGAAGCAGGGATGGCGAAGTACCTCGCCTCCGAGTACTGCAAGGAGGTCGTGGAGGATGCCTTCCGCATCCACGGTGGATACGGGTTCTCGAAGGAGTACGAGATCGAGCGCCTCTACCGCGAGGCCCCGATGCTGCTCATCGGTGAAGGTACCGCCGAGATCCAGAAAATGATCATTGGTCGTCGGCTGCTCGAGGAGTACCGATTCCAGGGTTGATTGTCGCTTTTGAGTCGGTTCGGCCGCGAAGAAGATCACACCCTGTGTTCGTCTTCCGGCCGTCGACTCGGTTCCTGGCTTGCCCAGTTGCGCCCCGCAACCGATAGCATCGCCGGAAAGCCGCCGTCCCCCGTTGCCAGTGCGGCATCATCCGCTACGAAGGTCATCCATGCCCGACAGTCGAACCTCTGCACATCGCGACAGCCTCAAGGGCGCTCGCATCGCTCGCGGAGCATCGCCGTGGCTTCTGCCGACCGTCGCCACCGCGGCACTCAGCCTCGCGCGCTCCCGCAGGTCGAGGCGCGCCGCGGCCATCGCCGTGCCGACCACCGCGCTCGCGGCCGGCATGCTGTGGTTCTTCCGCGACCCCGAGCGTGAGATCGCTCAGGGCCGGGTCATCTCCCCCGCCGACGGTGTGGTGCAGAGCATCATGCCGTGGAAGGACGGACGGACCCGGGTCGCCATCTTCATGAGCCCGCTGAACGTCCACGTCAACCGCGCGCCGCTGGCCGGCACGGTGACGTCCGTGGAGCACGTCCCCGGTGGGTTCGTCCCGGCGTTCAACAAGGAGAGCGAGAACAACGAGCGCGTTGTCTGGCACTTCGACACCGAGCTCGGCGACATCGAGATGGTCCAGATCGCGGGCGCCGTCGCCCGGCGGATCGTGCCGTACATCCCGCAGGGGACGAAGGTCGAGCAGGGTGACCGTATCGGTCTGATCCGCTTCGGCTCGCGCGTCGACATCTACCTCCCCGAGGGTGTCGAGGTCGCCGTCGAGGTCGGCCAGGCCACCACAGCGGGGGTGACTCGCATTGACCGTGATTGATCCCGACACACGAGCCGCCGACTGGGTCGCCGACGCCGAGGCGGAGGCGGCCGAAGAAGCCGAGGAGATGCCGCTGTCGCTGAGGCTGTCCATAGCGGACGCCCTCACGCTCGGTAACGCCACGTGCGGCTTCATGGCGGTGTACTTCACCACCACCGGCATTCTCATCCCGCACCTCACCGGCAGCAGCGAGACCGGCATGGCGCGCAACAGCGCCGCCACCGCCGTGATCCTGATGCTGGCCGCGGCGATCTTCGACCTCTTCGACGGCATCGTGGCGCGCAAGCTCCGCAGCTCGCCGATGGGTGCCGAGCTCGACAACCTGTCGGACCTGATCAGCTTCGGTCTGGCCCCGGCCTACTTCGTGCTCGTGTACGGCATGGTCGCGGACGACGCGCAGCAGAAGGTCTCGGCCGTGGCCGCGATCGTGGTGTTGCTGGCAGTCGTCCTGCGGCTGGCCCGCTTCTCCTGCGTGACGATGAAGGACGGCATGTTCCAGGGCATGCCGAGCCCCTTCGGAGCGCTGACGGTCGTCTCGATCATCCTGCTCGAGCTGCCGTTCATCCCGACCCTGCTCGCGATCATCGGCACGGCGTGGCTGATGGTGAGCCGGGTGGAGTACCCGAAGCCGCGGGGTGTCCTCGCGGCGGCCATGCTCAGCTGGATCGTCGGAGCGATGGCGATGCTGGCCGCGTGGGCGTTCGACGCGCCGGGCGGACAGATCCTGCTCCAGACCGGCTGCGCGCTCCAGGTCGTGCTGGGCGCCGTGATCCCCCTCTTCGCGACGGCCCGCCGGGTGAACACCTTCCGCGACAACCGGCGTGAGAGCCGGGAGGCGCGGACGGCACAACTGCCGTAGCGGACGGCGTACGAAGGGCCCGGGAGGCGAATCGCCTCCCGGGCCCTTTCGCGTGCCCTAGCCGAGGCGCTTGTAGTAGAGCGTGGTGGCGCGGAGCGTGCCGCCGGGGTCGGCGGCGTAGTCCGGGATCGTCCCGGCGGAGGTCCAGCCCGCGCCCCGGTAGAGGCGCTCGGCCGGGCTGCCGGTCTGGGTGTCCAGGACGAGCAGCCGCAGCCCGGTGGCGGCGGCGTGGGCCTCGACCGTGGCGAGCAGGCGGGAGCCGAGGCCCCGGCCACGGGCGGAGCGGTGGACGAGGAGCCGGGCGATCTCGCCGCGGTGCCGGCCGTTGGCCGCGCCGGTGCGGACGAGGGTGACGACGCCGGTGAGCCGCCCGTCGGCGCCGCGGGCGGCCCAGACGTCCCGTACGCCCTCCGCGGCCTCCTCGGCGACACGGAGCCACCACGCGGCCGCCTCGGCGGTCTCCAGGGGTGCCAGGAAGCCGACGGAGGCCCCTCCGTCCACGGCGTCCACGAGGAGTCCGGCGAGCCCGGCCGCGGCGTGCGCCCGTACGGCTTCGGGCGACAGCCGCTCGACGACGTCGAGCGGCTTCTCCAGACACAGCAGGTCCGCACGGTCGTCCCACGACTCCGCGCTCTCGAACCCGAGGCTCCGGTAGAGCGCGAGCGGCTCCTCCCGCCAGGCCCACACGGTCAGGCGCACGACGGGCGCCCCGGACGCCCCGGCCCGGCGGAGGGCCTCGGCCATGAGGGCCTGCGCGAGGCCCTTCCGCCGCGCCTCGGGCGTCACCCAGAGCCGCTTGATCTCAGGCGCCCGCCCCTCACGGGGGGCCTTGAGGACGACACAGCCGGCCGGCTCGTCCGCGCCCGGCGGGGTCGCGAGCAGAACGGTGTCCGCGGCGAACGCGGCGGCCGGGTCCTCGGCCTCCGCGCGGTATACGTCCGCGAGCTCGGCGACGCTCGCCACGGCCTTCCCCTGCTCGGCCTGGTTGGCCAGGTGGTAGGCGCCGAGCAGGTCGGGGAGGCGGGGGTGGGAGCGGTTCTCCTCGATGCGTGCAGCAGTCATGGGCCGAGCTTCACACCGGCGTGTTTCGGGGAGGTGACGAGGGCGGTGCGCCGCGCCCCGCCGTGGTGGGGGGGGGGGGGGGGGGGGGGGGGGGGGGGGGGGGGGCGGGCGGGGCCGCCGGCGCGGGCGGGGGGGGGGGGGGGGGGGCCGCCCCCCGCGGGGGGGGGGGGGGGCGCCG